>CAXIAD010000003.1:0-100250 GCA_964021645.1 uncultured Cognatishimia sp. | reverse complement strand
CGATGGGAACCAAATGTCTGACCAAACCGTTGTGCTTGAAAGCACACTGACGTGTCCCGAATGTGGACATATCAAGACAGAAACAATGCCCACCGACGCCTGTCAGTGGTTTTACGAATGCACGTCTTGCAACACAGTGTTGAAACCCAAGCAGGGGGATTGCTGTGTGTTTTGCTCCTATGCGACCGTGCCTTGCCCGCCCATACAATTGGGCGAGAGCTGCTGCGGTTAAGCACGGACACCTAAGTAAACAGCGGGTTTTATTTAGTATTTACAATACCCAATTAAAACCATTAGTAATGCGCATCCAGAATGCTGTTTTTAGGGAGTAGAGCCATGACATTGTCCGAAGCGTTTCTTTGGCCGGGGACGAAGGTTTGCCAACACTTTGGGATCGACCCCGAAGCAGACGCAGGATTGATCCGCTGGTTCGTTAACACGCTCGTTTATCTTACGGTAAGTTTGGGCATCGTTTGGGCCATCGTGGCCTAGACCGCCGCTGTTTTTCGGGAGCCAAGGTGCCCGATATATAGGCATAAGCCCGCCATCTCTGGCGGGCTTTGTTGTTAGTGCACCACTGCGTCATCAGGGGGGACAGCGCTGGCGGTGGCATCATGATCCCCAATCGTGAGGCCATTTTCCGTGACCGTCACTGGCAGGGCATCGCCGTCCACCACCTCGCCACCCAGCAGCATTTCAGCAAGCGGGTTTTGCAGGGCCCGTTGGATCACCCGTTTCAGCGGACGCGCGCCAAAGACCGGATCATACCCCTCATCCGCGAGCCAAGTGCGGGCGGAATCATCCAGTGACAGGACGATTTTGCGGGCCGCCAGACGCTTGGCAAGGCGGGCAAGTTGGATATCAACGATGCCATCCATATCGGCCCGCGCGAGGCGATCAAAGATGATGGTTTCATCCAGACGGTTCAGGAATTCAGGCCTGAAATGCGCGCGCACGGCATCCATCACATCACGGCGCGCATCCTCTGCATCGGCCCCGGCGGGCAATTGGCTAAGCGCCTGCGTGCCGAGGTTTGACGTCAGGATAATCAGCGTCTGTTTGAAATCCACCGTGCGACCCTGCCCATCGGTCAACACCCCGTCATCCAGCACCTGCAAGAGCACGTTAAAGACATCGGGATGCGCCTTTTCGACCTCATCAAACAGCACCACCTGATAGGGGCGACGGCGCACGGCCTCTGTCAGAACACCGCCCTCTTCATAGCCGACATAGCCGGGAGGCGCCCCGATCAGGCGCGAAACGGCGTGTTTCTCCATGAATTCAGACATATCAATGCGCACCATGGCGTTGTCATCATCAAAGAGGAAGTCCGCCACAGCCTTGGTCAGCTCTGTTTTACCAACACCTGTGGGGCCGAGGAAAAGGAACGAGCCAAGCGGGCGCGCCTCGTCATTCAGCCCAGCGCGGGCACGGCGCACAGCGTTGGATACCGCGGTCACGGCAGAGTGTTGGCCGATCACGCGGCGGTGCAGGTCATCCTCCATCCGCAGCAGTTTTTCACGCTCCCCCTCGAGCATTTTTGAGGTTGGGATGCCTGTCCAACGCTCTACCACGAGGGCGATTTGTTCGGGGCGCACGGCCTCCTCAATCTTGAGGTTGCCCTCATTTGCCTCTGCCTCGGCGAGCTGCTTTTCAATGCCCGGAATGACGCCGTAGGACAGCTCCCCCGCGCGGGCAAGGTTGGCCTCGCGTTTGGCAATTTCCAGCTCGGCACGGGCTGAGTCCAGATGCTCCTTTAGGTCGCGAGCCGCACTAAGTTTGTCACGGCCCGCCTGCCACTGCGCGGTCATTTCATTGCTGCGATCCTGTAGGTCGGCGAGGTCTTTTTCCAGCACTTCAAGGCGATCGCGCGAGGCGGTATCATCCTCCCGGCGCAGGGCCTCTGCCTCGATCTGCAATTGCAGGATTTGACGGTCCAGCGCATCCAACTCCTCGGGCTTGCTATCGACCTCCATGCGCAGACGGCTAGCGGCCTCATCCATGAGGTCGATCGCCTTGTCGGGCAAAAAGCGGTCGGTGATATAGCGGTGGCTGAGGGTGGAGGCAGCAACGAGGGCAGAATCAGAGATGCGCACACCGTGGTGCAATTCGTATTTCTCTTTGATGCCGCGCAGGATGCTGATTGTATCCTCAACCGTTGGTTCCTCAACGATCACGGGCTGAAAACGTCGGGCTAGGGCCGCGTCTTTTTCCACATATTTGCGGTATTCATCCAGCGTGGTTGCGCCGACGCAATGCAATTCGCCCCGTGCAAGCGCGGGTTTGATCAGGTTGGCGGCATCCATCGCGCCTTCGCCTTTGCCAGCACCGACAAGCGTGTGCATTTCGTCGATGAACAGGATGATTTCGCCCGCGGCCTCTGTCACCTCGGTCAACACGGCCTTTAGGCGTTCTTCGAACTCACCCCGGTATTTCGCACCTGCGATAAGCGAGCCCATATCCAGCGCCATCAGTTTTTTGTTGGCAAGGCTTTCGGGCACATCGCCGTTGATGATGCGCAGGGCCAGCCCCTCGGCAATGGCGGTTTTACCGACGCCGGGCTCACCGATCAGGACGGGGTTGTTCTTGGTGCGGCGCGACAGAACCTGCATGGTGCGACGGATTTCTTCGTCGCGGCCAATGATAGGGTCGATTTTGCCTTGCTCAGCCGCCTCTGTCAGATCCTGCGCATATTTCTTGAGCGCATCATAGCCGTCTTCAGCCGATGCCGTATCAGCGGTGCGCCCTTTGCGGATATCATTCACCGCCTCGTTCAGTTTTTGGGCTGTGACATCACCAGCAACAAGCGCCTCTTTGGCGTTGGATTTCACCATCACCAGCGCCATCAGGATACGCTCTACCGGCACGAAGCTGTCGCCCGCTTTTTTGGCAAGCTTTTCGGCCTCGCCCAATACTTTGGCGGTGGTGTTATCCAGATAGGGTTGTCCGGTGTCGCCGCTGACCTGCGTGATTTTCGCCATCGCCACATCAAGCGCCTCAACCACGCGCGCAGGCGTGCCAGTCGCGCGTGAAATCAGGTTGCTCGCTAGTCCCTGATCGTCATCCATCAACGCCTTTAGCAGATGCTCTGGCAGCAAACGCTGGTGGTTTTCGCGCATCGCAATGGTCTGTGCCGCCTGAATGAATCCACGCGACCGTTCCGTGAACTTGCTTAAGTCCATGGTGTCTCTCCTTATATAAGCGCCCGAAAGATGCAGCGCCCGCTATGCGGCACGCCAGTGGTTGGGCCTCAACTGAAATGTGGGGTTGCATGGCCGATGGTTCAACCCCGTTTGCCCCAACTTATCGCGATTCCGAATGAGTTTGAATTCAGAGTTTGCCCCCATTTCCCTATTATATCGCAAAGTTTCGCGCGATGCTGGTTTGGATGGGAAATGGTTGGCGTTTTGGCAATTCTCATGCAGCGCCCTGGTACTGTGACTTGTGTCAAATGCCGAGTGCGATTAAAGCGTTTCAAGGAGAAATTGAATCACGCGTTTTGCTTGAAACGCCCATAACACTGGGCTGAAGTGCGGCGTTTCCAGCCACAAGGACCCCCTGTCATGTCTGCACAAACCCCCATCACTTTGCCCGCCGATGATCGCCTGATTGTTGCTCTTGATGTGCCCAGCGCGCTGGACGGGCTAAAACTGGCCGAAACACTGGGCGACGCGGTGTCGTTTTACAAGATCGGGTTAGGGATGCTGACCGGTGGCGGGCTGGCCTTGGCAAATGAGCTAAAGGGCGAGCTTGGCAAACGTATTTTTCTGGACATGAAGCTGTTTGATATCGGCGCGACGGTGGAAAACGCGGTGCGCGGGTTGGCGCAGTTTGATCTGGATTTTCTGACGGTGCATGGGGATCCCTATGTGGTGAAGGCCGCGAAACAAGGTGCCGCAGGCAGCAAGACGCAGATTTTGGCAGTGACGATCCTGACCTCGCTGGATCGGGAAGATCTGGACGGGGCATTAATCAAGCCCGGTGCAATTCGCGATCTGGTGCAAGAGCGGGCTGGATTGGCATTTGAGGCTGGTGCCGATGGCGTGATTGCCAGCCCCCAAGAGGCAGCCCTGATCCGCGCCTTGCCAGAGGCCAACGGAAAGTTGATTGTCACGCCGGGCGTACGCCCGACAGGGGCCGATCTGGGCGATCAAAAACGGGTTGCAACACCCGCTAGTGCGATTGCAGATGGGGCCGATCATATCGTGGTGGGCCGCCCGATCTGGCGCGCAGCTGATCCGCGCGCAGCGGCGCAGGCCATTTTGAGTGAGTTGCGCGGGTAGGTTTGTCGCGTCTGATTTTTTAGTGCAGTAATAGATGCCCCGTCGGAGGCCTCCGGCGGGGATATTTTCACTCAGAAGAAGCTGTAACGCGGCACCTGCCAAATAGTGCAACGCGAGAATCAACTAATCAGCGTGGCGCAGCCACTCCTTTGGATCACGCCTGCTGACAAAAGGTGACATCAAGCGGGTGGCTTTGCGTGGGCTTGGTGGTATGTTCGTTTTGATCCCAAACCAGAGCCCAGTATGCACGCATTTTGCCGCGATTGCCTGACCCAACTGACCACGGAGCGGCGCTGTTCGCAGTGTCGCGGCATGCGTATCGCGCGACATGATGAGCTGTTTGATTTGACCATCGCGCATATGGATTGTGATGCCTTTTATGCCAGTGTGGAAAAGCGTGATAATCCTGAGCTTGTGGACAAGCCGGTGATCATTGGTGGTGGGCGGCGGGGCGTTGTTTCGACCGCCTGCTACATCGCGCGCATTCGCGGCGTGCACAGTGCAATGCCGATGTTTCAAGCGTTAAAGCTATGCCCTGATGCGGTTGTCGTAAAGCCACGCATGTCGGTTTATGTTGACGCCAGTCGTGCCATCCGCGCGATGATGGATGAGTTGACTCCTGTCGTTGAACCTTTGTCGTTGGATGAGGCCTTCATGGATCTTAGCGGCACGGAAAAGCTGCATGGAGCGCCGCCTGCTGTGATGCTGGCCAAACTCACCAAGCGAATGCGCGAAGAGGTTGGTCTGACAGGGTCCATCGGGTTATCGCATAACAAATTCCTCGCCAAGGTTGCCTCTGATCTGGACAAGCCGCGCGGATTTTCGGTGATTGGCCAGGCCGAAACCGATGCCTTTTTGAACGACAAACCCGTCAGGATGATTTGGGGGGTTGGGGCTGCGGGGCAAGAATCGCTTGAGAAAGCCGGGATCAGGACATTCAATGATTTGCTGCGATGGGATCAGCGCGATCTAAGTGACCGGTTTGGATCACTAGGGTTTCGATTGTGGCATCTGGCGCGCGGGCAGGACAAACGGCGCGTTTCGGCCAATGCCCCGGTGAAAAGCATCAGCAAAGAGACCACCTTTTATGAGGATACCGGAAACACAGATATTTTGGACGGGCATTTATGGCGGTTGTCAGAACAGGTCGCGGACCGCGCCAAGGCCAAACGCAAGGCGGGGCGCGTGGTGGTGTTAAAGCTAAAACGCGCGAATTTCACGCTGATATCGCGACGGTTAAGCCTGCGGGACGCCACGCAAATGGCCGATACAATTTACCAAACCGCACGCGGGTTGTTTGATCAGGTCGGGGATCAGGGCCCCTATCGGTTAATCGGGGTAGGCATTGCAGATCTGGTCGAGGAATCAGCGGCGGATTTATCTGGTGATTTGTTAGACCCAAAAGCAGCCCAGCGTCGCACGGCGGAGCGCGCAACGGATGCCATCCGCGCGCGTTTTGGTCCTGATGCGATCGTCAAAGGGCGCTCTATTCGTTAAGCCGCAGCACTAGGCATAGTCTGCTTGTTGGGCTGCTGGCTCTGGAACCTCTGACGACAATACGCCCGGCTGCATCACCATCTTTGCTCGTCCCAATCGCGGATGCAAACGCCCGGCCAAATGCCATGCGCCGATCAATCCGGCCCCGCCTACTGCAAAAATCCCTGCCAGCGGTGAAACCAGCAAAACCAACCACGCCACCCCCGGCGTCACAATGCCCGACACATCGCGGTAGCTGGAATAAATCGCCGACATCTCTGTGCGCTCGGACGGTCTGACGGATAACAGAAACGGCAATCCCCCCGACACATCCAGCAATATCAAAAAGCCAGAGGCCAGCATCAAGCCCGCCACCGCAACCCACGGCAAGGCAAGCGCGAAACTTGCCGCGATAAACAAAACCCCTGACGCCGCGAAGCCAACCCGAACCGCACGGCGGATCGACGTGCGCTCCATCCATTTCAACATAAACGGGGTGACAAACAGCATCGCATTGGTGATCGACAAGGCAATCCCGCCAAGGTTATCACCCAAGCCCTGCTCAATCGCGAAAATCGGCAGGTAAACCACGTAAATCCACCATGCACAGGACCGGATAACAGCAAAGGACCACCCTGCCACCAAACGCGGTTGCGCCACAAATCGCGGCAGAAAGGCAAGGGGGTTTTTGGGCGCAGCACGGGCCTTGGTGATCAGACGGCCATTGCCCAAACGCATGAACAAAAACAGCGCTAACATCATGGCAGAGGCCGCAGCGGCGACCAAAAACGGCGCAGGTGCCCACCAATTTAGCAGCACCACACCCAACGCAGGCCCAACAGCCCAACCCAGCGCACTGTAAAACATCCGCGAGGTTTCACAGCGACCCAACTCAATCTTTGCAATATAATCAAGAACATAGGCATTAAAACAGACAAAGGTCGTGACCGTCGCAAGGGTATTCATCAATAGTGAGGTCACAATGGCCGCCGGGCTACCGATCAAGGCAACCAATGATCCAAGCAAAAACAGGCTCGCCCCCGTAATGTAGATCCAACGGCGGGGAATATAGCGGGTGAGATAGGGCACCATCAGCCCGGTGATCAGCGAAATGATCCCAACAAGAAAATACACCTCGGACACCAGAACTGCATCTTGCAGCGCATTATATACGGCCAAGGGAAACACCGAGACCAAAATGCCGCGCGTGATTGCCTCGGTGCCGGCAAGCAGGGCAAATCCGCGCACACTGGGTGCCGGAGCATGGCGTAGCCATTCGGGAATTCGACGTTGATGCATGGGATCGACTCGCTGTTATTTCCCCAAGCGTGTTGGAAAAATTTGGCGGCTGATCACTCAGTTGCGACCTGCTGTCGTTTTCGTCTTAATGTGTTTTGAGTTTACGCTGTTAGACCCGTAAAATTCGAAACATTTTGGACAAACGTAGAAATCTATGTCGATGGTTTCACACTGGCGGTCACGTAGTTCACGCCAAGATCGCGTGGGGAGAGCGACCAATTCCATGTGATCGGATTAAACACAAACCCCTTGCGATCCACGGGATCAACGCCCGCGGTGCGCAGCAGGTCATATAGCTCGTCCGGTGTGATGAATTTATGCCATTCATGCGTGCCCTTGGGCAACCAACGCATGATCCATTCGGCACCGACGATGGCGGCGGCAAAGCTTTTGGGGGTGCGATTCAGGGTAGAACAAATCATCAGCCCGCCCGGTTTCAGCAGACGTTGACACACGGTCAGGAAATCCTGTGGCACGGCGACATGTTCGACCACTTCCATATTCAGGACAACGTCGAATGCTTCGCCCGCTTCGGCCATCGCCTCGGCTGTGGTGTGGCGGTAATCAATCGTTAGGCCGGACAGCTCGGCGTGCACCTGTGCCACGGGAATATTGCCACCAGCGGCATCCGCCCCCACAACATCCGCCCCAAGGCGCGCCATGGGTTCGGCCAATAATCCGCCCCCGCACCCGATATCCAACAGGCGCAGCCCGGCAAAGGGTGCCTTGGTGGTCAGGTCGCGATCAAATTCGGCGGCAATCTGGCGGGTGATATAATCCAACCGGCAGGGATTAAGCATATGCAGGGGTTTAAACTTGCCCTTGGGATCCCACCATTCAGCGGCCATTGCCTCAAACTTGGCAACTTCGGCTGGATCAACCGTGTTCATCGTGGATTGCATTGCTCTCTCCATCTCGCATCGGGAGTTGTCTAGGACGTTTCGCAAAAAACCGAAACCAAGGTTTCGCCGCGAAACCCTTACAACCCTCATATGTGTCGCTGGGTTTCGTCATATCGCTGTCTCAGGTAAAAGGCGACACGCATTCATCGGTTTCAATCCGATATTGAAGCGCCCTTAAAAACGCGCAACACTGAGATGAAGACAATACCCCCCTTTGGCCGCATTTGCACAATGCCCATGGGAGTTCACAATTAATATAGGTCAGCCATGGACAAATTCTCGGGCGAAAAGCGGGCGCATCACTATTTGCACCCCTCAATTGAGCCATTTGACCGTCGCATGATGGATGTGGGCGATGGGCACGAAATCTATGTAGAGCAGTCGGGCAACCCAAACGGCCTGCCAGTGGTGGTGTGTCATGGCGGCCCCGGTGGCGGATGCAGCCCCGCGATGCGACGGTATTTTGACCCCGAGGCCTATCGTATTGTGCTGTTTGATCAACGCGGATGTGGGCGCTCATTGCCCCATGCCACCACCGAGAATAACACCACATGGCATCTGGTGGCCGATATGGAGCGTATTCGCGCCGCGCTTGGCATTGATCAATGGATCGTCTTTGGCGGCAGTTGGGGCGCAACATTGTCGTTGCTCTATGCACAGACACACCCCGCGCAGGTTGCCTGTCTGGTGTTGCGCGGCGTATTCCTGATGACCCAAGCCGAGTTGAAGTGGTTTTACGGCGGCGGCGCAGGGGCGTTCTGGCCAGAATTATGGGCCAAGTTCGCCGATCTGATCCCCGCCGAGGAACAGCACGACATGATCGCGGCCTATGCCAAACGGTTGTTTAGCGGTGATCATGCCACCGAGGTGGAATATGCCCGCGCCTGGTCCGGCTGGGAAAACGCCCTGGCCTCGGTGCATTCCAACGGTCAAAGCGGCACAGCCCCCCCTGAATATGCCCGTGCCTTTGCCCGGTTGGAGAACCACTATTTTAGCAACGCGGGATTTTTGGAGGTTGATGGGCAGATATTGCAAAACATGTCCCGTATCGCCGATATCCCCGGATTTATCGTGCAGGGGCGCTATGACATGATCTGCCCACCCAAAGCAGCCTATGATCTGCACACATTGTGGCCAAATGCCGATCTGCGGATGATACGGAATGCCGGTCACGCCATGTCCGAACCCGGAATCAGTATGGAGCTTGTGCGTATTATGGACCGTATTGCGGAATAAATAATACCAGTTTGCAACGTGAATAGGTCCAGCGAATAGCGCGTTTCGGGCCCATTCTGTCGCCAAACGACCGGATAATGGCGCAGATCGGTTAAGAAAAACCAAATAGCGCCGTTCACAAAGCCAATTTCATACAAAGTGGGTTTACAGGTCGCTGTCCGCCGCTAACATCGAGGAATAATAACAACAAACAGGTGAGGACCATTGGCCTCGATCATGAGAATCATAGCCCAGCGATTAGCGTTGGGCATCATCACGCTATTTGTCGTATCAATCGTTATCTTTGCTGCGGTGAACATGCTTCCTGGGGATTTTGCACAGGCCATTCTTGGTCAAGGGGCAACGCCAGAAGCGGTTGAAGCAATCAGACAAGACCTTGGGTTGGATAAAACCCCGGTCACGCGATACTTGCAGTGGCTTTCGGGCGCGCTCCAAGGCGATCTGGGCAACAGTTTCGCAGCGGCGAATTTCGCCAGCTTCGCAGGAAGCAATGCAGGGGCCAACCTTGCATCAGTTGCCGGGCAGATCGCACCACGATTTGAAAACACAATGTTCCTTGCGGGTGTGACCGCGGCCATCGCCATTCCTTTCTCACTGGTGCTTGGGGTTCTGGCGGCTTTGTACCGCAATACGATTTTCGACCGTATTACCAACATCGTCACCCTTAGCTCGATCTCGTCACCGGAATTCTTTCTGGCCTATATCCTGATCCTGTTTTTGGCTGTGCTAAACCCGCTACTGCCGTCGCTCTCTAATATCTACGAAGGTATGGATTTCAGCGACCGGCTGGTTAAAACACTGCTGCCTGCGCTGACACTTACGCTTGCGGTGACGGCCCAGTTGATGCGCATGACACGTGCGGCAATCATCAATCTGCTTGCCAGCCCCTATATTGAGATGGCACGCCTAAAAGGCATGTCGCCCATGCGGGTCATCGTAAAGCACGCTGTACCAAACGCGCTGGCGCCGATCATCAACGTGGTCGCGCTGAACCTCGCCTATCTGATCACCGGTGTGGTCGTGGTCGAGGTGGTGTTTGTTTATCCCGGCATTGGCCAGTTGTTTGTGGACAGTGTTAAAATTCGCGACATTCCCGTGGTTCAGGCTTGCTGTCTCTTGTTCGCCTCTGCCTATATCCTGCTGAATCTAACGGCGGATATAATGTCGATCATCTCTAACCCACGTCTGAGGCATCCAAAATGAATACATTGCTCCAGATTATCGGTCTTCTTATTGTCATCGCTGGCCTTGGTTGGGTGTTCCGCTGGGCCGGACAACAGATCACCAAGAACAAGCCGTTCTTTCGCGATATGAGCTTTGGCGTTGCCTATGGTTACGTCCTTGGCGCGGCGGTCCTGCTGTGGATCGTGATCAGCTATATTTTCGCGCTAATGGCAACGGAACAGGTCGATATCAACAAATACTTCTTCTTCCGCGTAGTGGTTGAATGGTTCGTCTACTTCTCGATCGCGGCCTATCTGTTTCGCCTGCTGTTTCGCTATGTCGGACCAGGGTCGACGCGCAAATTGTTCCGCAATATGCCCCTGACGGCGTCATTCGGGATCATGATCATTCTGGCCTATGCGATTGTGTCGATCTTTGCCGATTTTATCGCGCCTTATGGTCAGTCAGAAATTCTGGGCGCGGCCAATGTGGTGCCGGGCGGTGATCCTGCCCTTGGTGGGAATCCTAAATATCCGCTGGGCACAGACCAGATTGGCCGGGATATCCTGTCACGCCTGATTTACGGCGCACAAAACACTGTTGGCATCGCCTTTGCCACCACGGTTCTGGCGTTTCTAATCGGTGGCACCCTTGGGTTTCTGGCGGCAACGCTGGGCGGGTGGCTGGATCAATTGGTCAGCCGGTCGGTTGACGTGATGATGGCCATTCCATCGTTGATCTTTGCGCTGCTGTTGATGACCATCGCCTCTGCTTGGGCGGGCTCAAACAAAGAGCTGCTAACTGTCTATATGGTACTGATCATTGCGGTCATCGATTCCACCCGCGTCTTTCGTTTAGCGCGCGCCGTGGGTCTGAACATCGTTGTGATGGATTACATTGAGGCCGCAAAGCTGCGCGGTGAGGGGCTGGGATATCTGATCTTCCGTGAAATCCTGCCCAATGCCACGGCTCCTTTGTTGGCTGAATTTGGTCTGCGGTTCTGCTTTGTGTTCCTTACTATTGCGTCACTGTCGTTTCTGGGTGTCGGTATTCAGCCGCCTCTGGCCGATTGGGGCACCATGGTGCGTGACCTTAGTCAGTTCATCAACTTTGCCGCCTTCGCCCCCCAAGTGGCCAGCACACCGTTGTTGGCAGCGGGCGCGATTGCCTTGCTGACCGTCGCCGTGAACTTTGTGGTGGACTGGATGCTGCATAAATCCTCAGGCCTCAAAGAATAAGGAGAAGCATATGTCGACCGACCCGCTTCTAAGTGTGAACGGCCTGTTTATCGAAGGCCGGAGTGACGAAACCTGGAACCCGATCATCAACGGTGCCAGCTTTGATTTGAACAAAGGCGAAGTGATGGGCCTGATCGGGGAATCGGGCGCGGGGAAATCCACGCTTGGGTTGGCCGCGATGGGCTATACCCGTGATGGGTGCCGGATTTCTGCGGGCAGCGTGATGTTCGAAGGGGTGGATCTTGTCACCGCCTCCGCTGCGGTCAAACGTAACCTGCTAGGCAAACGCATCGCCTATGTGGCGCAATCTGCGGCGGCCAGTTTCAACCCGGCACACCGTCTGATTGATCAGCACACCGAAGGCCCAACGCAGCACAATGTGATGAGCAAAGCCGAAAGCGAAGCCGACGGGATTGAGCTTTATCGCAAATTGCGCCTGCCCAATCCTGAAGAGATCGGTTTTCGCTATCCCCATCAGGTGTCCGGTGGGCAATTGCAGCGAGCCATGACAGCGATGGCGATGGCCTGTCGTCCTGATCTGATCATCTTTGACGAACCAACTACCGCGCTGGATGTGACGACGCAGATCGAGGTTCTGGCCTCCATTCGTCAGATCGTCGAGGAGTATGACACCGCCGCGATCTACATCACTCATGACCTCGCGGTTGTGGCGCAGATGTCGGACAAGATTAAGGTGATGCTCAAGGGCGACGAGGTCGAAGAGGCCGACACGCGCACCATGTTGTCAAATCCCCAAGAAGAATACACCAAATCCCTTTGGGCTGTGCGCAGTTTTCAGCGTCCGGCGAAACCGGCGGTTCACACCTCGGCCACGCCGGTTGTTTCGGTGCAAAACGTCTCTGCTGCCTATGGTAAAGTGCCGGTTCTGCACGACATCAGTTTTGACATGCACGAAGGGCGCACCGTTGCCGTCGTGGGCGAATCCGGGTCGGGCAAATCGACTGCCGCGCGCTGTATTACCGGGCTATTGCCGCCAAAATCGGGCCATATCGAATTTGATGGCGTCAGCATGCCGTTGGATTACCGCAAGCGCAGCAAAATGCAGCTGCGTCAGGCGCAGATGATTTATCAGATGGCCGACACGGCGCTGAACCCACGCAAAACCATTGGCGAGCTAATTGGCCGCCCGGTGCAGTTTTATATGGGTTTGACAGGTGCCGAAAAACGCCGCCGGGTTGAGCAACTGCTTGAGGAAATCGAGCTGGAGCCGACACAATACATCAACCGCCTGCCCTCGGAATTGTCGGGCGGTCAGAAACAACGCATCGGGATTGCGCGCGCTTTGGCGGCGGAACCGAAATTCATTATCTGCGACGAGGTCACCTCGGCGTTGGATCAATTGGTCGCTGAGGGTATCCTTAAGCTGCTGGCACGGCTGCAAGACACGCTGGGCCTGACCTATATGTTTATCACCCATGACCTCGCGACGGTGAAATCCATCGCAGATGAGGTTGTGGTGATGAAAGATGGTTTGGTGATTGAACAGGGGCCCAAGGCCGAAATGTTCACCCCGCCACACCATGCCTATACAGATTTGTTGCTTAGCTCGGTGCCTGAAATGGACCCGGATTGGCTGACGAATTTGCTGAACGAACGCGGAGTTGATAACATCGGCGACGCAGCTGTTGGGAAAATGGGGCAATAATTCCCTTTTCTTAAATGACCATACAGGTTTTAGATACAGATATAAGATTCGTTGCAACACGAACAAAATAACCAGGGAGACGACGTATGACGAAATTTAGCAGACGCGGACTACTGAAAACTGGCGCAGCCGCAAGTGTACTTGCAGCAACTGGCGTTCAGGTCGCAGCCGCACCAAATCGCGGTGGCACATTGCGCATGGGCCTAGCAGGTGCGAACACATCTGACACATGGGATAGCCGCACGCACTCTGACAGCTTTATGATCAATGCAGGCCACGGTGCCGTTTTTGACGTATTGACTGAAGTTGCAGCAAACGGCGAGCTGGTCGGCGAATTGGCCGAAAGCTGGGAAGCTTCTCCAGATGCCGTAACTTGGACATTCAAGCTGCGTAAGGGCGTGACATTCCACAACGGCAAAGCCTTTGGCGCGGATGACGTGATTGCATCGCTGCAAATGCACACCGCTGAGGGTTCTAAATCCGCCGCGAAGCCGATCGTTTCTGCCATCGCAGAAATGACCAAAGTGAACGATCACGAAGTGAAAATGACGTTGAGCGCGGGCAATGCTGACTTCCCGTTCCTGATGTCAGACTATCACCTCTGCATGTTCCCAGCTGGCCAGATTGACGAAGCGATTGCCAAAGGCATCGGCACAGGCCTCTACAAAGTCGAGAGCTTTGATCCCGGTGTTCGTACAGTTCTAAGCCGCGTTGACAGCCATTATAAAGATGGTCAGGCAGGTTGGTTTGACTCCATCGAACTGATCGCAATCAACGATAGCTCTGCGCGGATGAATGCGCTGATGACTGGTCAGGTTGACGCCGTAAACCGCGTTGACTTTAAGACAGAGCCATTGATGAAAGCCAACCCGATGGTGAACATCTTTGAAGTGACGGGCAACCAGCACTTTACCTTCCCGATGTTGACCAATGCGGCACCTTTGGATGATGTGAACGTGCGTCGCGCACTGAAACATTCGGTCAACCGTCAAGAACTGATCGACAAAATCCTGCAAGGTCACGGTAGCGTTTCCAACGACAACCCAATCGGCCCTGCAAACCAGTATTTTGCCGACGACCTGCCGTTGAACGACTATGATCCAGACAAGGCGCAGCACTTCCTTAAGAAAGCTGGCATGGAAGGTCTGACGATTGATCTGTCAGCCTCTGATGCGGGTTTCTCCGGTGCGGTTGACGCAGCTCAGTTGTATCAAGCTTCTGCCAAAAAGGCTGGCATCGACATCAATGTGGTTCAGGAACCAGCGGATGGCTATTGGTCAAACGTATGGCTCAAGAAACCATGGTGTGCTTGCTACTGGTCAGGTCGTGCGACCGAAGATTGGATGTTCTCAACCAACTATGAAACCGGTGTGCCATGGAACGATACCCATTGGGAAAACGCCCGCTTCCAAGAGCTACTGCTTACGGCACGTGCTGAATTGGATACCGACAAGCGTCGCGCACAATACCGCGAAATGCAGGGGTTGGTTTCATCAGATGGTGGTACGGTTATTCCGATGTACGCCAACTATGTTGATGCACACAGCACCAAACTGGCCAACACTGGCACAATTGGTAACGTGCACCAGATGGACAGCTCACGCATGATGGAGCGTTGGTGGTTCGCATAAGCTAACCCCACGCTTTGGGCACCACGCCCGATGTGTAGAAATATCAAACGCCCTGCAATTTGCGGGGCGTTTTTTGTCAGGCCGTCTCATACTTGAGTAACATCGCAAATTCGATTCCAAATACAACCTTTGCGATAATTTTCGTTGAAATAATCCACCCTAAGCCCCAAAGTGGCTCTGCATAAGATTAAAACTTGATTCGAATGTTGGGGAACACATGGATATTTGCATTATTAACACCGGCGGTACAATCAGCTGCATTGGCGAGCCTCTTGCTCCGATGTCGGCAGCGGAATTTGCGGCCGCTTCGCAAACCATCCTAAATCCGATCGTGGCCGAAACATTCCCCGACACCACGCTATTTTACGAAACCGCGCTGACCTTTCCCGAAAGCACGACGGGCACGCTAGATAGCACCAATTTGCAGCCCTCTGACTGGTGTCTGATGGCACAGTTTATTCTGGATAATTATGCCACCTACGACGGGTTTGTCATTCTACATGGCACCGATTCGATGGATTTCACCGGCTCTGCCCTGCCGTTTTTGTTGAACGTGTTTGATGCCCAAGGGTTCGGCACGGCGGTTTTGTCCAAGCCAGTGATTGTTACCGGCTCACAAGTACCGATGTTCTATCAGGCCCCCACGCCTCCCGGTGGACCAAAGCCTGCGCTGACATTGAATTTCAACACCGACGCCTATCAGAATTTCTGCGGATCAGTTGCCGCCGCCCGTCTGGGTATCCCCGAGGTCGGGGTCTATTTCGACAGCAAACTGTATCGCGGTGATCGGGTGTTGAAAATCAATGCCAGTGAGTTCCGCGCCTTCAATTCCCCCAATTACCCGGCCTTGGCGGAATACGGGATTGAGATGACGCAATATGGCGATCACATGTTGCCCGGCCCTGTTGGCGCAGATGTCAGCCTGAACACCCCATCCGTTCTGGCCGCCGCCAAAACCCAGTTAGCCGCGATCACCGCCGCCATCGACAGTAACCCCGTGATGCAATTACCCGCCTTTCCCGCCCCCTATAACGTCACCCAAGCAACAGCCGTGATCGCCGATCTGATCACCGCATGTGTTGCGCAGGGTATCAAAGGTTTGGTGCTGGAATCCTATGGCGAGGGTAACTTCCCTTCTGGCAATCCCGACCACCCGGCGGGCGTGCCAACAGCCGTGCCGCCCATTCCGGCGGGCGCGATTTACACCGCCCTTGATGCTGCCAATCAGGCGGGCACCATCATCGTTGACAGCACGCAGGTCATCGCGGGCACGGTGAATAATTCGGCCTATGCTTCGGGTGCGTGGTTGCCCAATGTTGGCGCGCTTAGTGCCTCTGACATGACGCCGATGGCGACATTGACCAAAACCATGATCCTGCTATCGGCTGCCACTGCCAATGGCTGGACGCCCGCGCAGGTCAAAACCCTGATCCAGCTGAATCTGTTTGGCGAGATCATGAATGTCAGCCGTCTGGACAGCCGTGCCAATGCCACGCTGTTGCCGGGCCAATCCATCACCGCATTGGATGGCAGTGCGAAACTGGTCAATGACCCAACCTCCGGCCCGATCCTCAGTACAAGCGAAGGTGTCTTCCTATGGGCACCCTTCGGCACCGCGGCCGCTGGTAAACCGGGCCGTCTAGTAATGCAGAATGACGGAAATCTGGTGCTATATGATGCGGATAACGTCGCACTTTGGGCGACCAGCACGGGGAATGCCAACGGGGGCTCATCGGTTCTGATGATCACAGGGTCCACCGGTGCCACCGACCTTACGCTCAGTGTCTATAATTACTCCGCCCAAAGCGTATCCGCCACGCTTTACGCGCAATCCTGATCCATTTTCATAAGGAATTCCCATGTCCAGAGCATTCAAATTCAGTGGCCGCGTTCCCGAGGGCGATTTGCGCCACTCACCCCAAGAATCTGCCCCCAACGGAGCCTTGATCGCGCCAAACTATGTGCCCACCACATGGGGCAATATCCCGCAATATGCCGATCCGGTCAGTGACACCAACACAGGCTATAATCCGGCGGGTGATTGTCAGGGCTATTTCATGTCCGCATTCTATCAACCCAACAACAATTGCTATGCTTACGGCTGCAACATCGCCTCCAATTCCTTTGCTCAACCGGGCCGGGCCAGTGGCGCACCCTCATTGAAAAGCGATTTCACCGGCGAACATGTGGTTAATAACGCCATAAGCGACGGGCTGGCCTATGTCGGCACAACGATGGATGAATTGCTGGGCCACGCCGCAAGCACCGACTCTGCGAATGGCCACTATGTCGCGCTGATGTTTTCCCCGCCAGAGCCGAGCATCGGCGGTGACACCAACGCCAATTGGCCCGGCGATTACCACTGGGCGCGCTGTGACACCCTATCGCCCATGTCGTGGTCGCAAAAGGACGGCGGCGATCAGGTGACCAACTTTGATTTCGCAGGCAACCTGATCACCGATCCATCGGTCGCAAACTGGCGCGTTAACCAAGGGCCAATCAGCAAAACCGACAAAAACGAATACGTCGTCACCTATGGTTTCTTTTGCTTCATGTATGTGCCGAATTCCGGCGTGACCATCGTTTGATCTGAAACGCTTTTGCAAAAGGGGTCTGACCCATGTGCACCATCGGAACCGTCTTTGACGGCACGAATATCCACACGTTCAAACAATGCGACCTGATCCCGGTCACATCGTTTAACGAACCTGAAACATGCGCGGGCGAAAACGGCGTCGACTCTTATGTTGCGCTTACCCGTGGCACCGGGGATGATCGCCGCATCTGGGCAGGAACCAACAATTGCGGCGTCTCCTTTGTCGCGGCAGATGCCTATACAACCTCTGCCAATTACTACAGCACCAGCGCGCAGGTTTCCGCCTTGTTTGAGGCTTATGAAGCCAGCATCAAGAACTACACCACCGCAACAGAGGCGGCCAATGCGCTGGCCGGATTTTATCAAGATATGGGCAATGGCACGCCGTTTCCCGCCCCTGACATCAGCCTGATCACCGGCTGGGCCGATGCCGCCCAAACGCAGCCAGTCTCGATCTTTCTGGAATACATGCCGCGCCCCTATTTGCATGCTTGCGTCCGTCAGATCGTGCGCACCGCGGGGCATTTCGCCTCCACCAACCACTTCCGCATTCAACCCGAGGCAATCAGCTATCCCGCCAATCACTCAACCTATTTGCGGCTGAACCGGGCGGAAACGATCCTGCAACAAGACCCCAGCCATGCGGGCGTCGTGTCGGTTCTGACCGATCAGTATTACGGCCAATGCGAGCTGTCGATTTGCCGCGAAACCGCCTATCCCAACGAGGAGTTCCAGACGCAGGCAACCGTGCTGTTCACGGCGAATCCCAACACGGCACCCACCACCGAATACCAAATCAACAACAACCCGTTGACCAATCCACTTCAGACATATCAGGGGGCGACATGATGGCCGAAACTGCAACAGTGATACCTGTCACCATCATGTGCAATGGTGCCGCCCCAATCGCCAAACCCGCCAGCGGATTTCATTTCGTCGATCAGGGCAACTACCTCACGCGGCCCTTGGCACCCGATCTGACACTGTATTCCGACAGCGCGACCTCCTGTATCATCACCATCGTTCTGGCGACCAAAGGCGGGGCAATAACGGCGACGCTCGCCCATCTGGACAGCCCCGATTGCATTAAGGCATTCTTTGCCATCCTGTCTGCACAGGGCAATGACGCGATGCAAATCTATGCGCAGGGGGCCAACCCGCCTGACAACGCAACATCGCAGGAAAACGCCGCCCAACTTAATGCCTCGGTGGCGGCTCTCGGCTCGGTGGTCACACAACAAGAGTTGCTTCTGCTAGAGGGCAGTCCGCGCGACAATAACTGCGGTGATTTCGGCATCACGGTGGATGCAGCGGGCGCCATCACGGTGACAAACCAGCCCTATGTGCTAAAACTAACCGACCGCGATCCGACCTGTGGCGGGCAAACCGTCTATTGCATCATGCGCCGCCAGGAATCTCCGCCAACAGAGATCCGCAATGCCGGTATCCCCTTTACCCATGGCGAGTTGGTGGAATTGTCCCAGATCGCCATTGCCTATGCCAAAACGGCGGGTGATCCGACCACGGCCTTTACCAATATCGTAAATATGCAAAGCGACGCGATCCGCCAAGGCTGGTCCACCACTCCTGAATATGAGGCACCGTGGTTCTCCGATCAGCTAAAACAAGGGGCGTGTTTTGCCCTTGCGATGGCGCCGGTTGTCACGCTTAGCGCCTATTACCTTAGCACGCCGTCGCTACAACGGTTTGCCCGCCTGAAAAAATCATTGCTCAATCAATAGCATGCGCTTGATCCAGATTACCCGTTGTGATTCTTCCCTGTCATGACCCCATCCCGGCCATTTCGGTGGCCGGGATTTATGGGCCTAACAACACCAATCTAGCGGGATCGCACAAACCGCAGATCGGCCCGCCCCTTGGTTAACCACGACAGGCCAAAGGCCCAGATGCCCACCGCCTCAAACCAAAAAATCAAACACCAGTCCTGAACAAATGCGCGTGCCTCCATCACATTTGTCGCCCTGATCCCAGACGCAATAATCGCCGCCACTCCGGTGCCAATAATGACCCAACCGCATAGGCGATAGATCCGGCGGTGGCCTGCGCTATGGGTGCGGCAGAATTTTGACAGGCAAAACACCGCAATCGCCATCAGAAACACAAAGGACGACAGCACATGCAACCCAATCGCCACCCGATCATCCAGAACCGCGTGGAAAAACGTCTCGATTCCATCAGAATGGGCGCGGTTGGGAAAAATCGCCAACCCGATAGCCCCTAGCCCTGCAAGATTTCCTAACAGATTATCCGAGATGAAATCGCGATCTTCGGGGCTGTGCCCTTTGTAGGCGATCAAAAACATCCCGATGACGGCCAATGCCCCCACCATCAGATCGCGCAGCGGCGAAAAATAGTAATCACTAATAGAGGGCAGGATTTTGCCCTCGGTGATTAGCCCACCCACGATCAACAAGACCGGAAACACCAACCCCAGATACCCCAGCGCGCGCCGCACCCGGTGATAGGACAGAATAATTTCATCGCGTTTCGCTTGGGGCATGATCTATGAAAATTCTCTGATAAAAATCCCTAATACAGGCGGAGAAAATCAACCAGATCGCCAGATTTTGCAATCCCCCTTGCAGACTCAACCAACCTGACGTATATCGCTCTCAACAGCGGCGCAGACGGGGCAACCCAGACGCCCCACCGGGAAAGATCGACGGGCCGCAGAGCCCGTTTTTTTGTATTTGGAACCACGCATGAGTGACATGATTGCCAAAGCCGCGATTGATCGCAAACTGGCAAAGATCATCACCCCAGTCATTGAAGATATGGGGTTTGAGTTGGTGCGTTTGCGCCTAATGAGCGGTAACACGCATACTTTGCAGATCATGGCAGAGCGCCCTGATGGCGGTATCGAAGTCGATGAATGCGCAAAGATCAGCAATGCTGTCAGCGCTACATTGGATGTCGAAGACCCGCTTTCTGACAGCTATGTCCTTGAGGTTGGCAGCCCCGGCATCGACCGTCCGCTGACCCGCCTAAAAGATTTCGCGACCTTTGAGGGCTATGAGGCCAAACTGGAAACCTCTGACCTGATTGACGGGCGCAAGCGGTTTCGCGGCATTCTAGCCGGGATTGAGGGTAACGACGTGCTGATCAACATCAGCGAAGGCACGGTTGGTCTGCAATTTGACTGGCTGGTAGAGGCCAAGTTGGTGCTGACCGATGAATTGATCAAGGAAATGCTCCGCCAGCGCAAAGCTGCGGGTAATGCCGGTGATGATCAAACCAATAGTGAATTTGACGAAATAGAAACCGAGTCCGGTTCCGAGGAGGACGAATAGATGGCAATTACCTCTGCAAACCAGCTTGAGCTGCTGCAAACCGCCGAGGCTGTGGCCCGCGAAAAGATGATCGACCCTGTGTTGGTCATCGAAGCGATGGAAGAGAGCCTCGCCCGCGCCGCCAAAAGCCGCTACGGCGCTGAGATGGACATTCGTGTTGCCATCGACCGCAAAACTGGCCGCGCCACATTTACGCGCGTGCGCACCGTGGTCGAAGAAGAAGAGCTTGAGAATTATCAGGCTGAATTCACCGTCACGCAGGCCAAACAATATATGGCTGATCCGGTTGTCGGCGACACCTATGTCGAAGAAGTTCCTCCGGTAGAGATGGGCCGCATCGCCGCGCAATCCGCGAAACAGGTTATCCTGCAACGTGTGCGCGAAGCAGAACGCGATCGCCAATTCGAAGAATACAAAGACCGCGCAGGCACCATCATCAACGGTGTCGTCAAACGCGAAGAATACGGCAACGTCATTGTTGATGTGGGCCGTGGCGAGGGCATCCTGCGCCGCAACGAAAAAATTGGCCGCGAAAGCTATCGTCCGAACGATCGCATCCGTTGCTTTATCAAAGATGTGCGTCGCGAATCACGTGGCCCGCAAATCTTCCTGTCGCGTACAGCCCCTGAATTCATGGCAGAGCTGTTCAAAATGGAAGTGCCCGAAATTTACGACAACATCATCGAGATCAAAGCCGTGGCACGTGACCCCGGTTCGCGCGCCAAAATCGCCGTGATCTCCTATGATGGGTCAATTGATCCGGTTGGTGCCTGCGTTGGTATGCGCGGCAGCCGTGTTCAGGCCGTTGTAAACGAGTTGCAGGGTGAGAAAATCGACATCATCCCATGGAACGAAGATCAGCCGACCTTCCTTGTGAACGCGCTGCAACCCGCCGAAGTGACCAAAGTGGTTCTCGACGAAGAAGCAGAACGCATCGAGGTTGTTGTCCCTGACGAGCAACTGTCGCTGGCCATTGGTCGTCGCGGTCAGAACGTGCGCCTTGCGTCACAGCTGACAGGTCTTGATATCGACATCATGACCGAAACAGACGAAAGCGCGCGTCGCCAAAAAGAATTCGAAGCCCGCACCGGTCTTTATATGGAATCACTGGATGTTGACGAATTCTTCGCTCAGCTTCTGGTCGCCGAAGGCTTTACCAATCTCGAAGAGGTCGCCTATGTCGAGCTTGACGAATTGCTGGTAATCGACGGCGTTGACGATAGCACCGCACAAGAATTGCAAACACGTGCTCGCGAATACATCGAAGCCCAAAACAAGGCAGCCCTAGACGCCGCCCGCGCATTGGGTGTCGAAGACAGCCTGATCGCCTTTGAAGGTCTGACACCTCAGATGCTCGAAGCATTGGCCAAAGATGACGTGAAAACACTAGAAGATTTCGCAACTTGCGCTGACTGGGAGCTGGCCGGCGGCTGGACATCGGTTAACGGCGAGCGTGTCAAAGATGACGGCGTTTTGGAACCATTCGGTCTCACCTTGGAAGATGCACAAGGCATGATCATGACTGCACGTATCGTGCTTGGCTGGGTTGATCCCGCCGATCTAGAAGGTGAAGAAGAAGAGACCGAAGACGACATCAACGCAGAGGAATCCGAGGCCTGATCTCAGGCCTCGGGGGCAACTGATGGGACGCGGTGGGCGAACCAAAGACCGGGAAGACGGTCCTGAACGCAAGTGCATTGTCACGGGTGAGGTACAACCAAAATTTGGTTTGATCCGCTTTGTGGTGGGCCCTGAAGATCAGGTCTTCCCGGATATTCACGGCAAATTGCCGGGGCGCGGCATGTGGGTTTCCGCAGATCGCGAAACAATTGAGAAAGCTGCGGGCAAAGGCCTGTTCGCGCGCTCTGCCAAAAAACCGGTGACAGTCCCTGACGGGCTTGTCGACGAGGTAGAACGCCAACTCGTACGGCGGGTGGTTGAATTGATCAGCCTCTCCCGCAAATCCGGCGACGCAGTCACCGGGTACGAGAAAGTCAAAGATTGGCTGATCAAGGATTACGCCGAGGTATTGATCCAAGCGACAGACGGATCAGGACGCGGCAAAAGCAAACTAAGTACACCGCAATTTGGCCACTATATTGGTTGGCTAACAGCGGATGAATTGGGTTTAGCGTTTGGACGACAAACTGTGATACATGGTGCGCTTGCATCTGGCGGACTCACGCCACGTGTTGTAGAGGAAGCCCAAAGGCTAAAAGGCGTACGCGAAATTACGACGGCAGGGGCCGCCGGAAAGGGTAAGACAGCTAGATGAGCGATGACGGTAAAAAGACTTTGGGTGTACGCAGCGGCGGCGGTGCTCGCCCTGGAAATGTAAAGCAAAGCTTTAGCCACGGGCGGACCAAAAACGTCGTGGTCGAAACCAAGCGCAAGCGTGTTGTGGTGCCCAAACCGGGTGCGGCCAAGCCGGGCTTTGGTGGCACGAGAACCGGTGGTGATCCTTCACGGCGTCCAGCAGGCATCACTGATGCCGAAATGGATCGTCGCCTAAAGGCGGTTCAGGCCGCCAAGGCGCGTGAAGCGGGCGAAGCACTGCAACGTGAGGCCGACGAAAAGGCGCGCACAGCAGATCGTGAACGTCGTCGTGCAGAGATCGACGCCAAAGAACGCGAGCAACGCGAAGCAGAAGAGCGCGCCAAGGCGAAGCTCGAAGAAGCCGAGCGTCTCAAGCAAGAGGCCGCAGACGCAGCCAAACGCGCAGCCGCCGCAGCAGCACCCGTTGCCGCTCCGGCAGCACCTGCCGCCGCGACGCCTCAGGCACCGCGCGCCGCACCAAACAAACCTGCCCCGGCTGCGACGCCGCGCAAAGCTGACCGCGAACGCGATCAGCGCAATGCACGCGCTAAAGCACCGGACAATCGCCGTTCTGGTAAGCTGACACTCAGCGAAGCCACTGGTGGTGGCGCTGGACGTCACCGCTCTATGGCGGCGATGAAACGTAAACAGGAACGTGCACGTCAAAAGGCGATGGGCGGAAGTGTTGAGCGTGAAAAGGTTGTGCGTGACGTACAATTGCCCGAGGCGATCGTCGTCTCTGAATTGGCAAACCGTATGGCGGAACGTGTTGGCGAAGTCGTCAAAGCGCTCATGAATATGGGCATGATGGTGACACAGAACCAAACCATTGATGCAGATACAGCCGAAGTGATCATCGAAGAATTCGGTCACAAAATGGTCCGCGTTTCTGATGCCGACGTCGAAGACGTGATCAACGTCATCGAAGAAAGCGAAGAAAACCTGTCTCCGCGTCCTCCGGTTATCACCATCATGGGTCACGTTGACCACGGTAAAACATCGCTACTGGACGCCATTCGTGACGCCAAAGTTGTTGCTGGCGAGGCCGGTGGCATCACCCAGCATATCGGTGCCTATCAGGTAACGACTGCAACCGGCGCTGTGCTTAGCTTCCTGGATACTCCGGGTCACGCGGCCTTTACCTCCATGCGATCACGCGGTGCACATGTCACCGATATCGTGGTGCTGGTTGTGGCTGCCGATGATTCGGTCATGCCGCAAACGATCGAGGCGATTAACCACGCAAAAGCGGCCAACGTGCCGATGATCGTGGCGATCAACAAAATCGACAAACCTGCGGCAGACCCTAACAAGGTACGCGCAGAATTGCTGCAACACGAAGTGGTCGTCGAGGCAATGTCCGGCGAAGTGCAAGATGTCGAAGTATCTGCTGTCACGGGCCAAGGTCTGGATGAACTGCTGGACGCAATCGCGCTTCAGTCCGAAATCCTGGAGCTGAAAGCCAACCCTGCCCGCGCCGCACAAGGCGCTGTCATCGAGGCACAGCTAGACATCGGCCGTGGCCCCGTTGCCACCGTTCTGGTTCAAACCGGTACGCTGCGTCAGGGTGATATCTTTGTTGTAGGTGAGCAGTTCGGTAAGGTCCGCGCGCTGATCAACGACAAAGGCGAACGCATCAAAGAAGCAGGCCCCTCAGTTCCCGTCGAGGTTCTGGGCCTGAATGGCACACCCGAGGCTGGCGACGTTCTGAACGTCACCGAGACCGAGGCACAGGCACGTGAGATCGCAGAATACCGCGCTCAAGCAGCCAAGGACAAACGTGCCGCCGCTGGTGCTGCGACCACATTGGAACAGCTTATGGCGAAAGCCAAAGACGACGAAAACGTCTCCGAGCTGCCCATTCTGGTCAAGGCCGACGTGCAGGGTTCTGCCGAAGCCATCGTTCAGGCGATGGAAAAAATCGGCAACGACGAGGTGCGCGTGCGCGTCCTACACTCCGGTGTTGGTGCGATCACGGAAACCGATGTTGGTCTGGCCGAGGCATCCGGTGCGCCGATCATGGGCTTTAACGTCCGTGCCAACGCATCCGCGCGTAACACCGCGAATCAAAAAGGTGTCGAGGTCCGCTATTACTCTGTGATCTACGATCTTGTGGACGATGTGAAAAAGGCGGCCTCCGGTCTCCTCTCCGCAGAAATCCGCGAAAACTTCATCGGCTACGCCAAGATCAAGGACGTCTTCAAAGTGTCCAACGTCGGCAAGGTCGCTGGGTGTTTGGTCACCGAAGGTATCGCCCGCCGCTCTGCTGGTGTGCGTCTGCTTCGCGACAACATCGTAATCCACGAAGGCACGCTGAAAACACTCAAGCGCTTCAAGGATGAGGTGCCAGAGGTACAGTCAGGTCAAGAATGCGGCATGGCATTTGAAAACTACGAAGACGTACGTGCAAACGACGTCATCGAGATCTTCGAACGCCAAGAAGTCGTCCGTACACTCGATTGATAATTATGTGGCCTGCACCTTCGGGTGCGGGCCAATAAGACCAAAAAAAGGGACGCCAATTATGGCGTCCCTTTTTCGTTCTTAGATACAGAAGTCTACCTGTTAACCAACGGCGGTTTGCACAGGCGTCCCTGAATAAACTGTTTGTCCGACCCGAACGGCGATACGGCCATCGGGCAATTTACGAACAAAGGTACCTTGTACAGACACGCAACTACCTAGTGTAATCGTCTTCAACATGCCAAATCCCCCCAGATTTTTTTACGGCTATGAAATGATATTAAATCAAATTACCTCAACTTTCGGTTAATAGATACGAAATTTCTCATCAAATTTGCCTTATTTTGGCCGCAATTCAGAGAAACTCACAGCCAATCACGCAAAATCGGAATCAGGGGGATGTCTGCTGGTGGCATTGGATAGTCGCGCAAATTCTGCGGGCGCACCCATTTCAGCACCTGATTCTCTTGTGGCACAGGCGTTCCCTCCCACTTTCGGCAGGCAAACAGCGGCATCAACAGATGAAAATCATCATATGCATGGCTGGCAAAGGTCAAAGGGGCCAAGCAACTGGCCCATGTGCCAATACCCAGCTCCTCATGCAGCTCACGGATCAACGCGGCCTCAGGCGTTTCACCGGTTTCGACCTTGCCGCCCGGAAATTCCCACAGCCCCGCCATGGATTTTCCCTCCGGGCGCTGCGCCAATAGCACGCGGCCATCGACATCAATCAGCGCCACGGCGGATACCAGTACAATTTTCACGACCGGTAATCCGCGTTGATCGTAATATAGCCGTGCGTCAAATCGCAGGTCCAAACCGTTGCCTGCCCGCTCCCCAACCCCAGATCGACCCCGATCCGCAGCTCTGGTGCCTTCATATAATCGGCCCCGGCCTGCTCATTATAACTCGGCGCGACCCAGCCATTTTCCGCAACCAGCACATCGCCAAACCGGATTGTCAGCAGATCACGATCCGCTGCGGCCCCTGATTTACCGATCGCCATCACCACACGACCCCAATTTGGATCTTCGCCCGCAACGGCGGTTTTCACCAAGGGAGAATTCGCAATCGACATCGCGTGAATGCGCGCATCTGCGTCACTTGCGGCGCCCGTAACGGCGACCTCCAGAAACTTGGTTGCGCCCTCACCGTCCCTGACGACCTGATGCGCCAAATCCAGCATCACACCGTGTAATGCGTCGCGAAACGGCCCCGCTGTGGTCTCAACCCGCGCACCAGATGCGCCCGTTGCGCCCAACAGCACCATGTCCGAGGTAGAGGTATCGCTATCCACGGTGATGTTGTTGAACGTGACATCCGCCAGCTCTGACAACGTCGCCTGCAACACGGCCTGATCCACCACGGCATCGGTGAAAATATAGACCAGCATCGTTGCCATATCCGGCGCGATCATGCCTGAGCCTTTGGCGATGCCCGCGATTTTGACCGGCTTGCCATCAATCTCAATCACAGCGCCCGCGCCTTTGGCAAAGGTATCGGTCGTGCAAATCGCCTCAGCGGCGTCTTTGATCGAATCAGCGCTTAGCGCGGCCTTGGCATCGGCCAGTTTCGCCGTGATACGCGCGTGCGGCAAAGGCTCGCCAATTACCCCGGTAGATGACGAAAACACGCGGTTCACTGGCAGATCAAGACAATCAGCAACCGCCTGCGTCACCGCCCGCGTCGCCTCAACCCCGTTTTTACCCGTAAACGCATTGGCGTTGCCCGAGTTGACGACAATCGCGGCACCAGCACTGGCATCCGTCAGTCCGATCTTGGCCTGACAATCCAACACAGGTGCTGCCCGCGTCGCAGAGCGCGTGAACACACCCGCCATCGTGCTACCCGCACTTAGCTGGATCAATGTCACATCTTTGCGATTCTGGTACTTCACCCCCGCAGCAACGGCGCCAAATTGCACGCCAGAAATCTGTGGCAACTCAGGAAATGCCGACGGAGCCAGCGGCGAAACAGACGTTATTTCACCCATAGGCTTAGTTCCCTAGCAGATCAAAGCGTTGCAACATATCGGGCGTGACCCCTTCCACCGGATCACGTGCGATTGCGGCATCCTCGGTCAGCGATAGAATTAGCGCATCCACCGTGGCCTTTTGCACCTCACCAACCAGTTCCTCGCGCACATCATCCAGCAACGGCACTGCTTGTTTGCGGCTGTCATTCAGCATGATCAGATGCCAACCAAATTGCGTCTCGACCGGCTCGGACACCTTGCCAACCTCAAGCTCGCGAACAGCATCCTCAAACGGCGGCACCATCATACCTGCGCCAAACCACCCCAACGCGCCCCCAGAAGGACCAGACGGACCCGTTGATTTTTCACGCGCCATATTAGCGAAATCAGCACCCGACATAATTTCCTGACGAATGGCCGCGGCCTCTTCCTGCGTTTCTACCCGGATATGCGAGGCGTCATATTCCACCGCCCCTTCAAAACCCTCGTATTTCGCTTCATAAGCCGCACGCAACGCCTCTTCTGTCATCGCATCTTGCAGCTTTTGCTCAACAGCCTCAGCCGCCAACAATGACCGCTGCTCATTCTGCAACGCAATCGCAACTCGCGCCGGAATGTCCCCGCTAAACGACTGCGCCAAAACCGCCTGCTGGATCAATTGTTCGAGAATTCCGTCAAACAGCACATCATTCGGCAGTTGCGCATATTGTTCTGGCAGCGACGTGCGCACCAAAATCATTTGGCCCAATGTGATCTCGGCACCATTGACCGTTGCAATAACTGTTTTCGCATCTGGCGCGGTATCCGCCATTGCAGTCCCTGCCATCATGGCTGCAAAGGCCACACTACGCAAAAAATTGAGCTGAATTGACATTGATTCGTCCTAGGTTAAGGCCGCACGGGCTGGCGACGTTGACACTTATATAGCGGCCCCTTACATCGCTTGGGGTCGAGACAGTTTATCCTTCCCCACGTTTCTATGGGCGTGGCGCGCGACGGGCAAGCAGATGTCTCTCAAGAATGCGTCAACAAAGGGCAATTACATATGCTGGGTATTGGAAAACTTGCACAAAAGATGTTCGGTACGCCGAATGATCGCAAGATCAAGGCGACCCGCCCTCTTGTTGAACAGATCAACGCGCTAGAGCCGGAATTCGAAAAACTAAGCGATGCGCAGCTGATCGAAAAAACCGAAGAGCTTAGCAAACGCGCGCTTGATGGTGCCTCTCTTGATGATCTCCTACCAGAGGCATTTGCCAACTGCCGCGAGGCTGCGCGCCGCGCGCTTGGTTTGCGCGCCTTTGATGTGCAGCTCATGGGCGGGATTTTCCTGCATCAGGGCAATATCTCGGAAATGAAAACAGGCGAGGGTAAAACCCTTGTGGCGACCTTCCCCGCCTATCTGAACGCGCTGACCCGCAAGGGCGTGCATATCGTCACCGTCAATGATTACCTCGCCAAGCGCGATTCCGAATGGATGAGCAACGTCTTCACTGCTTTGGGCATGACTACTGGCGTCATCTACCCCCAACAGCCCGAAGACCAAAAACGCGCCGCCTATGGCTGCGACATTACCTATGCCACCAATAACGAGCTTGGTTTTGATTACCTGCGCGACAACATGCGCTCTGAATTGCGCGAGATGCACCAGCGCCTGCACAATTACGCGATTGTCGACGAGGTTGATTCGATCCTGATTGATGAGGCGCGTACTCCGCTGATCATCTCGGGCCCGGCTCAGGATCGCAGCGACCTATATGTCGCCATTGATGCCCTGATTCCCGAATTGCTGGATGATCACTATGCGGTTGATGAAAAAACCCGCAACGTGACCTTTACCGACGACGGCAATGATTTCCTTGAAAACCTGCTGCGCACCCGCGAGCTGCTCCCCGAAGGTCAAAGCCTTTATGACCCCGAAAGCACGACCATCGTGCACCACGTCAATCAGGGTCTGCGCGCGCACAAACTATTCACCCGCGACAAAGATTACATCGTGCAGCAAAATGATGTTGTGCTGATCGACGAATTCACCGGGCGTATGATGTCGGGTCGTCGCCTTTCTGACGGGCTACATCAGGCGATTGAGGCCAAAGAGGGCTGCGATATTCGGCCTGAAAACGTGACATTGGCGCAGGTGACCTTCCAGAACTACTTCCGTCTATATAACAAACTGGGTGGCATGACCGGCACCGCCACAACCGAGGCTGCGGAATTCGCGGAAATCTACGGTCTGGGCGTGGTCGAGGTGCCAACAAACCGTCCCATCGCGCGTATTGACGACGATGATGCGGTTTATCGCTCTGCCAAAGAGAAAATTGAGGCCGTCGTTGAAACGATCAAGGAATCCAATGCCAAGGGGCAGCCGATTCTTGTGGGCACCACCTCTATCGAGAAATCAGAATTCCTTAGCCAAATGCTGACCGAGGCTGGCGTCATCCATAATGTGTTGAACGCCCGCCAGCATGAAAAAGAAGCGCAGATTATTGCTGATGCCGGGAAACTGGGCGCTGTGACCATCGCCACCAATATGGCGGGTCGTGGGACAGATATTAAACTGGGCGGCAACCTCGATTTCACCATCATGGGGGCGATTGCCGCCGATCCTGATGGCGATCACGCAGCGATTCGTACCAAGATCGAGGCAGAGCATGCCGCAGACGAGGAAGCCGTAAAGGCCGCAGGCGGTCTGTTTGTTCTTGCCACCGAACGTCACGAAAGCCGCCGCATTGATAATCAGTTGCGCGGGCGTTCTGGCCGTCAGGGTGATCCGGGTCGCTCCTCCTTTTATCTGTCGCTTGACGATGATCTGATGCGTATTTTCGGCTCGGAGCGGTTGGACAAGGTTCTGTCAACGCTGGGCATGAAAGAGGGCGAGGCGATTGTGCACCCATGGGTCAACAAATCGCTAGAGCGCGCGCAGGCCAAGGTCGAAGGTCGCAACTTTGACATCCGTAAACAGTTGTTGAAATTCGATGATGTTATGAATGATCAGCGCAAGGTGATCTTTAGCCAGCGCCGTGAAATCATGGAAACCGCCGACCTAAGCGAGATCGCTCAGGACATGCGCCACGAGGTGATCGACGATCTGGTTGAACAGCATATGCCCGCCAAGGCCTATGCAGAACAATGGGATACGCAGGGATTGTATGCGGCTCTGTTGGATCGTCTGAATCTGGATGTTCCGGTGATTGATTGGGCCGCCGAGGAAGGCGTGGATAATGACGATATCCGCGAACGTCTTGAGGATGCCTCTGATGAAATGATGGCCCAAAAGGCCGTTCAGTTCGGCCCGGAAGCCCTGCGCCAGATCGAAAAGCAGATTTTGTTGCAAACGATTGATACCAAATGGCAAGAGCATCTGCTGACATTGGAGCATCTGCGCAGTGTTGTCGGCTTTCGGGGATATGCCCAGCGTGACCCGCTGAACGAATATAAAACCGAAGGGTTCCAACTGTTCGAAAGCATGCTGAATGGCCTACGTGAAGACGTGTCCTATGGTCTGACCCACCTGCCCTCCCGCGAGGAAATAGAGGCGCAGCAACAGGCACAGGCCGCCCAAATTCAGGCGCAACGCGACGCCATGGAACAGGCAATCGCTGAACAAACCGCAGGTGCAGACCCCAGCCTCGCAGAACCAGCACCCGCCGCCCCCGAGTTTGACGAAAACGACGTCTCAACATGGGGCGCGCCGGGCCGCAACGAAAGCTGCCCCTGTGGCTCTGGCAAGAAATTCAAACATTGCCACGGACGCCTCGCCTAAAACTCGGGCTCCAACGCATCCTGTCATAAACACTCCCAAAGGGCGCCACATCGGCGCCCTTTTTGCATGTGATCTACGGTCTGGGTGGTACGAGTATTTGGAGTTAACAGATGAAACTGAAGGACAAGGCCCGTCGATTTGCATTGGCAGGCGTAACCCTATGCTCCGCGCTATCAATCGGCGTCGCGATGCAACAAAGCGAGGCCAAGACCGCCCCCGTTAGAACAAGCGCACAGCTGGAATCCGCACAAGATTCCACTCGGGCCCAAAACGCCTTGCCGCTGACCCTGACGGACGTCGTAGAGACCTCGGCATTCCCCCGCATGCCGCTTGACGCCACGGCTCCAACCGCCTTGCAATCAGACCCCGTGCGCCTTGTCGCTGCACAGGATCTGGCGATCGTGCCCATGCCTACAGAAACCGACGCACCGCAGATCGGATGTGATATCGACTTCACCTCCGAAACCGCAGCCGCTGCCATGGTCACCCTTAACCTGACCGCCAGTTGCCTGCCGAATGAGCGCGTGACCATCCACCACAATGGCATGATGTTTACCGCCGTCACCGACCTTGCTGGTGCCCTGAACCTGACCGTGCCCAGCCTGTCGGAAAACGCCGTCTTTATCGCGGCCTTTGCCAATGGCGACGGCGCCGTCACCAATGCCGAGGTTCCCTCACTTGCCTTTTATGACCGTGTCGCCCTGCAATCCAAATCAACCGGAAAACTGGAATTGCACGCGCTTGAATTCGGCTCTGGCTACGGGGAAACCGGCCACATCTGGCGCGAAAATCCCCGCACAATCTCCGCCGTTATCACTGGCGAAGGCGGCTTCCTGACCCACCTCGGCGATTCGGCCTCCCCCGAGGCCCTGATGGTCGACGTCTATACATTCCCGGCGATCACCGCGTCGCGCGACGGCATTATCGCCCTAAGTGTGGAAACCGAGGTCGGCGCCAGCAACTGTGGGCAAGAAATCGCCGCCCAAACAATCGAGATTCGCAACGGCAATGCGCCTAAAGTACAGGACTTAACCCTCGCAATGCCCGAATGTGACGCCACTGGTGACTTTCTAGTGTTGAAAAATATCCTCGAAGACCTGACAATCGCCCGCAACGAATAAGCGAAAGCGCGAGTCTTTGATGATCAATTTACGTGCGGCGTTCTGCGCCGCACTTTTCATGTTTTGTAATGTTGGCGCTGCTTGGGCTGATGATGTGACCTTAACCTCGCATGATGGTGCCGTGGAAATCGGTGGCACGCTGCTTGGCTTTGATGGAGAGTTCTATCGCCTCGATACCATCTATGGCGAATTGACCGTTGATGGCACTGGCGTGATCTGCGCGGGGCCGGGTTGCCCCAACCTCACCGACTATGTCGCTGAGGTCACAATCTCCGGCTCCGAAAGCATGGCAGAGGTGCTGATTCCCGCCTTGATAGAGGCATTCGCCCTGCGCAATGGCTATAATGTAGAGCGCGAGTCAGCCTCCAAAACCACATTTGAATATCACATCTCAAACGGCACCTCGAATAAATTGATGGGCAAATTCCTGTTCAACGCCAGCAATGCTGACGAGGGATTTGCAGACCTTCTCGCCGATGAGGCCGACATCGCCATGTCCCTCCGGGAGGTGCGCCCCGCCGAGGTGGCCCATGGCAAAGAGGCAGGGCTTGGCGATCTAAACGCGGCCAATCGCAGCCGCGTTCTGGCCCTTGATGCCCTCGTGCCCGTTGTCGCCCCCGGTAATCCCGTCACCACCATTTCCCCCGACAATCTGGCCAGCGTGCTGGCCGGAAAAATTGATAATTGGTCTGCCTTGGGCGGCCCCGACGCACCGATTGATCTATTCCTGCTCACCGAAAAATCCGGCCTCACGCAGGCCATTCAGGATCAACTGTTAACCCCGGTGAAATTGCGCATCACCGATACCGCGCAGCGCTTTGCCCGCAATGCCGAGTTGACCGATGCCATCACTCGCGCGCCCTTTGGTTTGGGCATTGTCAGCTATGCCGACACTGGCAATACCCAAAAACTCACCCTTACCAGTGGCTGTGGGTTTTCGCTGGATGTGACCCGGCGCAATGTCAAAACCGAGGATTACCCCCTAACCTCGCCGATGTTTCTCTATATGCCCGCGCGGCGCCTGCCCAAATTGGCGCGTGATTTCCTCACCTATACCCGCAGCCCCTCTGCGCAGGTGGTGATCCGGCGCGCTGGGTTTGTTGACCAATCCCCCGAGGAAGTAGGCATCTCCCTTCAGGGGGACCGTCTGGCAAATGCCATTGCCTCTGCGGGCAAAGACGTCACCTTGCCACAGCTACAGCACATGATTGGCACGCTTTCATCCATGAAGCGTCTGACAACCTCGTTCCGCTTTCAGGCGGGCTCGTCGCAGCTTGATGCGCAATCGCGCTCCAACGTGCGCCAACTTGCCCGTGCGCTGGAAAACGGCACCTATGATGGGCGCAATCTGGCCTTTGTCGGGTTCAGCGATGGCGATGGCCCCGCTGCGGGCAATCTGACCATCGGGGAAACCCGCGCAGAGGCCGTGCGCCGCGCCGTTGTCGCCGCTGCCGAGGCCGCCAATATGGAACGCGTCGATGTTGACGTTCTCAGTTTCGGAGAGGCTCTCCCCATGGCGTGCGACACCAGTGCGTGGGGACGTCAGGTGAATCGCCGCGTCGAAGTATGGGTGAAATGATACCCGCCTGACGCGACATGTGCTGTGTTACGCCGCCCTCAAAATTTAAAATATTTCGCGCGAATTTTTGCCGAAATGCGCGAATTGTACATTTCAGGGCCCGAAATTGGCATTTCGTCACTTTCGACAATTGTGAATGCAGCGTGCGTTGTTGAATGCGCCCGAAATTACCACAAGATATGGTGTGAATTACCTGTGGTTTCGCCGCGAAACCTCCAGAATCCGGTGAAAACCCGCGCCGAAACACAATGCCCACTAGGTCGTTTTTTTGGTTTTTTCTACAAATACCCCTCACTACGAAAGCTAAGTTCACGGGATTTTCCGATGATCAAATGATCATGTACACTGATCCCCAATGTCTGCGCAGCTTGTTGGATTTGTTCGGTCATCACGATATCTGATTCCGAAGGAGTCGGGTCGCCCGATGGATGATTATGCACCAATATCAAGGCACTGGCATTGATCTCCAGCGCGCGCTTTGCAACCTCTCTTGGGTATACAGGCACGTGGTTGACCGTGCCCTTGGCTTGCTCTTCATCCGCAATCAGAATGTTTTTGGTGTCCAAATACAGCACCCTGAACTGTTCAGTATCGCGATGCGCCATGGTCGCGCGGCAATAATCCAACAGCGCGTCCCAGCTGCTCAGAATATGCCTCTGCATCACTTTCCCCCGCGCCAACCGATGCGCCGCCGCTTCCACCAGCTTCAGCTCGACTATCACGGCGTCTCCTACCCCCTTCACCTCTTTCAGGCGAGGTATTGGGGCCGATACTACGTTATTGAAATCCCCGAATATTTCCAACAATTCATACGCAAGAGGCTTCACGTCTTGGCGCGGAATTGCGCGGAACAATAACAACTCCAACAGCTCATAATCCGGCAGTGCATCCGCGCCCCCATCAAGGAACCGCGCCCGAAGTCGTTTGCGGTGATCCTTGATATATGACGGTAATCTGCCGCCCGGCAACGGCACAACGGGGGCTTCCTCCATATCAAAGAGCGGCAGAGGCATTTCAGCAAAGGCGCGCGGGTCAGACATGCCTAAAGCCTGCGGGAACATGGTTAGAAATTTGTTAACGCGCCAATGGCCAACTATTCAAATAGAAAAGGCGCGTGAAACCACGCGCCTTTTCAAACTAGATATACGACAAGCTTAGGTGTTTTTCACAGAGTCCCAAAAACTTTTGACCGATTTGAAAAAACTGTTTCCTTCCGGGTTGTTATCTTCTGATAACGCCTCGAATTCACGGAGCAATTCTTTCTGCCGGCTCGTTAGGTTTACCGGTGTTTCAACGGCCAATTCGATGAACATGTCACCAGCACCGCCGCCACGCAAAGCTGGCATGCCCTTGGAACGAAGTCGCATCTGGCGTCCAGATTGGCTACCAGAAGGAATCTTCACGCGGCTTCGGCCACCGTCAATTGTCGGCACCTCAATGTCACCACCAAGAGCCGCCGCAGCCATCGCCACTGGCACACGACAGAACAGGTTATTGCCGTCACGCTCAAATATCTGGTGCTGCGCCACCTCGATAAAGATGTAGAGATCACCAGCCGGGCCACCACGCATTCCCGCCTCGCCTTCGCCAGACAGACGAATGCGTGTCCCGGTTTCTACGCCAGCCGGAATATTCACCGACAAAGCCCGATCTTTTTCTACCCGGCCTGCGCCACCACAACCGTTACATGGGTTTTTGATGATTTGGCCAAGACCAGAACAGGTTGGGCAAGACCGCTCAACAGTGAAAAATCCCTGCTGTGCGCGTACTTTACCCATTCCAGAACAGGTTGGGCAGGTAGATGGCTCTGCACCGCCCTCAGCACCGGAACCAGTACATTTTTCACACTGAACCGATGTCGGGACGTTGATGGTTTTTTGCAGCCCCTCAAAGGCTTCTTCCAGAGTGACGCGCAGATTGTAGCGCAGATCAGACCCGCGCGCCGCGCGTTGTCGTCCGCCGCCGCCACCACCGCGGCCCCCCATAAAATCACCAAACAGATCGTCAAACACGTCGGAAAATGCGGATGAAAAATCACCCTGACCGGGTTGGCCACCGCGGCCACCGCCCATTCCGCCCTCAAAGGCCTGATGGCCATAGCGGTCGTAGGCGGCTTTCTTGTCGCCATCTTTCAGAACTTCGTAGGCCTCGTTGGCCTCTTTGAACTGCGATTCTGCGTCAGGTTTGTCTTTGTTGCGGTCGGGGTGAAATTCCTTGGCCCGTGCACGATAGGCCTTTTTGATTTCGTCTGCCGAAGCCCCTTTACCGACACCAAGCACCTCGTAGTAATCACGTTTTGCCATGGGTCTTTCTCCTATTACGGAATGATACAGGCCGGCCCGATGTTCGGACCGGCCCTATAGATTCCAGGATTGGCGCTTAGCGCTTATCGCCGTCCAGGTCTTCGAAATCGGCATCAACGATGTCTTCATCGCCGCCCATTTCATCCGCAGCAGAAGGCTCTTCTGCGTCTTGTTGGCTGGATTTGTAGATCGCTTCGCCCAACTTCATGGCCGCCTCGGTGACGTTCTGAATGCCCGATTTGATCTTATCCGCGGCAACGTCTTTTTCGAGATCGTCTTTGAGCGCAACAATCGCCAATTCGATCGCCTCGACAGTTGTTGGATCAACCTTGTCTGCATGCTCTTCCATCGACTTTTCGGTCGAGTGGATAAGGCTTTCAGCCTGGTTTTTCGCTTCGATCAACTCGCGACGGTCTTTATCAGCCTCGGCATTTTCTTCGGCGTCTTTGACCATCTTTTCGATGTCAGCGTCAGAAAGGCCACCGGATGCTTGAATGGTGATCTTTTGCTCTTTGCCAGTGCCTTTGTCAGCCGCACCAACTGCCACGATACCATTGGCATCAATGTCAAAAGTCACTTCGATCTGAGGCATGCCGCGTGGTGCTGGCGGGATGCTTTCAAGGTTGAATTGACCTAGAATTTTGTTGTCAGCGGCCATTTCACGTTCGCCTTGGAACACACGGATGGTTACGGCGTTCTGATTGTCTTCGGCGGTCGAGAAAATCTGAGACTTTTTAGTTGGGATCGTGGTGTTACGATCGATCAAACGTGTGAACACGCCACCGAGTGTTTCGATGCCCAATGACAGTGGGGTAACATCCAACAAAACCACGTCTTTAACGTCGCCTTGCAAAACACCAGCCTGAATTGCGGCACCCAATGCAACAACTTCGTCAGGGTTCACACCTTTATGAGGCTCTTTGCCGAAGAATTTAGTCACTTCTTCAACAACGCGCGGCATGCGGGTCATACCGCCGACCAAAACAACTTCGTCGATGTCAGACGCAGACAGGCCGGCATCTTTCAGCGCGGCTGCGCATGGTTTCATAGACGCCTTGATCAAATCGCCAACCAATTGTTCCAGCTTGGCACGTGTCAGTTTCATGACCATGTGCAGCGGTTGGCCGGTTTTGCCGTCCATGCTGATAAAGGGTTGGTTGATTTCGGTTTGGTTGGCCGAAGACAGTTCGATTTTGGCTTTTTCAGCGGCTTCTTTCAAACGCTGCAACGCCATTTTGTCTTTGGTCAGGTCAACGCCGTTCTCTTTTTTGAACTGCTCGGCAAGATAGTTGACGATGCGCATGTCAAAATCTTCGCCGCCTAGGAAAGTGTCACCATTGGTGGACTTAACCTCAAACAAACCGTCGTCGATTTCCAGAATGGTCACATCGAACGTACCACCACCAAGGTCATAGACCGCGATGATTTGGGTTTCTTCTTTGTCCAAACCATAAGCCAGCGCCGCAGCGGTTGGCTCGTTGATGATGCGCAACACTTCGAGGCCAGCGATTTTGCCGGCGTCTTTAGTTGCCTGACGCTGAGCATCGTTGAAGTATGCGGGTACGGTGATGACCGCTTGGGTCACATCTTCGCCGAGGTAGGATTCGGCGGTCTCTTTCATCTTACCAAGAATGAAAGCAGAGATTTGTGATGGGCTGTATTTTTCAGACTTGGCTGAAACCCACGCATCGCCATTACCGCCATTGATGACAGTGAATGGCAGGTTTTTGAGGTCCTTGGCCAGGTGCTCGTCGTCAAAACGACGGCCAACCAAACGCTTAACGCCGAATACGGTGTTTTCAGGATTTGTGACGGCCTGACGTTTTGCAGGCTGGCCAACAAGACGCTCGTCATCAGTGAAAGCGACGATCGATGGCGTTGTGCGCGCACCCTCGGCGTTTTCGATGACGCGTGGTTGGCTGCCGTCCATGATGGCGACACATGAATTTGTTGTACCGAGGTCGATACCGATTACTTTGCTCATTTTAGATCCCTTCTAAACTTAAGGCGATATTTCGGAACTTGGACCCGTTGTGGCATCCACGCCCCGATCCGGATTGTAACCCCTTTAGAGAGCTACGCTTCGCAGGGTATATAGGGAGGGTGAAAAGCCCCTGCAAGCTTATCGGCAAGCGGGTTCGTGCAAATTTCAGATATTTTCTTTAGGATTCGTCAAACATGGGGAAAACTGCACCTAAATCCATGAAAGTCCGGGGCTTTGAAATATTTCAAGGAGCCATGACGCGTGCCGATCAGGAATCACTGGTGGACGATATTCGTAAAATCGCCGCGCAGGCCCCTTTGATACGGCCCACAACACCGGGGGGACGCAAGATGTCGGTACGTATGACATCCGCCGGGCGCGTTGGTTGGATTACGGATGCACGGGGCTATCGTTATTCGGAACATCATCCCTCGGGTGGCGGGTGGCCCGCGATCCCACAGGCGGTCCTTGAGCTTTGGCAGCGTCTGAGCGGTTGCGACCGTAAACCAGATTGTTGTTTAATAAACTTTTATGATGAAGAGGCCCGAATGGGGATGCATCAGGACAATGACGAGGGTGATTTTCAATGGCCCGTATTGTCGATTTCATTAGGGGATGATGCGTTATTTCGGATGGGAAATGTGGAACGCGGGGGCAAGACAGAGGCATTATGGCTGTCGTCCGGGGATGTGGTCGTGATGGGTGGAACTGCCCGGTTGGCCCATCATGGCGTCGACAAGTTACGCTTCAAAAGCTCCACTTTACTGCCAAGAGGAGGGCGTATTAACCTGACGCTGAGGGTTGTTGAGGACCGACCGTAGGGGGCTGCGCTCGCAAATGCAGCGCTATCGACGCGCCTCCCAGCTTGCGGAAGCGTGACGACGGGTGTAAAATTCGCCCATCAATCCAAGCATCAGAATTATGGTCCCAACAATAATCGGGTATGTCGTCGAACTATTGCGCGGAAAATAGTTAATAAACGCAAACCCACGCGCCTGATCAATGCAGTGAAACAGCGGGTTCCAATCGAACATCTTCAGCATGAATGTCGGCAACGTGTTGGCGACAAACATCTTACCCGACGCAATCATATTGGCACGTTGATAGACAGTTGTAAAAATCGTGGCAAAGGTCGGTGCCCATGGCTTAATCGCCAAAACAGCCACGCCAACCGCAACACCGCAATACCAACTAACCAAAAGCATACCCAGCACACTATAGGGCTGGTGAATTTCAAGCGGCGTCACCGCGACATGGTAGATGAACAGGATCATCAACACCGAAAGTATCTGTACATAAAGTGAGCCAATTGCCGCTGCACAGATAGAAATAATAGTATTCATCGGGGCATGTTTCATCATTGGCGAAGAGGGCCCCTCGGATGAAACGACGGCCTGAAGCACCTTGATATTGGTCATGAACAGGAAGATTCCTGACATCAGGTAAACTAAAAAATCACCCCGCAGCGCGACCCCACGCAGCCCCAACAGCGAAAACATGACATAAAAGGCCGCAACAAACATCACGATTTGAAGCATATTCATAAGAATAGACATCAACGCATTGCCATGCGTTTTCCGTACGTTACGCACGACGGAATGATAAATAAGCTCTAGCAAACTAAGTGCAGAGCCCATCTGTGAACGTGGCACGCTTTTGTCGAACATCGCCTGAAACCCCGGATACTGGGACATTAGTAGCACGGAATTCTTGCCGTTCCGTTATGCGCATAGCATAAGGAAGCAAATCATCGAATTCAACTCAGCATACCCAGGAGAAATCCATTGAATTACACAGATCTTATTCCGGCCATCCGTCGTTTGGCCCTGGAAGCCGGTGACAAGATCATGGAGATTTACAACTCTGATGATTTCGAAATCAAGGTAAAGTCTGACGATAGCCCCGTGACCGCGGCAGATGAAGCGGCAGATGCGATCATTTCTGCGGGCCTGCGAGAGTTGTTTCCCGACGTGATGCTGGTGACCGAAGAGCAGTCAGACAGTCATGCGGCCAAGGGGGATACGTTTTTGATCGTTGACCCGCTGGATGGCACCAAAGAGTTCATTCATCGCCGTGGCGATTTCACGGTTAATATCGCCTATGTCGAAAAGGGTATCCCAACGCGTGGTGTTGTCTATGCGCCTGCAAAAAACCGGATGTTCTTTACACTGGCAGATGGCCAGTCCGTTGAGGAAACTGGTGCGTTCGAAAAGGGCACGGTTGGGGCGCTCTCGCCGATGAATGTCGCCAAGGCCGACAACAGCGCGCTGATGTTGGTTGCATCCAAATCGCATCGCGACCAAGCCACAGAAGATTACATCAACAAATATCAGGTCAAGGATTCCAAAAGCGCGGGCTCGTCGCTGAAATTCTGCTTGGTGGCCACGGGCGAGGCCGACATTTACCCCCGTGTTGGGCGTACAATGGAATGGGACACGGCCGCGGGTCACGCTGTCCTAAGTGGAGCTGGTGGCGAAGTCGTGCGTTTTGATGATCACACTCCGCTAAGATACGGCAAAGAAGATTTCGCTAACCCATTCTTTATCGCCTATGCGCCAACAGTTGAGCTGAAAGAGGCCTGATGTCTGTATTGATCGCCATTCCAGCCCGGTTTGCATCCAGCCGATATCCCGGCAAGCCCTTAGCGCTTTTGACCGGAGCGACGGGCGTTTCCAAAAGCTTGATTCAGCGCTCATGGGAAGCTGCCTGCGCTGTTCGCGGTGTTGATCGGGTAGTCGTCGCAACGGATGATCAACGTGTCAAAGATGCCGCCGAAGCCTTTGGTGCGGAGGTGGTTATGACATCCGAAGCCTGTGAAAATGGCACAGAGCGTTGCGCAGAAGCCCATGACAATCTGGGCTGCGGGTATGACATCGTGGTGAACCTACAGGGTGATGCGCCGTTGACCCCGGCATGGTTTGTTGAAGATTTGATCAAAGGCCTGCAAAACGATGGTGCTGCCGAGGTTGCAACACCCGTATTACGCTGTGATGGGCGCGCATTGAACGGCTTTCTTCAGGATCGCAAGGCCGGGCGCGTGGGCGGCACGACAGCCGTATTTACTAAAGATCGGCACGCACTTTACTTCTCCAAGGAGGTCGTGCCCTTTACCTCTGAAACCTATGCAGATGACGCAGAAACGCCTGTGTTTCATCACGTCGGCGTCTACGCGTATCGTCCTGCTGCCTTAGCAGCCTATCCTACGTGGGCGACAACCTCGCTGGAACAACTAGAAGGGCTGGAGCAGTTACGGTTTATGGAACATGGACGGCAGGTATTGTGTGTAGAAGTTGTGGCACGAGGTCGTCAGTTCTGGGAGCTAAATAACCCCGAAGATGTACCGCGTATTGAGGCGATGATGGCAGATATGGGAGAACCATGACTCCAGCATCCGTCAGTGTGGTAGTGGTCAGCCGGGGACGCCCCGACGCGCTCGCGCATTGTCTATCTGGAATTGCACAACTGGATTACCCGAATTTTGAGGTCGTTGTCGTTGCCGATGCGGCGGGGATCATTGCAGCCCAAGCGCGTGAACACGCAGATCATCTGAAATTGATCCGTTTTGACCAAGCCAATATCTCGGCTGCGCGAAATTTGGGCATCGCGGCATCCGCCGGCGACATCGTCGCGTTTATTGATGACGACGCAGTGCCTGAACCGACATGGCTATCCTACCTATGTGCACCGTTTGGGCAGCCTGAAGTTGGAGCTACTGGCGGGTTTGTCAGGGGCCGCAATGGTATTTCGTTTCAGTGGAAAGCGCAGGCTGTCGATCATACGGGACAGACAATCTCATTACAGATTGACGAGACACGCGCCACGATCCTGCATCCCACGCCTGAACGTGCGATCAAGACCGAAGGCACGAATATGGCGGTGCGCCGAGACATCCTTGCAGAATTAGGGGGTTTTGATCCGGCGTTTCGCTTTTACCTTGATGAAACTGACCTGAACATGCGTCTTGCCCAAGCGGGTTGGGCCACGGCACTGGTTCCTTTGGCAGAAGTACATCATGGGTACCTTGGCAGTGACCAACGCAGTGCAGAGCGCGCGCCAAAAGATTTGGTGCAACTCGGAGCTAGTGTCGCTGTTTTTCTAAAAAAATACTGCCCATCAGAACAACACCCACATGTTTGGCGGCGTGTAGTACGTGAGCAACGTAATCGCGCATTGCGGCATATGATGCACGGGCGGTTGGAGCCACGTGACGTCCGAAAACTCATGCAGGGGCTGAGCAAGGGGTACAAAGAAGGTGGCGCGCGCTCAAACACCCGCATGACTTCTTTACCACGTGCCGCGCAGGGTTTTCACAGCTTCCCCAAATGTTTTGAAGGTGGCGCTTTGCTTTTAAGCGGGCGCTACGCGAAACGAAACACATTGCGACGCAAAGCAGCCCTGCATGTGAAGGGGGGAACGCGAGTTACAATTTTCATCTATTCTTATACAGCACTATTTCACAAAGTTCGATTTCATCCCGGAGGATATTGGGAGCACACCGGAGGGGTTTTCGGGCGCTCAGATCGAGTGCAAAAACTATTCACGTTGGCCACATTCAAGCGACGCGTCATTTCCGAAACATCACGAATTTCTGCCCAACGCGGTTTATAGAACCATCTTCGAATTTTGGCTTTCAACGTGTTTTGAGACCATATTTTGTGCGGAAATGTTTGATATATTCCCCCTAATTCAACTCTGCGGCTCCGTTGTAATCTATCCGTAACCCGTGTATGTTATGGCGAAACAAGACACACAATGTGCACCAGACACAGCAGCAGTAGGCAAGAACATGCGGAAAAAAGTAACTAAAGCGATCTTTCCAGTAGCTGGTTTGGGGACGCGTTTTTTGCCCGCCACCAAATCTGTTCCCAAAGAAATCCTGACGCTCGTTGATCGTCCTCTAATTCAATATGCAATTGATGAAGCACGCGCTGCCGGAATCAAGGAATTCATCTTTGTCACATCCCGCGGCAAGGGCGCACTTGAAGATTACTTTGATCACGCCCCTGTGCTTGAGCAAGAATTACGCAAAAAGGGCAAGACTGACGTCTTGGAAATGATGCGCGGCACCAATATGGAAAGCGGTGCTATCGCCTATATTCGCCAACACAAGGCACTTGGCCTTGGGCATGCTGTTTGGTGTGCGCGGCGCTTGATCGCCAACGAGCCCTTTGCCGTGATTTTGCCCGATGATGTTATTGCTGGTGAAGAGCCCTGCCTGAAACAGATGGTCGAAGCCTATAACGAAACAGGCGGCAGCATGGTCGCCGCCATGGAAGTGCCGCCGGAAAAAGCGCCCTCTTATGGTGTTCTTGATGTCAAAGAAGACATGGGATCAATGGTTTCGGTCAAGGGAATGGTCGAAAAGCCCGAGATGGATAAGGCTCCGTCAAATCTTGCTGTGATTGGTCGCTATATTCTAACACCTGATGTTTTACAGAATATTAGTAAACTAAAGGCCGGATCCGGTGGTGAAATTCAACTAACCGATGCGATCGCCCAAGAGATTGTGCAGGGTCGCGATGTGTTTGGATACCGGTTCCGTGGGCAACGCTTTGATTGCGGATCAAAAGCTGGCTTCCTACAGGCCACGGTGGCATTTGCCCTAGCTCGTGATGATCTGAAAGATGACCTTAGCCGCTATCTGCACGAAATGATGGCTGCAGAGAAGGCCGCTCAATAGACTGAACATCGGTTCTGTCCAATGCCTTCCACAACAAATGGAGCTGGTGTCAATTGGACGTAGAAAATGCTTCTCCCAGCGCACCAGCGCGCCTGTTGGACATCACCCGGCTAATTAGCCGGACAGGTAAGATGTTCACCGGCGTGGACCGGGTTGAGCTCGCCTATTTCCAAAGATTTGTTGGCGACGAAGGGCCGCTGTTCGGGCTGGCGCGCACCTCTCTCGGGTATATCTTGCTGGACCGGTCTGGGATGCAGCAACTACTGATGCGTATCACCCAAGAACAGCCCTTTGGCACAGCGACACCAATTGCACGCATCCTACACCGAACCAATCACGCATTGGCGCGCGCAGAAAGCGATTTAAGACGTTTTAGCTTGGCGCGTGCGCGCAAACGCAACCTTGGCCCGATGTTAAAGCGCCATTTGCCAAATAGGATCGCGTATTACAACACCGGTCACAGTAATATAACTTCCAGCCTGTTTCGCGGCATTCGAGATGTTCCTAGTGCTCGGATATTTGTACTGCTGCATGACACCATCCCACTGGATTTTCCTCAATTTCAACGCACGGGAACTGTGGAACAGTTTCGCGAAAAACTACGATTGGTACAAGCGAACGCCGATGTCATTATATGTAATTCCGAGGCAACTCGAGCAGATACTGTTCGCCATATGTCCGCCTGCGGAAGCGTCCCCGCTCTTTGCGTCGCACACTTAGGTCACACCCCTAATTGTTTACCGATTGGCGACAGTATGGCGGCCCCAGATATTTTGAGCCCATTCTTTTTGTGTCTCGGCACCATAGAACCGCGCAAGAATCACAAGCTTCTTTTGGATATTTGGACAGGGCCATTACGTGAGATCATGGGCCATGACCTCCCCCACTTGGTCATTTGTGGGAGCCGTGGTTGGCGCAACGAAGATGTGTTTGAACAACTCGACTCCTTAGCTGAAAAATCTGACCATATTCACGAGTATGCGGGTCTAGATGACGCGGTGATCAATGTCCTGATGAAGCGTTCCGCGGGTTTGCTATTTCCCAGTTTCGCCGAAGGGTTTGGGCTCCCACTAATCGAGGCGGCGGCACTAGGAACCCCCATTCTTTGCAACACGTTACCAGTCATCCATGAAGTTCTTGCTGATATACCCATTTACGCAGAGGTATCAGACAGTTATTCATGGGCAAGTAAGATCGCGAATTTGGCAAGACAGGACGGAAATAGGGATAAATATCGGAAAATTACGCACTCCCCACCGACATGGGATCAGCATTTCAACGTCGTCTTAAATATCGCCTGATACCTGTCATCTAATCTGTAAGTATATTTGTAACGTTACGAAAGAAATTTCTTGGGTGTTTGGCAGTCATATCGACTAAGAGTTCAACGGCGCAGATGGCTGATTCGCGCCATTCGTAAACGACGCGAATTGAAACCTATCGCGAGTCGAATAAACCGGATCAAACCCAATGATCTGTTGGTTTTTTCCACTCTTCGAAATGAGCTAATTCGCCTACCCTATTTCCTGCAATACTATCGTGAGATGGGGATCGATCATTTCCTAATCGTGGACAATGGCAGCACTGACGGCACGCGGGAGTATTTGGCAAATCAACCCGATGTCTCGCTTTGGGGTTCTGACAACAGTTATAAAAAGTCGCGATATGGGGTGGATTGGCTAAATTGGTTGCAGCTCCGCTATGGCCACGCTCATTGGTGTCTTACTGTCGACCCGGATGAATTCTTGATTTACCCATTCTGCGATACGCGTCCCCTACGTGCGCTGACCGACTGGCTGGATGCGTCTTCGATTAAGTCATTCAGTTCAATGCTGCTAGATATGTATCCGAAAGGACGCCTGGACGCCCAACCCTATCGTCAGGGCCAAAATCCTCTGGAAATTGCATCGTGGTTTGATGCTGGTAATTATTCCATGGAAAAGAACAAAAAGTTCGGCAACGTCTGGATCCAAGGCGGGCCTAGATCGCGGGCTTTTTTCTATGATGCACCTGAAAAGGCCCCCGCACTAAACAAGATACCATTAGTGAAGTGGGATCGGCGGTACACCTATGTCAGTTCTACACACATGCTGCTGCCGCGCGGGTTAAATCAGGTGTATGATGAATGGGGGGGCGAAAAGGCGAGTGGCATCCTGCTGCATGCAAAATTCCTCGATACCTTTTCTGTAAAAGCCGCCGAGGAATTGGAGCGCAAGCAACACTATTCTGCAAGCGTAGAGTACCTAGCCTATGCCGAGACACTAAGAGACGATCCAGAGCTTTGGTGCAAATGGTCGGAAAAGTATATAAACTGGCGGCAATTGGAAATTTTGGGCCTTATGTCCAAAGGCAACTGGGCATGAGAGTGAAGGGGCATTCGTGAGTGTAGGCATCATCATGCTCGTACACACAGCTCTGGAAAGAGCTGAACAAGTGGCACGTCACTGGGCTTCCGCAGGATGTCCGGTGGTCATTCACGTTGATGCCACAGTGGAACGCCGACAAATCAATGCCTTCCAAAAGTCCCTTGGTGATCTGCCCCATGTGGTATTTTGTGAGCGCCACAAATGCGAATGGGGGACCTGGGGATTGGTCGCTGCATCACAATCTGCATCTGAGATGATGCTCAAAACCTTCACCGATGTACGCCATGTTTATCTATCATCTGGATCATGTTTGCCCCTACGCCCCGTAGAGGAACTAATTGACTATCTTGCTGCTCGCCCTCGTACAGATTTCATCGAATCCGCGACAACCGCTGATGTGCCTTGGACGGTTGGCGGGTTGGATCAGGAGCGCTTCACAATGCGCTTTCCGTTTTCGTGGAAACGGCATCGGTTCCTGTTTGATAAATACGTAGAGTTTCAAAGAATATTTGGGTTTAAGAGAAAGATTCCCAACGGAATAGTCCCACATATGGGCTCCCAATGGTGGTGCCTGACACGACAAACATTATCTGCCATTCTCGAAGACCCTGAGCGTGAGGCCAACGACGCCTATTTTCGCAAAGTATGGATACCTGATGAAAGCTATTTTCAAACTTTGGCACGGCAATACTCTGTTAGCATTGAAAGTAGATCGTTAACGCTTTCAAAGTTCGACTTTCAAGGTAAGCCGCACATATTCTATGATGATCATTTACAACTATTGCGCAGGTCAGATTGCTTTGTGGCGCGCAAAATTTGGCCGCATGCAGAACGGCTATATGGCGCGTTTCTCACAGATCCAGCTGGGGCAATGAAGAAAACCGAGCCCAACCCTGCCAAAATTGATCGCATTTTTGCCAAAGCGGTTGAACGACGGACACGAGGTAGACCCGGTCTGTATATGCAAAGCCGATTTCCAAACAAAGATTGGGAAAATGGCGTAACGTCAGGGCGATATTCAGTGTTTGAAGGGTTTTCAGACCTGTTTGAGGATTTTGAAACTTGGCTGCCTAAGGCGACAGGAAGCAAAACCCATGGGCACCTGTTTGCTCCAGATCGCATTGAGTTTTCTAACGGACAATCAGTCATTAACGGTGCCCTATCTGACAGTGCAGCACAGCGTGATTACAATCCATTGGCATTCTTAACTAATTTGATTTGGAATACTCGTGGAGAACGCCAGTGTTTTCAATTCGGCCCCGAAGACGTGCAGGATATCAGTTGGACTCTTGCGCGCGACCCCAATGCTCAAATTTCGGTCATTAGTGGCGCGTGGGCCGTGCCTTTGTTTAGCTCAAACAAGAATTTTGCAGAGATTCGCAAGCAGGCAGCCGCATTGCAGCGCATTGAAAGCAAACATTTGGACATTCTACGATCGCCACACGCGAAGGCCCGCATCAGGATCTGGAGCATGGCCGAATTCATCGAAGCTCCGATGGAGCCACTACAAACGATCATTGATGAAATTGGGCATACCTCATTACGGCGCCTGTCCGAGGTACCAAAGATGGTTGATCTGTCAGGCTTTGGTCAATTCTTGCAGAATCTGAAAAATCAGGGAATGCATCCCTATTTGATGGGCGATTTTCCCGTCAGCGACGATCATGGCATAGAGACCAGTGCACCCCCTAGAAAACCCTATTTGGTACAGTAAATCCCGATGACAAAACCCTATGACTATTTCATCGTTCTGGCAGAAATGCGCACAGGCTCCAATTTTCTAGAAACCAACTTGAACTCCTTTGGACGAATCAGATGTTTCGGCGAGGCCTTTAATCCACATTTTATTGGCTACCCAAACGAAACCGACATTTTGGGAGTGACTCTCGCACAACGAAGTTCCGACCCCTCACTTCTTCTCGAGCGCATTAAAACACAGAATGGCAAAATTGGCGGATTTCGGTTTTTTCATGATCATGACGCGCGAGTGCTTAATGCCTGCATTGATGATCCGCGATGCGCAAAGATTATCCTAACGCGTAACCCTGTTGATAGCTTCGTTTCATGGAAGATTGCCCAAACTACAGGCCAATGGAAACTTACCGATGTACGAAGGCGCAAAGACACAAAGGTTCGAATTGACCCTGATGAACTGAAGAACCACATGTCAGCATTGCAGGATTTTCAAGTTCTGGTCATGAACCGGTTGCAGATCACTGGGCAATCCGCCTTTTACGTCGGTTACGAAGACTTGCAAAACCTTGAGGTCATCAACGGGATATCGCGATATTTAGGTGTCGACGAGGAAGTGGAGAGCCTCGACCAAAGTTTGAAACCGCAAAACCCCGGTAGTACAAGTCAGAAAGTTTCAAACTATTCTGAAGTACAAATTGCTCTTACAGATCTGGACCAGTTTAATCTGGCGCGAACACCCAATTTTGAGCCCCGCCGTGGTGCTCAGGTACCGAAATACATAGCTGCGCCCGAATCTGCGCTACTGTTTATGCCCATTCCAGGCGGCCCGGATCAGGTTGTTCAGGAGTGGTTGGCTGATTTGGATGGTCGTAACGTCGATGGGTTGGTACGTAATTTTAATCAAAATCGCCTTAGAAATTGGAAACGCGATCGAAAAGGACATCGAAGCTTTAGCGTTCTACGGCACCCCCTAACACGAGCACATGAGGTGTTTTGCGAGAAAATTCTGAACCCTGATACGGCATACAGCCAGATTCGGAAAACATTGCGCAGAGTTTACAAATTGCCGATTCCCGGACAACAGGTTACCGCAGATTATGGTGTTGATGCGCACCGTGCGGCATTCATCTCATTTTTAGAGTTCGTAAAAGCCAATCTGCTAGGGCAAACCAGTATCCGCCAAGACGCGCATTGGGTATCTCAATCAAGTATCGTCAAAGGTTTCGCAGATTTTTCCCCCCCTGATATCATTATCAGAGAAAACGAAATGACGAGCTATCTTCCTGCCCTAGCCGTGCAGATCGGACGTTTCGACGCGCCCGAGCCAGAAACCGTGATCTCAGAGAACACCCCATTCACTTTGGCAGAGATATATAACGATGATATCGAAGCTTTAGGTAGCGACATTTATCAGCGCGACTATTTGATGTTTGGTTTTGATCGCTGGGCTTGAGATTTGTTCACGCCGCCTGGACGCGCTGGCTCTCGGTAAGGATGGTGTAAAGCGTGGCCGAACTCCGATTTGCGCGGAGTTTGCTACAAACTGACGCCTCACGCAAAGTACGTGCTACCAGCGCCAATGCCTTCAAATGCTCGACACCCGCCTCTTCGGGCGCAAACAATGCGAACGCGATGTCAACAGGCTGACGATCAACTGAATTAAAATCCACCGGTTTTTCTAAAAGGATAAACGCACCGGAGACGGATGTAAGTTTGGGCAAGCGCGCATGCGGTAGAGCTACCCCTTGCCCAACACCGGTTGGCCCCAAACTTTCACGTTCCTGAAGAGCCTCAACAACACTTGTTGCTTTCAACCCGTAGGCAGACGCAGCGAGCTCTCCAAATTCATGAAGTAAACGCTTCTTGCTGGAGGCGGCCGAAATCACCTTGACCGCCTCTGGCTTAAGAATGGTAGCTAAATCCATGTTGCCCGTATCTCCCGAAAGGGTCACAGGCACCCAATCGCATCAAGTTTGTGGGTCAATCCAGCCAACATTCCCATCGTCACGACGATAGACCACGTTAAGGCCATCTTTCCCTTCGTTGCGGAAAACCAAAACAGGTGCTCCGGCCAACTCCATTTGCATTACCGCCTCGCCGACAGAAAGAGATTGTATATTCGTTTCCATCTCTGCGACGATAACTGGCTGGAGCGACTCAGGTTCCTGCTCTTCGATTTCCCCCTCTTTGGCGAGGATATACGAGGACGCTCCGAAGAATTCAACTGGTTCCGCGCGGTCCTTGTGATGGTCTTTCAGACGGCGCTTGTATCGACGGAGTTGTTTCTCCATTTTTTCGCAACAATTGTCGAATGCCGCGTAAATTTCGGTTGCGTGAGCCTTGGCTTGCGCGGTGAGGCCGGTCGAAAGATGGACCGTCGCCTCGCAAACATATTCGTGAGCGCTTTTGGAAAAAATGACGTTGGCGTCGGTCGGTCGTTCGGCATATTTATTTACCGCACTGCCAAGTTGATCCTTAACATGAGTTTGCAGGGCCTCTCCGATGTCGATCTGTTTTCCAGTAATCTGATAGCGCATTCAATCTCCTTTGCGATCACATGTCGATTCATCTCATTGGCTCCGCAAGGAGCGAAAATCAGAACCGAATGTTGGAATTGGATATTTCTGAAGCTTGCCCAAAGACATACCTTAGAGAAAAGGCCGCGTCATTCAGCAGTGCAATTTCCACAAATATCATACAGGTATTTGAGGCTACAGAGTGGGGCCTTGTCAATGATCTGAATCAGAAATTTCAGTTTTCCGCCGATCACCCTGAAGAAAGACTGCTGACAATTGTAAGGAAATCGAATTTATTAGGTAACCTCATGTGCCCAAATTTCAGGAATACGGGTTACGAAATACGAAAATTATCACCTAAATAGACTCGGCGTACGTTTTCATTTTCAACGACTTCGCTAGGTGCCCCGGACATCAGTACACGACCATCATGCAGAATATAGGCCCGATCCACAATTTCGAGAGTCTCACGTACATTGTGATCAGTAATAAGAACACCGATCCCACGCTTTTTGAGATCCGCAACAAGATGTCGAATGTCCCCTACAGAAATCGGATCAACCCCTGCAAATGGCTCATCTAGTAAAAGGTATTTGGGATTTGCAGCTAAGCACCGGGCAATCTCCACACGTCGCCGCTCCCCGCCGGACAATGCTAAAGCGGGTGCACGGCGTAGGTGCTCAATAGAAAACTCACTTAGCAACTCTTCTAGCCGCTCTCTTCGCTTGTGCCGGTCCTTTTCGGTGATATCAAGAATCGCGTTGATATTATCCTCGACATTCAGGCCGCGGAAAATCGACATCTCTTGCGGTAAATACCCGATGCCCAATTTGGCACGGCGATACATCGGCAAATTTGTAACATCACGCCCGTCGATAATAACCTTGCCACCCTCTGGAAACACCAGTCCCGCGATTGAGTAGAATGTAGTGGTTTTTCCCGATCCATTCGGCCCCAAAAGAGCAACAACCTCGCCTCGGTTCAATTCCATGCCAAAATCGCGAATGACCACGCGTTTTCGATAACTTTTGCGCAGGTTTTCGACACGTAAACCGGAGCTGCCTTCGGTGACGGATAGATCAGGTTTTTCCATCAATTATTGCCCTCTGGCTTGAGCACAGTTTTTACACGCCCATCCATCTGAGCCGTACCTGCATCCAAATTGACAGTCATCTTTTCGGTAGAAAGAGCGTTGTTCCCCTGCGTCAAAAGAACATCACCTATCATCACGATAACCCCGTCTTCGACCTGGTAATTTGCAGTTTGCGCCTCTGCGGCATCTGCACCGTTCACTACAGTAACGCCGCCAGTTGCAACAAGCTTGGCGATACCGCTGGTTTCGTCATTATAGTGAACGTGCACCTTTGGTGCAGCCATTCGCATGTTACCTTGAACAATCAAAACGTTGCCGCTGAATACGGCGCTGCCATCATTTTGATCGACAGACAAGCTATCGGCGGAAACCTCAACAGGTGCATTCGGGTCTTGTCGAAGTTCCCCAAACGCGACCTTCATACCCTGAGCAAACGCCACGGCAGGAAGTAAAACGATCAAACTTACTAATAGTGCACGAAAAAGGGTCACGAGAAGCCTCTTCTATTTCTGAGGGGTGTATACCAGTTTTACGCCCTTTGTAAAAAGCAAATAGGAACCGCCACTGTTAGGTTCTACCCCAAGAATAGCTTGTCCCGCAGAAAATCTGCCGGCAGGCCCGTTTCCTGTTATAGGTCCAACACTTTCAGCGTGCGTTTCACGTAAACTGGTAATCAAAGTTTCAGTTTGAACTGTGTAGCCATTCGAACTTATTATCTGAACGTCGCCTTGTAATTCAACCTGCTGAATATCGGAGGTGATAACCCCGGTTTTCGCAGTAAACGATATCGTCGAACCATCTGAAAAATCAATTCGCGCATCTAGGTTCGTCGCGAGAGTTCGAGTTACATCATCGGAATCTGGACGTGCCGATGAGGCCGTGAATGCCAATAAGTCTCCATCACGTGTTTTGCCTGAGAAATATGGCTTTGTGAGACGCTGCTCTTTTGCCCGTTGCTCAATGTCAATCTTAGCGAATGGTATCGATGACACGGTATCGACCGTTCGGGACAGCATAAAAAGCGTCGACAGTAAGCCAAGTGCCGCCAACGGTAGAAGTATCTTCAACCATGCAACAACCTGTGAATATGTCAGCCCCCAATCCACGATCTACCCCAGCCCGACTCGCAAACAGTCGTGGATATGTATTAACCCAATAGCATGAAGATCAGTCTCTTCGGGAATCACAAACAAACAAGTTATTTTCCGATCATTCATGATTGCGACAGCCTCTTCCGCGAGCGAATCCGCTACGATAGTTGTCGGACATGCAGTCATTACTTGACTTGCTGTTAGGCCAAGCAAACCGTCCATATGCCGACGTAAATCACCGTCAGTTACGATGCCGACCAAATGCCCACTTGTGTCGGCCACGCCCACAACGCCAAACCCCTTTTGGCTAATCTCTATCAAAACATCAGTCATCAGCGTTTCAACACCAACGATCGGCAAGGCTGGGCCGGAATGCATCAAATCCCGAACTTTACTTAGTCGCGCACCAAGTTTGCCTCCTGGATGGAAATCGCGAAAGTTTTCGGGCGTAAAGGAACGATGCTCCATCAATGCCACAGCCAACGCATCTCCAAGCGCAAGTGTCATCGTTGTCGATGACGTGGGCACGATACCTGTTCCGCACGCCTCTTCTGCCAAGGGCAACAAAAGTCCTACGTCCGATTGTTTTATCAGAGTTGAATCCGCCCTGCTCGCGACTCCGATCAATGGTATGTTGAACCTGCGAGTATATGCGATAACATCCGCGAGTTCGGGCGTTTCACCTGAATTGGAAAGCACCAAAGCTGCGTCACCTTGTGCCATCATCCCCAGATCACCGTGGCTTGCCTCTGCTGGATGTACGAAATGCGCAGGTGTTCCGGTGCTGGCAAGAGTCGCAGCAATTTTCCGTGCTATATGCCCCGATTTTCCCATGCCCGAGATAATGATTCGGCCAGTTGCAGAGAGCATGATTTCGACAGCTTCAGCAAATTCATCACCCAAAGACGCCTCTAGAGCGTTTAAGGCATTAGCTTCGCAGGCAATAACGCGGCGAGCCGTGGTTAGGAATTTGTTTGGATTTTCCATCAGTGTGCAAAAATATCTTGTTCGGGCCAACCAACTAGATCAAGCTTAGCGCGCGTTGGCAAAAACTCAAAACAAGCTTGGGCAATTTCGGTACGTCCCTCGCGCTCTAGTCGGTCGTTCAAACTGTCGCGCAATCGGTGAAGATACAAAACATCAGATGCTGCGTAGTCTAACTGCGCACGGGTGAGAGTCGCGGCACCCCAATCGCTCATTTGCTGATGTTTGGAAATGTCGACATTCAACAGCTCTTGCAAAAGGTTCTTTAACCCGTGGCGATCCGTGTAGGTTCTGATCAGTTTCGATGCGATCTTCGTGCAGTACACTGGCGCGGCGAGGGCACCGAATGCTTTGTACATGGCGGCAATATCAAACCGGCCAAAATGAAATAGTTTTAGAACCGAAGGGTCTTCTAGCATGCGGCAAAGGTTAGGCGCATTCTCTTGCCCCACAGCGATCTGTACAAGATGCGCATTACTATCCCCACCGGACATTTGAATGACACACAAGCGATCGCGATGCGGATTAAGTCCCATAGTTTCGCAATCAATGGCAACGACAGAACCCAAATCCAAACCGTCCGGGAGATCACCCTGATACAAATGGTTGGCCAAGCTTTTACCGCCTTTTACAGAACTACAATTGCCTTCTGAGATAGAGAGACTTGTGCAAACTTGCAACTCTGCATGGCAAACCATCGCTGGTGTCCGCCATTGACACCGCTCTTGTTTACAAAACCCCCTCCGCGTCGCTATTTTAGACAAAACACTAACAATAATAAGCGCGTTTCGCGAAAGGGCAGCAACATGGGTGATCGTCGTACGGTCGCGTCGCTATGGATTGGCGACAAACTTCACTATCTAAATCAGCTTTGCCTCAAGAGCCATGTTAAACAAGGGCACCCAACCGTTCTTTACTGTACTGACAAGGTGGACAACGCGCCTGAAGGTGTGGAAGTGCGGCCTGCCTCTGACATAATGGATATTGATATGGAGCTGGTTGAAAATACCTCTGCATCGTTTCTATCCAACGTTTTTCGTTATAAAATGATCCAGAAAACTGGCGCGATCTGGATAGATTGCGATGCCTTTTGTCATCGCCCGTTTCCTGATGACCAAGAATACATCTTTGGTGTACATGGACTAAAAGGTGCCTTGAATTGTGGCGTTGTGGGTCTGCCTCAAGAATGCGAATTGATGGATCAGCTGTTAGACTACTATGACAATTTGCCTGATTACCCCCAATGGTGGAACAAAAATCAGCGAAAAAAATATGACCGCCTTGATACAAACCTAAGCCATGCCGCCCGGATTTATAAAGCTGAACGGACTGCGTTTGGCCCCCAAGCTTTTACCCATTTTGCAAAACAAACTGGGCAGTTTGAAAAGGCCATGTCGCGTGACGTGCTGTATCCTGTACCCTTCCAACTAAACGACGTTTTTTACGATCCATTTGGTAACGTCGAGGGGCATTTCACCGAGAACACGTTGTCAGTACATCTTTACACCAATGGAACCAAACCTTGGTGGGAGAAAAACGAACCACTCGCCGGATCTTATGCTGCACGTATGTGCGAAGAGATCGGGATCGAGCCGGGCAAAGCACTCTTTTAGAAAAGTGAGGCTTCGGTGAAGCTGAAACCCCATAAAAGCCGCCACGGTAACCTCTTGGCGATTTCGATGATGAAGGATGAGGCACCATTTCTGTTGGAATGGTACGCCCATCATCTTGCCGTCGGCTTTACCAAAATCCTCGTCTATACGAATGATTGTTCGGATGGCACCGATGACATGCTGATCCGGCTCGAAGAGCTAGGCCTAGGGTATCACCGCCGTAATGACATACCTGAGGGCGTAAAGCCCCAGCCATCTGCGATGAAACACGCGCAGATCGAGCCAGTTGTTGCGAGTGCTGATTGGGTGCTTATGTTCGACGCTGACGAATTTCTGTGCATAAATTATGCAGACGGCACCCTAGATCCGATGTTGGATGCCGCTGGTGACGCCAATGGCATTGTGATCACTTGGCGTATCTTTGGGTCAGGCGGCGTCATTGACTGGAGCCGCGATCCAGTCACCGAACAATATCTGTTTGCTGCCCCCCCCACTTGGAATAAGGGCTGGGGCGTTAAGACGTTATTCAAGTTCGACCCTGACTATTGGAAACTTGGCATTCACAGACCTTCGATCAAGGCAAAGCACCTGAAAACAGATTTTCCCGATACGGTGAACTGGTTGAATGGTTCCGGCCAGCCGATGGAAGATTACTTCAAATTCCGCGGTTGGCGCTCCATTCGGCGTACTGTGGGATATCAATGGGCACAACTAAATCACTATGCGGTTAAGTCGATTGACAGCTACGCGATCCGTAAATTTCGCGGTAATGTGAACAATAAGAAAGACAAATATAATTCCGACTATTGGTCACTGCAGGATCGCAACGAAGTGCGCGATGAAAAGGTTCTGCGCTATATTGAACGCCGCAAAGCTATCATGGACGAACTGCTTACTGATCCGGTGTTGAACAAGCTGCATTTCGACGCAATTGACCGTGTCGAAGCCCGCCTTGATGAGTATCGCAAAACAGACGCATATGAGGAACTAAAGTTCGGACTACTTGAAGCCTCCAAAGTACCAATCACACAAATTTCCGCCAAACCACCTAAAGCGCGTGATCCGGAAAAAATTGCCGCGCTCATGAGTGACGTTGAAAAGAAGAATGCCGCGCGGCCAGCCGATGAGCGTCGTTCAAAACCCAGCGGGGAATTTGCCGATATCAACGAAGGCGGTGACGGTTTCGTACCCGAAATAGATGTATCGGTTACAACTGCCGTGGATTGGGTTGAAAATCAAGGAATTCTCCTACCTGCCGACGTAAGGGTTTTTGCCCAAAATACATTGGATATGGTTGTACGCGGAAAATACCAACGGCGCCTTGGGCGCTTCACAGCGCGTACGCTTGAGAACGACGATCGCTTGATGGATCTGGGTGCCGGTGTGGGATTTCTTTCAGTGATAGCGTGCCAAGTACTGCCTGGCATCAATGTTCTTGCACAAGAAGATCACAAATCGCGCTCAGACCTAATGGAAGATATTGTGACGCGAAACGAGTTCGATTTCGGTCCACGGCTAGCAATGCACCCAGTGCCATTGATCGCCGCTGATGCCGCAGAAACTGCTGATCAAGTAAACAAACTGATGACAGTGGTGGCACCGACTGTGCTGCGCATTAGTCAAAGAGAGTTAGGCGGGAAAGCTCTAACCCTGTTGGCTCTTGACGGGGTTCGCCGCGTCATTTTGATTGGGTCAGCCGCACATTTTTGGCTGACTACTGGAGAAAAATGCCTGCCCAAGGAATTTGCTATTAACCAAGATATCAATCTTGCCGAAGCGATCATCTTAGACAGAGCTTAATCATAGTACCCAATCGCTCGCGCAAGGTTGTCGCCTTGTTCTGTTTTCAAAATTTCCGATAGTCGCCGCTCGCGCAGCTCGAGTGATTCCTCGTGTAATGCCCGCAGCACTGGATCTGAAAGAAACTCAGAAAAGAGTGCCCTTGCCGCCCTGGATTGCGTTGTTCCACTTTTATCGACATCGCCTTGCGTGTTTGCATGGTTCCAATACTTGGCAGATTTCCCCAAACGCTCGGCGTGAACTGCATCACCTCGGTCTACCTTTAGAAGAAACTCGGCCGCGCTTTTGATAATGTAATGATTTAGTTGTGCGTGTTTGCGTGTGCCGTTTGCCTCAATTCCCTTGTTGTGCGCATCGGTCCATTCTGCGGGCATAGCGTCACCCGAACCGTTAACCCAGCGTTTTCCAGTGGTGGAAAACTCGGACGTTACGGGTCGATGTGGTCGTCTTGGCCCCTCAATCGAATTCCTGAAGAGTGTTTTTACGGCAGTAATTGATGCTCGCCCTTCGTTTTTTGCAGCTTTTAGATCTTTGGTCGTCTGAGTGAACCGCTTTTTGACCTGCCCAGAGCCTTGTTCCTTTTGGCCATTACTGTTGAATGCTACAGACGTGAACGAAATAGCATCTGTTGAACCAATTTCCCCCATCAGGTCATCAAGTGTTTTGTGCTTTTGCTTTAGGATCAAAAACTCGTCTGCATCAGTCACATACAGCCAATCCGCGGCCCGACACCGTCCAAATTGGCCCGCATACCGCAACGCCATCACGTGCCAAAGACCCTTGTCTGGAAACATAACTTTTGGATTTGGTTGATGCTTAATCCGGTGAGGCATTAACACCTCAAGCCGATCGAGAATGAGGTCGGTGTTATCGGTACAATTGTTCGTAAAAATCAGTAAATCATCAAAACCAATCGAGAAATGATGCGCTACCCATTCTAGGATATACGGCCCCTCATTTCGCATGACTGTCAGCATGAGGGTTTTTTCGGAGCCGATGCTCATATAGAATATCCTACTTGTGCGGGTTTACACCGTTGAATTGCGTGTAGTTTAACAGTTGTCACACCGATACAAAGCAAAAAGGGCCCCGCCAGATTTTTCCGGCGAGGCCCTCTCAATTTTTCAATCATAAAACTTAGCTGTTGATTTTGCGGCCCTTAATAGGTGCCCAGAGTTTTTTGTTTGTGAGGTACAGTAGTACAGACAAAAGAGTCAGCATCAGCACCCCGACAAAGCCAGCTTGCTTACGGGCCATCATCTTGGGTTCTGCGGTCCACATCAGGAATGCCGCAATATCTTCTGACTCATGGTGCAGTTCGTTACTGTGTTGATCCGCAAATTCGACGTCTTCGCCCTCGAGAGGAGGGGCCATTGCGATCCAACCACCAGGAAAGGCAGTGTTTTCGTAATAGGTTGTGCCCGCTTCGTCTTTGGTTTCACCAGTATAACTTGTCAGGATAGCAACGATATATTCGGGTCCGCCCATACCTTTGACAAGCTGATTGATACCCGTGCCCTCAGGTCCATGAAAGCCAGCGCGTGCTTTTGCCATCAGGCTGAGATCTGGCGCATTTTCCAATGCGGACCCTGGGAATGGGTCGGCTGGAATACGAGGGACATCTTCGTCCTTTGCCGCGTCATAAATATCAAACTGTGCAGCATATGCACGAACTTGATCTTCTGGTAGCTGAGGCCCGCCTGCATCGCCCAACGTGCGCAAAGGCACATACCTTAGGCCATGACATGCTGCGCAAACCTCTGTGTAGATTTGCAGGCCACGTTGCAGTTGGTTCTGATCGAACTTGCCAAACGGGCCTTCGAAGACAAAATCCACATCGTGAATTTTGCCACCGTCGCCGGCTGCAAGTGCAGCACCTGCCGTAAAGGTCAGGGCAGCAAGCGCGGTAATCGCGAGTTTCTTAAGCATTATCCTCTGTCCTTCTTATTCAGCAGGTTTGCTGTAGTGCGCATCGAAATCTTCTTCGATGGTCGCAGGAGTCGCCAGCGGCTTCTCAGTCACACCCAAGATAGGCAGGATGACTAGGAAGTAACCGAACCAATACGCAGACCCTATCAAAGAGAAGGTTGCATAAGGTTCTTCTGCGGGGCGTGCGCCCAACCACATCAGGGCCACAAAATCCACGATCAAAAGGTAGAACCACCATTTGAATTGTGGGCGGAAGCGACCAGAACGTACACGGCTGGTATCTAACCATGGCACCAAGGCCATAATTGCGATTGAACCAAACATCGCCAGAACACCAAAGAACTTTGCATCAACAATGCCGCCAGTGATCCAGCTAGCAAATTGCACAACCCACACTTCTGACGTGAAGGCACGCAGGATTGCGTAGAATGGCAAGAAATACCATTCAGGAACAATATGCGCAGGTGTCGCGAGAGCATTCGCCTCAATGTAGTTGTCAGGGTGACCCAGGTAGTTTGGCATGAAGCCGACAACCGCAAAGAAGATAACCAAAACGACGCACAGCGCGAACAAATCTTTGATCACGAAGTATGGCCAGAATGGCAATGTATCTTTCTTGACGTTTTCTTTGCTGTCAGTGCGCACATCAACACCCGTTGGGTTATTGTTGCCAGTTGTGTGGAACGCCCAGATATGAACTACGACAAGGGCAGCGATCACAAATGGCAGCAGGTAGTGCAATGAGAAAAAGCGGTTGAGCGTCGCGTTATCAACGGCAGGTCCGCCAAGCAGCAGTGTTTGGATAGGCTCTCCGATGACCGGAATCGCGCCAAACAAACCTGTGATAACAGTCGCACCCCAGAAGGACATTTGCCCCCAAGGCAGAACATAGCCCATAAAGCCGGTTCCCATCATCAGCAAGAAGATCAACATGCCAATGATCCACGTGATTTCACGCGGTGCTTTGTAGGACCCGTAAAAAAGACCGCGGAAAATATGAATATACACGGCAAAGAAGAACAAAGACGCGCCGTTCATGTGGATATAGCGAATCATATGACCGCCATTTACGTTACGCATGATGTGTTCGATTGAGGCAAAGGCCAGATCGACATGCGGCGTATAGTGCATTGCCAAAACAATGCCTGTTACGATTTGCAGCGCGAGGCAAAAGGCCAAAACAATGCCCCAAATCCACCACCAGTTCAGGTTTTTGGGAGTTGGGATCATCAGCGTGCCATGGAGCAAACCAATAATTGGCAATCGCGTGTGTAGCCACTTTGCAGCGCCTGATTTAGGCTCATAGTGATCGTGAGGAATTCCGGACATCTGTGCGCTTCCTTATCCTAGAACCAACTCGGTGCCGTCAAAACGGGAAACCGGAACATGGAGATTTTCAGGAGCCGGGCCTTTGCGGATACGGCCTGATGTGTCGTAGTGTGAGCCGTGACAAGGGCAGAACCATCCACCAAAATCACCAGCGCCATCACCGATAGGAACACACCCTAAGTGGGTGCAAACACCGATCATAACCAGCCACTCGCCCGCTTCATCAAGCGTCCGATTTTCATCAGCAGCATCACTATCGGGTTTATTTTTATTTTCAGAATTTTGATCAATCAGCTCACCCAGCGCAACTGCGCGGGCGGCGTCGATTTCATCCTGAGTACGGCGGCGAATGAAAACGGGCTTACCCAGCCACTTAACCGTCAATTGTGTGCCAGGCTCGATACCAGCGGTATCAACGCGGATTGATGACAATGCCTGCACATCGGCGGATGGATTCATCTGATTGACCAAAGGCCAAACTGCAGCACCTGCTGTCACGGCACCAGCGCCGGCCGTGGCGTAGTAGAGGAAGTCCCTCCGGGTGCCTTCGTGATCTTCTGCGTGGGACACGAGGTTGTTCTCCATTTCTGGGCCAGGATGGCCTGTACGACGACGGGCCACGGTTTCCCGCAGCCTTTCATGCCGCTAATTAGCGAAGCTTTTGCTACCCGTCTAGCACGCAATGTACATCAATTGAACGAGAGCGATCATCTGTCGCGCTTGAGCCGCGTCATTTCTGGGTATATTGGTGGCGTTGAACGCGCCACACGCGGACAACAAGGACATAAACACATGCGGAACGTGATTTTTAAGGTGGTTACGGGTTTGGTGATTCTCGCCAGCCCAGCCAAAGCTGAAATGGAGCTAAGTTTTTATCTTGGCTCACAATCCTCCCCGCACAGCAGGATTACCGGATCACATCCAGATATTGGTGCAATTGATTCATTGATCGGCTGGGAGGGGCGTTCATTTGAGCCTCCCCCTTACTATGGGGCACGCGCAACCTGGTGGCGCAATAGTGACTGGGGATATGGTGTCGAACTCACCCACACCAAAGCCTACGCACCCACTGCCGAGATGGCCGGCGCAGGATTTAATCGTCTGGAGTTCACCGATGGGCACAACATTTTGACGTTGAATGTGCACCGCCGGTGGAAGGGGCAATGGATGCGTGGCAAACTCACACCCTACGTCAGCGCTGGCGTTGGTGTTGCTATCCCTCATGTTGACATCCGGGTCGCCGCAACCGGAGCACACACCTATGGATATCAATTGACAGGGCCGGCTGCAAAGCTTGGAGCAGGTGCTAATTATGCACTAACCGATCATTTGGGGCTTTTTGCCGAATACCAGTTTACTTGGTCAGACAATGACGTTGAGTTGGAAGGCGGCGGCAATTTATCAACGAGGATCATTTCCAACGCCGTTAACTTTGGCATTAGCTACAGTTTCTAACTGCATTATCTAACTATTGATTAGGGCACCTCATTGCGGGTGCCCTTTTTGCTGCAAATTGGCGATCAAGGACTGAAACCAAGGCCAGTTTTCAGTGACTAAATCATTTCCAACCAAGTACCGAGAGCGCAAAAATTCAGGGGCATCGGCAAGCTTATGCAAGCAACCTGAACTCACATAAGGCTTAGTAATGTGGCGGGGTAAGTAGGCGGAACCACCTCGTTCAATCAGATATTCAAGGGCGCACGTGGCAGATGCGAAGTTGACCCGCCCTACACCAGCATCAAAATACGCCTCGGCGTGAAACCGTCGGTAATCCTCCCCGTAGTCAACGTAAATATAGGATGGATCTTCCTTGATCGGAGTTTCTGCTCGATCAGAATACAACGCGATTTCTTCTTCTGGTAATATATAGATTGTTTGATTTCGCTTAGATATCGGAGCGAGCGTTAAGACTATGTCCACCATTCCCTCGGCCAGCCATTCCTCCAGCTCAACATCATTTCCCTGATGGAGGGTCAGAGCCATTTCAGGGTGTTCTTCATCAATTGTGTAAAAGAGCTCTTTGCCAAGACCTTGCCATAACTCGTGTTGGCATCCCAATGTACAAACCGACTTCAAGCCGGAAGGCAGCCCCGCCTCACGCTGTGCTTGTCGCCATAGGCCCGTCATAACACGAGCATAGCGCAGCATTTTGGTGCCTGACGGTGTCAAAGAAACGCCCGACTTTTGGCGAACCAATAATACCTGCCCCAGTTCCAACTCCAGGGTTTTAAGCCGAGCGGTCACGGTTGATTGAGTAACATTCAGTTTTTCACTCGCCCTTACCAAACTGCCAGTTTCAACAATCGTAATTAGAGTTTGGAGGGAGGTAATGTTCATAAATGCCTCTCGAGCGCTTCAAATCAAGTTCCGGCTAATGCCGTCTCCACATTATGGTGCATATTTTTTGCATTTATACAGCAAAATTATTCGTTTTTCAAATACGTTATTCTCTGTAATCTTGGGAACAACAACATCTAGGACCGCATAGAGGGCGATGAATGGGCATTGAACACACTACTTCGCGCGATGAATTTATTAATGCGATGCGCCGCGTCGCAGCATGTGTCACCGTTGTAACAACTGATGGCTCGGCGGGACGCCTTGGAGCAACTGTAAGTGCCTTCTCATCGGTATCTGCAGATCCACCCACAATTCTTGTGTGCTTGCGCGCAAATAGCCGCATCGCAGGCGCTGTCTCAGAAAACCAGGCATTCTGTGTCAATGTTTTAGCAGAGAAAGCTGACGGTATCGCCGATCGCTTTGCTGGCGCGCATGATAAACTGGTAAGCGATCGTTTCATGGATGTAGCGTGTCGAGGAGATAACGGAATTCCTCCAGAGATTATTGGCGCAACAGTCTTTGCATGCATTGTCGACCAAATTGTCACCTCTGGCTCGCACCTTGTGGTATTTGGCCGCGTTCAAAAAGTGCACAACGGGGATATCGAGCCTTTGGCCTATCTTGATGGTGCCTATCACAGCGTCACGCCCAAACCCGTCCAAAATTTTGGAAAGCAAAATTGATGAACACTATCGTCACATATGACATGCTAATTGATGGGGCTTGGGTCCAGTCGAGTGGTAAGGCCACTTTTGAGTGTACTGATCCTTCTACCGGAGACCCTTGGTGCCGCATTCCCGAAGCCACAGCAGAAGATGTAGACAAAGCCGTGCGTGCTGCCGATGCCGCGCTAAACGGCCCATGGGGCCAGTTGACCGCAACGCAACGAGGGAAATACTTATCCAAACTCGCCGACCTTTTGTCTGAGAACTCCGAACACATTGGCCGCATCGAAACCCGTGACACTGGCAAGATGTTTAAGGAAACCAAGTGGCAAGCCCAATACATTGCTGAATTCTTGCAATTCTACGCAGGTGCTGCTGACAAAGTTCATGGCGAAACTTTACCGATCGACAAGCCCGACATGTTTGTTTTCACTGACCGAGAGCCATTGGGGGTCGTTGCAGCGGTAATTCCATGGAATTCGCAAATGTTCCTTAGTGCCGTAAAAATCGGGCCCGCACTGGCCGCGGGCAACACAATCGTTTTGAAGGCATCGGAGCACGCGTCTGCACCATTGCTGGAATTTGGTAAACTGGTAGCCAAAGCAGGCATTCCTGCCGGTGTCATCAATATCGTCACGGGGCACGCTTATCCTTGCGGTCAAGCACTTACAACGCACCCTCTGGTTTCCAAAATTGCATTTACTGGCGGCCCTGTCGCAGCGCGACATATCATCAAAAACTCTGCCGAAAACTTTGCACAAGTTTCTTTGGAGTTGGGCGGGAAGTCACCCTTTATCGTATTTGATGACGCGAATATTGAAAGTGCGGTCAACGGATCCATCGCAGGTATTTTTGCCGCAAGCGGGCAAAGCTGCGTGGCTGGATCAAGGCTATATCTGCACGAAGACATTGCAGACGAATTCCTTGCGCGCATGATCAAAATCGCAAAAGGAATTAAACTCGGAGATCCACAAGTCGACGATACGGAAATGGGGCCATTATGCACCCAAGGACAGATTGAACACATCACTCATCAGGTTGCACTAGCGCAAGACGAAGGCGGCACCGTACTGGTTGGCGGTAAGCGCCCTGCTGATATGAAGGGGCTATTCTTTGAACCAACAATTATCGAATGCCCAAGCCAGAACATGACCATCGTTGACACGGAACTTTTCGGCCCTGTGCTTGCCGTGCAGCGCTTCAAAACTGAAGAAGAAGTACTCACGTTAGCCAATGATTCCCAACACGGGCTTGCTGCTGGAATTTTTACCCGCGACTCCGCGCGTTCTCTACGCATGTCAAAACGCATCAAAGCCGGCATTGTCTGGGTGAATACATACCGCGCGATTTCTCCGATTGCAGAGTTCGGCGGCATGAAAACTTCTGGGTACGGACGTGAAAGCGGCCTTCAGGCACTATGGGATTACACACGACCGAAAACTGTCTGGATGAATATGTCAGATGACCCAATCGCCAACCCCTTCCAACCTCGCTGAGGACTAGTTTCATGAAATTTCATATTGCCATCAATCTAGAACGCATGGACGAAACCACCGACATGGCAGCCGTCCGTGACCATACACTCGAAATGGTGAAAATGGCTGACGAAGCAGGATTTGAGGTCGTTTGGGCAGCCGAACATCATGCGCTAGAAATGACCATTGCCCCCAATCCGTTTCAGATCATGACATGGTGGGCCGCCAACACAAAAAACATTCGCCTTGGTGCAGGCGTTGCAAATGCTGCGTATTGGCACCCAATTGGTCTAGCAGGCGAAGCCGCATTTGTTGATCTTATTAGCAATGGTCGCATGGATTTTGGCATCGGTTCTGGTGCTTATCAACGCGAATTTGATCGCATGAGCCCAGGGCTCGATCAAAGGGACAGCTACAAATACATGCAAGAAATGCTGCCTGTCGTCAAAGCACTGTGGCAAGGCGATGTTGAGCATAACGGCGAATACTGGCAGTTCCCCACGGCCACCTCCTGCCCAAAACCGGTGCAAAAAGACGTCCCTATTTGGGTTGCCGCCCGCGCGCCAATCACCTTTGATTATGCCGTCGAACATGGCTGCAACATCATGAGCTGGCCCCTCACCATGCCCTTCTCCGAGGCCGAATCCTACCGTGAGCGCCTAGATGACGCGATTGCGAAAAACGGTGGCCGATATGACGGTACTTGGGCTCTTATGCGCCATGCCTCGGTTTACGAATCCGATGAGGATCGCCAAGCTACACTTAAAAGCGTACGTTCAGTTTTGGCAATGTTCGGTAACTTGATGACCAAATCAGGCGATGTGATCAACGGATTTCCTGAGAAAGTCCCTCTTGAAAAGCTAGATGGAAACTTTCGTGTCGACCCTGAAATGCTCGAAGAGAATTTGATTTTCGGGACTCCGGATGAAGTTACAGCAAAGCTGAAACTCTATCAAAAAATAGGTGTCGACGCCTATATCTACTACGCAAGCATGGGCATGGATATGGCGCAGCAAAAACGCAGCCTTCGGCTATTCATCGACAAGGTCATGCCTAACTTCTCCTGACCTCCCCTAATTTCGCGCGAACAAGAGAGACACTTTAATGACAATTGAAATCCGCCGTACACTTGAACTGACGCAAACAACTCAAATTGAAGGTGGGCGTGAAGTATCCGTACCAACCAAGCTGTTTGCAGCGATCGCAATCATCCGAAACCCGTGGTTTGGGCGGGGATTCGTCGAAGACCTCGGTCCAGAAATTCGCGAACACTGTCCCGTTCTCGGCAAGCTTTTGACCGAGAACCTACTCCGGCTATCAGGTGGCTCCATTGAAGGTGTCGGTAAAGCCTCAGTTGTGGGTATGGGAGGCGAAGTAGAGCATGCGCAGGCACTAACTCATTCACTTTGGTTCGGAAATCAATTACGCGAGGCCATTGATGCAAAAACCTATCTCGTATTTTCCAACACACGTGGTGCCGCTGGCTGTATGATCACCATGCCAATGATGGACAAAGATGATGGTGGGCGCCGCTCACACTATCAAACCTTCCAGACAACCATCCCTGATGCGCCCGCTGAGGACGAGATAGTGATCGCACTAGGTGGCAGCCTTGGAGGACACCCGTTGCACCGGATCGGCAATCGTTATGAAGACCTAAAAGAGATGGGCCACGACATTGATAACCCGGCCGGGGTCTAAAATGACAATCAGCCCAGATGGCACTGCATTTGACATAATCGGCCCAAAGGGTGCGCCGGTTATCGTTCTCATCCATGGTTTAGGTCTAACGCGCCAGACTTGGAGCCAACATGTGCCATCACTTGCTGAACGGTATCGCGTTTTGACATATGATTTGTGTGGCCACGGAGAGTCAGCATTGCCTAGCATACCTCCGAGTCTTGCAGTGCTGACAAACCAATTGCATTCTTTGATGGACTATCTCGAAATAGATACAGCCGCGCTAGTCGGCTTCTCTCTTGGTGGTATGATCAATCGAAAATTTGCAATGACACATCCTGATCGAACCTCGGCCCTGATCATTTTAAATTCACCCCATGAACGCGCGTCCGACGCACAGTTGCAAGTAGAACAGCGCGCTCGTGACACAGCAGATGGTGGTCCCAGCGCTACCATCGGAGCGACGCTTGAACGCTGGTTTACTTCTGATTTTCTGATCAACAATACGAAAATCGTCGCTTGGGTTCGCAACACCGTCATGTCCAACAATCATCAGAACTATGCCGATCATCGCTTTGTTCTTGCCGCAGGGGTAACTGAATTAATTCGCCCCTCTCCGCCGATTTGCCATCCGACGTTGATTATGACCTGCGAAAACGACACGGGCAGCACGCCGGTTATGTCACATTCCATTGCCTCCGAGATTCAAGGTGCCAAAACAATTATTATTCCGCATTTGCAGCATCTTGGCCTGTTGGAGCAACCCGGTCTATTTACCCAACCCATATCTGCGTTTCTTAACGCTCACTTCGATCCACAAGAAACTTGAGGACATTGCACATGACCAGCATGACTGGCGGACAAGCCGCCGTAGAGGCGCTCAAGGCGGAAAAAGTCGAATATGTCTTCGGCCTAATTGGTTCTGCCACAATGGAAATGTTTGACGCGCTATATGATGCGCCAGAGATCAAACTAATTGGCGTGCACGACGAGCGCACCGGAACCCATATGGCAGATGGCTACGCAAGAGCGAGTGGCAAAGCGGGAGTTGTTCTCGCAGGCCAGAATGGTCCGGGCGCGACAAACCTCGTTACTGGTCTTGCCCAAGCTATGGCCGCCTATTCACCGATTGTGTCAATTGCCGGGGCTCTGTCAACGTCTCACGTCCACAAAGATGCCTTTCAAGAAGTCGATCAGGACGCCTTATTCAAGCCAATCACAAAGAAGACATGGACAGCGACGAGCACTGATCGCGTACCAGAAATGTTTCGTGAGGCATTTCGAGTAGCAATGGCACCCCGCCGTGGCCCGGTGCATCTAAACCTGCCACGCGACGTTCTATCTGGTGAGGCTGATTTCGCTCCCCTTCCCAAACCCAAAAGCTACCGAACTTATGCTCCGGCTGCTGGGGCAAGCGATGCTATCGTCCAAGCGGCAAAAATGCTCCGCGACGCTAAACGGCCTGTAATTATTGCCGGTGGCGGAATTAAAAACACCGAAGCACACAATCAAGCGCTTGCGTTAGCAGAAGCCCTTAATAGCCCGATTGTCACATCCCCCGGTCACGGCGATGCTATCCCGTTTGGGCACCCTTTGAATGCTGGCCAGATGGGGCCACGTGGTAACGCAGTAGCCTCGCGTCTAGTTAAGGAAGCGGATGTTATTCTAGCACTTGGCACTCGCCTTGGATTTAATGCAACATTCTATACCTACGATAACATCAATCCCGATGCTGCAATCATTCACATAGAACAGGAGCCAACGGCGATTGGCCGCTACTTTCCAATTGCTCTTGGTATTCTCGCAGACGCGCCGACTGCCGCTGTTCAGTTGGTGGCCGCGGTCAAAAAGCTCGACAATCGTAGTGTTGCAGACAGTTGGACTGCGGCCTATCAAATTGAACGCCAAGAGTTTCTGCGCAAACGCGATATTGCAGATGACCCGTCTTTGTATCGGCCAGATCAAAATCCTAACTTGATACAGCCTTCGGGACTATTTCGAACCTTGCGGAATGTTTCGCCTAAAGATGCAGCCTACACCATGGATGCAGGTACGTTATGCCTGCAAGCAACTGACAACTTGAATTACTGGCATCATAAAAGCCTATTTACGCCGCTGGACTTTGGCCTTGTCGGTTTCTCGTTTGCATGTGGTCTAGGGGTTAAACTCGCGATGCCTGATCGCCCTGTAATTAGCCTGATGGGAGATGGAGGGTTTGGTATGACCGTGTCGGAGCTTTCTACCGCTGTGGATCATGGGATCAATACCGTCACTGTTGTGATGAACAATAAGTGCTGGGGTGCAGAAAAAGCCTATCAACGTGACTTCTTTGGCGAGAGGTACATCGGTGCAGACGTGTCTAGCCCACCCTTTGATAAGTTGGCCGAGTTGTACGGTGCGAAAGGGTACAAGGCGGAAACACTAGATGAAACCGCCGATGCCATTAAGGCTGCACTTGAGTGCGGCAAGCCAGCCGTAGTGGATGTTTCGGTCGATCCTGCCGCGCTCTATAGCTTCCGTCGTGATAGCTTCAAACATCGTGGAGGATGACAAAATGAGTGACACCCAGTTCCCATACACAGCCGCCCAGCGCCTGACAGACGATTGGAATCCCGTTTGGGATGAGATGGCAAAAATGGATCCCGAATATCTTGAGGGATTCCTGCATTTTCGTTCAGTTCCACAGACAACTGGCCCACTAGAGCAAAAATACAAAGAGCTGATTTTCATAGCGATCAATGCAGCGACCACCCACCTTTGGGCGCCGGGTGTGCGCCGACACATCCAAAATGCGTTGCGTGCAGGTGCCACTCGTGCCGAAATTATGGAAGTTATACAATTGACAACCATAATGGGCATTCATTCCATGACGATGTCTGCGCCAATCTTGAACGAAGAAATCGCAAAGTTTGAGGCCTCGCTTTAAACAACATCCGAAAGTCATATAGCTAGGGCTGGACCTGTGAGACACAAGCGCTTACCTCTGTGTTAACTAGAGAGAGCCGAGATGACCAAGCCAACCCTGACTGTTTTTCTTGCCGCCCCACGCGGATTTTGCGCCGGTGTAGACCGAGCCATCAAAATCGTTGAGATGGCCCTGCAAAAATGGGGCGCACCCGTTTATGTGCGCCATGAAATTGTACACAATAAATTTGTGGTTGATGGGCTGCGCGCCAAGGGTGCGGTGTTTGTAGAAGAGCTTTCAGACTGTCCAGATGACCGTCCGGTCATCTTCTCCGCTCATGGGGTTGCCAAAGTTGTGCCTGAAGAGGCAGAGCGGCGGAAAATGATTTATGTCGATGCCACATGTCCTTTGGTGAGCAAAGTACATATCGAAGCAGAGCGTCACTCAGATGCTGGTCTGCAAATCATTATGATCGGCCACGCTGGCCATCCAGAAACAATTGGGACCATGGGACAGCTACCTCAAGGTGAAGTCCTACTTGTTGAAACTGAATCCGATGTTGCCCACATCGAAGTACGAAACCCAAGCAAACTAGCCTTCGTGACGCAAACAACTTTGTCGGTGGATGACACGATCGGTATTATTGCCGCCCTTCGGGCCCGGTTTGCCGATATCGTTGGCCCCCACAAAGAAGACATTTGTTATGCGACGACCAACCGTCAAGAGGCCGTAAAAGCCATCGCCCCCATGGTGGACGCAATTCTTGTGGTGGGTGCGCCAAATTCGTCAAATTCTCGGCGGTTAGTTGAGGTCGGTGCGAATAATGGCTGTAGTTACTCACAGCTCGTACAACGCGCTGAGGAAATTGACTGGCGTGCACTTGAGGGGATTTCTAACCTAGGCATCACCGCGGGTGCATCAGCTCCCGAAGTGTTGGTGAACGAAGTAATCGACGCATTTCGCGAACGGTACGACGTAACTGTCGAGCAGGTCGAAACCGCCGTTGAACGTGTGAATTTCAAGGTGCCCCGCGTCCTACGAGATATTGAGTTACCACAGGATGTGTAATTGATCTCTTTGCAACACTGTCAGTTTTCAACGATTACCAAAGACACAACTTTATCCAGCCCAAGGCCCTGCGTTGAATGAAAAACAGTTTCACAAATTATGTGGCTATTACAGGCCAACTTGCATTGGAGCGCCTATGAGTGACCCAAAAACCATCTCTATTTATGACGCCCAAGCCACTGAATACGCGGAGCTGACCAAGGCGGATGCGATTGATAAACAATTACTGGCATTTATTGGGGACATTCCGGCTGGCGGGCATGTTTTAGACCTTGGTTGTGGGCCTGGTCACTGCGCCGCAACTATGGCCGATCACGGACTAAAGGTAACCGCATCAGATGCAAGTTTGGAAATGATCTCACTGGCCAGCCGACACCCGAACGTCACCACACTGCACGTCACATTTGACGACATCTCCGGGGTGAACCTTTATGATGGAATCTGGGCAAACTTCTCATTATTGCACGCGCCGCGCGCGGACATGCCTCGCTATTTAGCTTCGCTTGCCCAGGCTCTTAAGCCCGGCGGGCGGTTTCACATAGGTATGAAGCTTGGTCAAGGCGAACAGCGAGACAAGATCGGCCGCCGATATACCTACTATTCCGAGGATGAACTTGTTCGACTTGTCACAAATAGCGCGCTAAACGTCACAAATCGTACCTTTGGCAGTGGAATTGGGCTAGACGGTAGCACCTCAGATTGGATATCCCTGACCGCCCATGGCTAATTTATATGCATATACCGATGGAGCGTGCTCTGGAAATCCCGGCCCCGGCGGCTGGGGTGTTCTCATGCGTGCAACAGATGATGGTTCGATCTTGAAAGAGCGTCAATTGTCTGGCGGCGCGCGCGACACCACCAATAATCAAATGGAACTTATGGCCGCCATTATGGCTCTTGAAACACTTGAGCGCGCCTCAGAAATCACCATTTTCACTGATAGCACCTATGTGAAAAATGGAGTTACCACCTGGATCCATGGCTGGAAAAAAAACGGTTGGCGAACCGCGGCCAAAAAACCTGTTAAAAATGCCGAACTTTGGCAACGGCTAGACTCTGCTCAGGAACGCCATGGCGTTACGTGGGAGTGGGTCAAAGGGCATGCAGGCCACCCCGAAAACGAAAAAGCAGACGAATTGGCCCGTGCTGGCATGGCTCCATTTAAGTCCAGAAAACCTGCATGACGGCACTTGCACTACTGGACTATGCCTCTGTGATAATCTTTGCACTAACTGGTGCACTTGTAGCCAGCCGCGCGCAGCTTGATATCGTGGGCTTTGCCTTTGTAGCCTGCTTGACAGCATTGGGCGGCGGGACATTGCGAGATTTGCTATTGGACCGCAATCCGGTTTTCTGGATAGAAAAACCCACCTATATTGGCATTGCCGTGGCGGCCGCCTTTGTCGTGTTCTTTGGGGCACATCTCGTCGAAAGCCGATACAGACTCTTATTATGGTTAGATAGCCTTGCATTAGGCATTGCTGTCGCCGCTGGGACTGGCGTTGCTCATAGCCTAGGGCACTCGCCCGTGATCATTGTCCTTATGGGCATTTCAACAGGATGCATGGGTGGCTTAATGCGTGATGTTGTTTGCAACGAAGTGCCGCTGTTACTGAAACAGGGAGAGATTTACGCCACGGCCGCATTACTCGGGTCTGTCAGCGCCGTGATCGCAATAGAAGTCGGTGTAGCACAGTTACATGCCCTTGGTCTGTGCACTCTGATTACATGGAGCCTGCGCGCTGGATCACTACATTTTGGTTGGTATTTGCCTGTGTATCGGGCCCGCCCACCTCGTTAAAACGGATAAGAAGCCACCTCTAGATTGTCCGGCAGCGATTGAGTGTCATCCAAGGTTAACCTATGCTTTCACTAACAGAACGCCAACAGTCGAGATCAAAGACAGCTTTTACAAACGCCACGCAACGTGATTTCCCATACAGCTTGAACACCAAGCATCAGCCGACACGTCAATTTTAGATATCGTGACGAGGATAAGACATTGAGAATATTAGTATTCGGCCAAAGCGGTCAGGTCGCAAAAGAACTGCAGCGACACCCTGGCGTGGTCACCCTAAGTAGAGATCAAGCCGATTTGACGGACCCCAGTGTCTGCGCTGCAGTGATACAAGCCCACGACGCCGATGCAATTATCAACGCAGCGGCATATACAGCAGTAGATAATGCCGAGGGTGACGCGGTAATTGCAGAATTGATCAATGCCAAAGCTCCGGCTGCCATGGCGAAAGCTGCAGCAGAGCGGGGCATTCCTTTTGTGCAAATTTCTACTGACTATGTATTTGATGGCGCTGGAACCGCGCCATTTTCACCCAACGACGCGACTGGTCCTCTCGGAGTGTACGGGGCTACGAAGTTAGCTGGCGAACATGCGGTTGCCTCAGCAGGTGGCGCCCATGCAATTCTCCGCACCAGCTGGGTATTTTCGGCACATGGAAAAAACTTTGTAAAAACGATGTTACGATTGGCGGAAGCCCGCGATCACCTGACCATCGTCGGGGATCAAATTGGTGGCCCGACACCTGCGACTGACATTGCTTCTGCTTGCGTATCAATTGCCAAACAATTGCGTAGTTCACCAGAGAAATCAGGCGTCTATCATTTTACAGGTGAAGCCGATGTAAGTTGGGCCGATTTCGCGCGCGAGATATTTCGCCAATCCGGCAAAAACGTCTCAGTAGAGGACATTTCAACATCGTCATATCCGACGCCCGCTCAAAGACCTTTGAATTCGCGCTTGAATTGTTCTACCACAGCTCAACAATTTGACATTTCCCGCCCTGATTGGCGGCAGGGGCTGACGCAGGTGCTGTCGGCACTAGAGGAAGCATAAAATGAGTATTCGCAAAGGAATTATCTTGGCCGGCGGGTCAGGTACACGGCTATATCCAATTACTATGGGTACTTCCAAGCAGTTGCTGCCTGTCTACGACAAACCAATGATATTCTATCCTTTAAGCGTCCTGATGCTGGCTGGTATCCGCGAAGTCGCTATCATTACCACCCCTCAGGATCAGGATCAGTTCAAACGATTGCTTGAGGATGGCAGCCAATGGGGCATGTCGTTTACCTATATCGAACAACCCTCACCTGATGGCTTGGCACAGGCGTTTATTCTGGCCGAAGACTTTCTGGACGGATCTCCCTCAGCCTTGGTTTTGGGTGATAACATATTCTTCGGGCACGGCCTCCCCGATGTTCTAGCCCGAGCGAACGCTCAGCCTAGCGGTGGCACAGTCTTTGGATACCGCGTTGCGGATCCTGAGCGGTATGGCGTGGTGGGTTTTGACGAATATGGTAAAGCCCAATCGATCATCGAAAAACCATCTGAACCTCCCTCAAACTTCGCTGTAACTGGGCTTTACTTTTTGGATGGCTCGGCACCGGCACGAGCGCGTCAAGTGAAGCCGTCAGAGCGTGGCGAGCTTGAGATTACTACTCTACTTGAAAGCTATTTACATGATGGATCCCTGTCAGTGGAGTTGATGGGGCGTGGTTATGCTTGGTTAGACACAGGCACCCACGCGAGCTTGCTGGATGCCGGAAACTTCGTACGCACGCTGGAACAACGCCAAGGTTTGCAGACAGGTAGCCCCGAAGAAATTGCATTTGAACAGGGTTGGATCAGTGCCGAACAATTGCGCGAACGGGCAAAATTGTTTCGAAAAACCGATTATGGTAGGTATCTCTTAGACTTGCTGTGAGTTGAACGCTTCAAAGGTTGTCCTTTTGGAGACTTGCTCCGATAGGGCTGTCTCTATCCCCTGACACAAGTTTCCTCAGGGGCACACCACACCTATAGAGCAATTTCTGGAGGGTTGTTGTGCTATGACCTTTAATCATGTTCGACATTCCTTACAGCATCGCTAACAAAGAGAGCTGCCATCTTTGGTCGTCCAGATTCAGGCTATCCGCTCCAAATTCAAGGTGATATCGGCTATGGCTGCTAGAACTCCATCTGTGCGAACGACAAAAATCCTTCGCATCCCTTCACCTCTAGTCAAAATACCAAGACGCAAACTCTGCCCTACCGATACCGGCGCCATGAACCTTATTTTTTGTTCGGAAACTGCTTCTGTGGGCAGTATATATTCCAATATCCCTGCGATCATCATGCCAGGCACAACTGCCTTTTCTAGTCCCACCGCTTGGGCTGCAGTGTCATCACGATGAATAGGATTTGGGTCTCCCGAAAGACGCAAATACTCTCCTACTTCACTTCTGCCAAAGTCAGCTGTCATCTGCCACACAACATGTGGTCCATTTAGCCGCTCTGGGAAAATGCTACCCTTTAGTGCAGAAATTGTTTCTTGGGACACAAGTCGTAACCGGCTTTGCATGTTTCCAACCGGAACGTCATCACACAGAATACCAAAGTTTAATTCGATCGCAGTCTCAACATGCTTCTTGTCGAATTGGAGGCCAAGTTCTTGTTCCGGCTGCAAGGCACAAGATCGCCGGAATGTCTGAGTTTCGTGGATTAGTGCGGACCCCGCAGGGGCCCAAATATTGTTAAGTATGGGCAATGCCTCAGCGCGCCCCAACATCATCGCGGGTGCAATCAATGGAACACCTGATCCCCGCTTCGATCCCGACGGCACCATTTTGGACAATAAGTCACGAAGAGATGCACATCCAACAGCACTCAAGCCACCCGTCATTCGGATGACAGGTATCATGCCGCCATCTTCAGACACAGGCAACAATGAGAGATGCGTTTATCCCGCCAAAAGCCAACGAATTGGACATCATCGCCCGGGTTTTCACCGGGCGCGCCTCATTTGCTACCGGATCAAGCCCAATCTTCGGATCTGCCCCTGTAAAATTGATCGTAGGAGGCGCTATTTGCGATCTGAGGGCCTGAATGGTCACAATCAATTCCAACGCTCCAGCCGCGCCGAGTGCGTGCCCATGAACTGGCTTCGTTGACGATACTTCAACTGTGGAAAGTTCATCTCCGAAAACTGAGCGAATAGCGCCAACTTCTGAAACATCGTTGGCTACAGTACCAGTCCCATGCGCATTAATATAACCAATGTTCGCGGGTTGGAGTTGCGCAGTTTTCAACGCCTGACGCATACATGCTGCTGCGCGTTCAGGATTTGGGCGCAAAAGATCCCCTGCATCTGAGTTAGTTCCATACCCTACCAATTCGCATAATATTTCGGCACCACGGGCCTGAGCACTCTCCAGAGTTTCCAGGACCAAAATACCGGCGCCTTCTCCCAATGTCATACCATTACGATCTTTGGAAAAAGGACGGTTTACAGACGCGGTCATTACACGCAGCAGCTCCCAAACACGAAACACTCCCGCCTCTAGGCAAGCTTCTGCTCCTCCAGCAAGGCAACGATCCACCAGACCAGAGCGCAGCATTTGATAGGCAAGCCCGATAGACTGGCTGCCTGATGAACAGGCTGTAGCAGCACAATAAAGTGGCCCCGTCGCACCAAATTCCATCGACACCCAACTGGCAGCTGCATTATTCATTATTTTTGGTACGGCCATCGGGTCAAGACGCGTTTTACTATCGTCGCCAAACGCCATATAGTTGTCGTCCAACGTCTTGCCACCACCAAAACCCGAGCCAATCGAAACGCCGCACGCATCGCCAAAATCGTCTTCTTGCAATCCAGCCTGCGCAACAGCCTCGCGCGCTGCAACAAGTGCATAGCAGGCCACCGGGTCACGCATACGATGCGCCGCAACGTCATTAACCTGCTTCAATGTTTCTTTAGACAGGGCTGCGGCATGTCCAACACGCTGATTTTCGAGCTTTGGAAAAACCACCGGACGCACACCACTATTTCCCAACATTGCCGCCTGCCAAAGTGTTTTTGCACCCAGGCCACAGGCTGAAACCGCTCCAATTCCCGTCACGACAACACGAGTCACGCCTGCGCTTCTTTCTGTGACTCTTCAATTTTCTTAATCGCGATATCCAATAAGTCTTGCACGGTTTCCATGTCGGTCAAATCGCTATCAACCGAGATGTAGGCCCCGTAGTTTTCTTCAATCGCCATTAATATCATGATGAAATCAGCAGATTGAATATCGAGATCTTCCAAGCGCTTTTCTGGTGATATTTCGGAGGGGTCGATCATCCCTTCCTGTGCCACCAACCCTAGCAATTCTTGGGAAAGCTTCTTTTGATGTTCTGTCATGTCCGCCATTCCAGTGCTTTCCAATTATCTATATTACAGCTATGATCCTGAAGGGAACAATACCCGGCAAGATTATGCGCACAAACAAATATTTACCAGTCCGATCCGTAATTGGCAGCATCTTGTTTTATGGCCTTTCCATTGTTGTCGCTATCCCATTTATTGCGACGGTCCCAATTCTTATTTTCACACGCAAATATGACGCGCTGTGCGTCAACATTAATCTTCGTATTCAATTGTTCATCCTTAAATGGGCTTGTGGTGTAAATTTTCGAATAGAAGGAAGTGAGCACATTCCCAAAGGCGCGGTGCTTTTCGCATCCCAACATGAATCATCTTGGGAAACTCTCTATTTCAACCTGCTGCTAAACAATCCCATCATGTATGCAAAAGGCGAAATTTTCACCTATCCACTTGTCGGATGGATTACCCGCCGCATGGGCCACATACCCGTGAATAGCGGCGTATCCGCGGACCAAATGCGAGAGGGGCTTCGCAAAGGCGTCGCGGCACTGAAATCCGGACGTAACTTAGCTATTTTTCCGACAGGCACTCGAACCAGATCCCGCGATGCGCATCTCCAGTCAGGAATCGGTGTCTTATATCAATTAGCGGGCCGCCCTGTCGTGCCCGTGTTGCTTCAATCGGGACAGTGCTGGCCTGCAAATCGACTTCTCAAATTTCAGGGTACGGTTCGTGTCAAATTTCTACCACCAATTGAACCGGGATTAGATCGCGGCGTTTTTCTAGCTCACCTCTCCGATTGTCTAGGTCAAAATCTATCAAACACCAGCGATTAGTGCGCGCAAATTGAAAAAGCACCGCCTCACTTCGAGCGTCCTTAATATCAGAAAGCTCATTGAAACAGACACATTACTGGCGAAGAAAAACCTGAACATCCGCGACGTTGGTCCCCGTACCACCGGTCATCAATAACGCATTCCCAAGCCGAAGTGCTTGATAGCTGTCATTATTCGCCAACAGTTCACTTGGACTTGCCCCAGTAGAACGTATTTGGAGCAAAGTGTCGGCACAGGTTATCCCACCCGCCGCATCGGTTGGCCCATCACGCCCATCAGTCCCACCTGAAAGAAACACCCAGCCGGGACAAAGCCGCTTCTCAGCAAGCTCGGCCACTCGAAGCGCCAATTCTTGATTTCGTCCGCCTCTACCTGTACCCCGAATTTGAACAGTCGTTTCTCCACCAAAAATCAAAGCAATTGGGTGGTTTTTGGGTGCACATTCAGCAGCAGCTACAATCGTTTCTGCCGCTTGCTCAACATCACCAGTCAAATGATCTGACTCAATCCTTCCCATAAATTCTTTGGGAAGTGCCGCCAGCATCGCATTGAGGCTATGCCGATTCGATCCAACAAGAGTATTTTCTGCAGTAGATTCCTGTGGAGCAGGTTCAATGCTACTTAGGTGCTTTTGGATCGCAAGTGGAACATCGCTCCATAATCCAGCATCAAGCAGCAGTTTCCGGGCATCGTTGTTGGAGCCAATTGCACCGACCGTTGGCCCCGAAGCGATCGCACGTAAATCGTCCCCGATCACGTCAGAAAGGATATACGCACAAATTTTTGCGTGCTTAGCATGCCGCAGGAAACCTCCCCCTTTAAGTGTAGAAAGTTTCTGTCGAACCAAATTCATATCATTGATACCAAGACCAGAAGCCAAGAGTTGCTGGCTTAGCGTTGCTTTCTCCTCGAGAGACACCCCCTCAACAGGGGATACCAACAAAGCCGAACCACCGCCTGAAACCAATACAACAACGCGATCCAGCACAGTTGCCGATTGCAACAACTCAATCACCTTACGCCCTGCAATAGCACTGTTTTCATCCGGAACCGGATGCCCCCCAACAAGGACAGTGGCACCTTCGATCTCGCAATAATTTTCGTGGTTTGTCACTGCCAGCGCCGTGCGTGGTTCTTCAATCTGCCCCAAAGCCTCGCGCATCATTGGAACAGCAGCCTTACCAACCGCAATAATATAGGTATGGCCATGCGCGTGGCAGGCTGGCAAAGCGGAGACTTGCATTGCATTTCGCAATGCGCGCGCCGGATCAGCACAATCGACAGCAGCCTGAAATAACGAACGGGCAATTGCTTTCAGGTCGGTCATCATGGGCTCACTATGTTAAAGATTGAGGTGCTGCCCACATCATGAGCAACACCTTTACCGGATTTTAAGCGCCGGCGATTTGTTTAGCTTTCTCCACAAGCACTTCTGCTTGGCGAATTGAAGCATAGTCAATCAGGCGACCATCAAGAGATACAGCCCCTTTGCCTTCTGCCTCAGCAGCAGCCATTGCTTCTAGGATTCGTTGCGCTTTGGTAACCTCTGCCTCGGAGGGGGACATCACCTCATTTGCGAGAGCGATCTGACTAGGGTGTATTGCCCATTTGCCCTCACATCCCAACACCGCGGCGCGTTTTGCAGCGGCACGGTATCCGTCAGGATCTTGGAAATCTCCGAACGGTCCATCAATTGGGCGCAGCCCATTTGCACGCGCCGCGACAACCATCCGCGCCAATGCATAATGCCACATATCACCCCAATGAACGTCACGAGAACCATCCTCGGCAGGATCGGTCAAAACCGAGTAATCAGGGTTCACGCCACCGATAATTGTCGTCCGTGCACGGGTGCTCGCAGCATAGTCAGCGACCCCAAAATGCAGTGATTCATTTCGCTTCGAAGCACCCGCAATTTCGGTCACATTTTGCATGCCCAAAGCGGTCTCGATTATGTGCTCAAAACCGATCCGTTTTTTGTATCCCTTGGCATCTTCGATCTGGGTAACCATCATGTCCACGGCATAGACATCTGCGGCGGTTCCAACCTTGGGAATCATGATCAAATCAAGACGTTCGCCAGCTTGCTCAACAACATCAACAACGTCGCGATACATATAGTGGGTGTCCAAACCGTTGATGCGCACCGACATTGTTTTGGTGCCCCAATCAAGCTCGTTCAGGGCCTTGATGATGTTCTTTCTCGCTTGCTCTTTCTCGTCTGGAGCCACAGCATCTTCTAGGTCGAGAAAGACCACGTCTACGTCAGATTTTGCAGCCTTTTCAAACATTTGAGGCTGGCTACCAGGTATCGCCAGCTCACTACGATTTAGGCGGGCTGGGGCTTGTTCAATGACATGGAATGACATGGATAAAAGTTCCTTTTTGTCGTGTTAGATTCGTCGTCTAACGCCAGCAATTCCCCAGCATTGTGAGCGCTGTCAAGGAAAAAATATTCAATAACTTGCATGCGTACGCGCGCTTGCGCTCGCGCGCGCGTACGCACGAGGCAAGCCGAACATTCCATCAACTTGGATGATTGAAATCACCCTTTTTGGCACGCTGAGAATAGTAAAATGCAATGGCCTGCGTTCTGTTTTTGACTGATAGTTTTTCGTACAGATTCGAGAGGTGAAATTTCACCGTATTGATCGTGATTTCCAGCTCGGCAGAAAGCTCCCGATTTGTGAGACCTTTCGACAATGCCTCTAGCATCGTTCGTTCCCGCCGCGAGAGCTGTTCAATCGGATCTTGCTGAAGTGCCCGGACATCCAAAAATGGAAACACCATTTTGCCAGCGGCCACATCACGGCAGGTGTCCAGCAGCCCCTCAACCGCACCGGAGCGTGGTGCAAAGCCTGCTGCACCGGCGGCCATTGCGTGACGTGGCGTTTCACCCACGGCATCTGCGTACACGACCAACTTTGGCGCTGTTTCCTGCTCACGCAATACTTCGATCAACTTTGCCCCGCCTAATGCCGGTAGGTTCCAATCAATCACACCCACCTGAACTGGAACGCGCATAACCGTTCCAAGAAAACCCTCAGCCGTCGAAGACGTCGCCACTAGCGAGAATCTGGGGTCGCGTTCAAAAATTTCTGACATCGCAGAGAGCACAAGCGGATTTGCGTCAGCAAGCATGACTGAAATTGGAGAAACTTTGTCGCTTATCGTAGCCATTTGAGTTCTTTCTTACAAAAACCACCCATATGGGTAGGTAATATTTCGGCATACCACGGTATATTTACACTTAAGGGTAGGTTTATCACCACACTATTAGATACCCAAAAGCAGGATATAGGGATGTTGTGGGTTTTGTCGATAACGAGTTTTCTAAGCTCAATTCGAACGTACACCCAATCATCATTCAGCCAACCGAGGTCCACCCCATGAGCGATTCGCACATTTTCCCTCAACTCGTGATCCCAGAAACGCTGGCTGCCGGCCCTGGCCCAGGCAATACAGACGCTCGTGTTCTAGCGGCCTTCGCCAACACGGGCCTTGCAGATCACATGCAAGCTGACGTGCTGCGTGGCATGATTGAATGCAAGAACATGCTGCGGAGCCTTTGGGGCACCAATAACACCTACACCTACGGCGTCGGAGGCACGGGATTTTCCGGTCTTGATGTCATGTTGGGTGCAATCCTACCGGGCGACAGTGTTGTTGCCTTTGTGAATGGTACGTTCAGCGGCATTGACGGCATGACAATTCGGATGAAGGCAGCAACGCGCGAAGAGATGTCCGCAAATGCCATGAATCCTCAACCCGCCAACGTGACCATCATTGATGTCCCACACGGCCAATCTGTAACTGCCGAAATCGTAGAAAAGGCCTTGGCTAAGCACAAACCAAAATGGGCGTTTATGGCACATTGGGAAACTGGCTCGGGTCGCATTAACGATTTGCAGGGCTTCAGTGACGCCTGTGAGAAACACGATGCCATGGGTTTAATAGACGCGGTCAGTTCATTGGGGATTGAAGATTTCACAATCGACGCCTTTCCCGGCGTTGTTGGGTGGGCATCCTGCCCGCAAAAAGGTGTGCTTTGCTTGCCGTTGACCTATGCGCCCGTCAGCTTCAGCGATCGCTACATCACCGAAGTGAAAACCAACGGGTGTCACTCTTACGTTCACCATCCCATCCTTGAGGCGCGCCACTGGGGTATTGTAGATGGGCAGGACGTTGCGGCAGGCACATATCACCGGACCCATTCGGGCTATGCTGTCGCTGCATTCCACGAAGCGTTACGCATCACTCTGCAACATGGTCGCGCACAAAAAGCGATAGACTATGCGTTTCATGAAAAAGCGCTCACCACTGCGGTGACCGCGATGGGGTGCGAAGTCACAAGCAATATGACAAGCCTTGTGGTCCTCAACCTTCCACAATCAATGGCTGGTCGTGAAAAAGAATTAGTTCAAAATTGCCGCGCCGTTGGATTTGGCATTTGGCCAACTCTTTCTGAACCGGTCCAGATACGCATCGGCATCCTCAATCAAATCACCCAAGCTCAGATCACTGAAATCGTGACACGGTTTGCCGCAGCAATGAACGATATAGGGGCGAACGTTGATACCGATGTCATCAACACACTGCTCAACACACATTACGATACCGCAATGGCAGCCGAGTAAGCTGTCCAAGGGAGGAACTCATGGATATTCATGAATATCAGGCTAAGGAAATCCTAAGCCGATTTGGTGTCGATGTACCAACAGGTGCTTTGGCCTATAGCCCAGAACAGGCGCAGTATCGCGCCCGCGAATTGGGCGGCGAACGCTGGGTCGTCAAAGCGCAAATACACGCTGGCGGTCGCGGCAAAGCAGGTGGCGTAACTGTTTGCGATAATGAGCAGGCAATCTATGACGCTGCCGATGATATGTTCGGCAAAAAACTGATTACGCATCAAACTGGCCCAGAAGGCAAAGGTGTGTATCGCGTTTATGTCGAAAGCGCTGTTCAGATAGACCGCGAGATTTACCTCGGGTTTGTTCTGGATCGCTCCAGCCAGCGCGTGATGATCGTTGCATCCTCCGAAGGGGGCATGGAAATTGAAGAGATTTCTGCAGAGCGCCCGGATTCGATTGTGCGCGCAACTGTAGAACCCGCTGTAGGTCTGCAAGAATTTCAGGCGCGTGAAATCGCGTTCAAACTGGGCATCGAAGCAAGCATGATCCAGCGGATGGTTCGCACGCTACAGGGCTGCTATCGCGCCTTTACCGAGCTGGACGCAACGATGGTTGAGATCAATCCGTTGGTAGTGACAGGAGACAATCGTATCGTCGCACTAGACGGCAAGATGACCTTTGATGACAACGCGTTATTTCGCCATCCGCAGATCAGCGAATTGCGGGATAAATCACAAGAAGACCCCCGCGAAAGCCGCGCGGCGGATCGTGGATTATCCTATGTTGGGCTGGATGGTAACATCGGCTGCATTGTGAACGGGGCCGGACTTGCTATGGCCACAATGGACACAATCAAATTGGCCGGTGGAGAGCCTGCCAACTTCTTGGATATCGGCGGCGGCGCCACACCTGAGCGGGTCGCAAAGGCCTTTAATCTTGTGACATCAGACAGCAAAGTTCAGGCGATCCTTGTCAATATCTTCGCTGGCATCAACCGCTGTGATTGGGTTGCCGAAGGTGTGGTTCAAGCATTGCGTGCAAATCCTGTGGACGTGCCCGTCATCGTTCGCCTTTCAGGGACCAATGTCGAAGAAGGTCAGAAAATCATTGCGCAAAGCGGATTACCACTGATCCGCGCGACCACATTGATGGAAGCCGCAGAACGCGCAGTGGGCGCGTGGAAAAACGATCAAAGTCAAAATACCCGAGTGAGGGCCGTCTGATGAGCATTCTTTTAGATCGCGACAGCAAAGTAATTGTGCAGGGAATCACGGGTAAGATGGCCCGTTTCCACACCAAAGACATGCTAAACTATGGTACAAATGTCGTCGCTGGCGTTGTCCCTGGTAAAGGTGGCGAAACAGTCGAAGGTGTTCCAGTTTTCAATACTGTAAAAGATGCAGTCGAGGCGACAGGTGGTAACGCATCGCTGGTATTTGTACCCCCGCCTTTTGCAGCAGATTCCATCATGGAAGCAGCTGATGCTGGCATCAAATATTGCGTTTGCATCACCGACGGCATCCCAGCACAGGACATGATCCGCGTAAAACGCTATATGATGCGCTACAAACGCGAAGAGCGTATGGTCCTAACTGGCCCCAACTGTGCTGGCACAATCAGCCCCGGCAAAGCGCTGCTAGGGATCATGCCCGGGCATATCTATCTACAAGGCAATGTTGGCATCATTGGTCGTTCGGGAACTTTGGGTTACGAAGCTGCCGCACAGCTAAAAGAGTTGGGTCTAGGTGTGTCGACGTCGGTCGGCATCGGGGGCGATCCGATCAACGGATCCAGCTTCAAAGATATCCTACAGTGGTTTGAAGACGATCCAGAAACCGAAGTTATCGCGATGATTGGCGAAATCGGTGGACCCCAAGAAGCCGAAGCAGCCGAGTTTATTCGCGACAACATCAGCAAACCAGTGGTTGCCTATGTTGCCGGCCTAACTGCTCCCAAGGGTCGCACTATGGGCCATGCTGGCGCAATTATTTCTGCATTCGGTGAATCTGCTTCCGAGAAAGTAGAGATTCTAAGTGCAGCTGGTGTCGTCGTCGCCGAAAACCCTGCCGTCATTGGTGAAACAATTGCGCGCGTTGTTAGGGCGAAAGCAGCATAAACGGAGGTCGTTATGGTAAAGCCCAAAGTTCTGGTAACACGTCGCTGGCCCGCAGCCGTCGAAGCGCGGCTAAGCGAAACATTTGATACGGTTTTGAACAAAGGTGACAAACCTCTGTCCGAAATCGAGATCAGGGATGCGCTAAAATCCTATGATGCTGTGTTACCGACAGTGACCGACAAAATGTCCGCGCGTGCGCTGGATGTTCTTCGGCCACAAACCCGTATTCTCGCGAATTACGGTGTGGGCTTTAGCCATATCAACATGAGCAAGGTGGCGGATCATGGCATGACCGTCACCAACACCCCTGATGTTCTATCAGAATGCACGGCTGACATCGCTATGACGCTGATGTTGATGGTTGCTCGGCGGGCGGGCGAGGGTGAACGCGAACTCCGTTCAGGCAACTGGAGCGGCTGGCGCCCAACCCATCTGATTGGCACAAAGGTTTCCGGTAAAGTGCTAGGCATCGTGGGTTTCGGTCGTATCGGCCAAGAGATGGCACGACGTGCGCATTTCGGTTTCGGGATGAAAGTGTTGGTGCAAAATCGCTCGCAAGTGCCCCCCGAGCTGCTAGCGCAGTTTGGTGCGGTGCAGGTCGACAGTCTTGATGCTCTTATCCCGCAATGTGATTTCATTTCGTTGCATTGCCCCGGCGGGCGAGAAAATCGCCACCTTTTCAACGCCGGACGTCTGAATTTGATGAAACCCGACGCTTATATCATCAACACCGCCCGCGGCGAAATTATCGACGAACTGGCACTGTCACGCGCGCTAATGTTTGACACGATTGGGGGGGCTGCCCTTGATGTTTTTGATGGCGAACCACACGTCAACGCCGATCTTTTGCAATGTGATAACTTGGTGATGCTACCTCATTTAGGCAGCGCCACACGCGAAGCGCGCGAAGCCATGGGGTTTCGTGTGTTAGACAATCTAAGCGATTTCTTTTCAGGGCGTGCGCCTAGAGACCGCGTGAACTGAAAAACAGAATTCCCTGCGCCCTTGCCAGCAGGGAACCCCGTCGAACCTGATACTCGGTACTTCTTTCGATCTGGCGACCACTTCCACCCCTTTGTGGGCGTCAGGGTTTCATGCTGAGTATCAGGTTCGACCCCAATTCAAATCATACGCCCCGATGTCGAGGGTGCTCGACCGGCCCATGTTCCGTAACTTCGGTGGTGCTTAGGGTGTGATCCATATTCTGCATCCGGTGGCGGAGCATTTTGCGCATCATTCGTATCAGGTCCGCTTGAAACTCTGGGCGCTCCGCCACGTTCTCAAACTCACCTTTACCTTGCGCGTCAAACAACAACGGCGGCAAATCCGCGGCAAATTCAATCAACGTGAACCTAGCATCGCGCAATATACACAGGTTGGCCTCGCTTGGCGCAATTCCAAGTTGGCGTTGCCATTCAGACGGCTCGCCCAATTCCGCGAAATCCAACTCTGAAAAACTATAGCTTCTGCCGATATCTTTGCCCCCCGACTGCACTATTCGCAGTAAGGAAGAACCATCCATCGCGCTGGGTATATCCTGTCCAATCCAATCAAGAATGGTAGGCGTCACGTCGATAGATTCAGTGGGCGCATCAATCTCGCGGCCCGCCTGGGCATCGGCTCCTGGCACCCTGATAATAAGGGGCGTGTGATAGGCCGCATCAAAAACCGAAAACTTGCCCCAAGAATGCCGATCACCCAGCATCTCGCCATGATCAGCGGTAAATACAATCAACGTGTTATCGTATTGCCCGCTTTCCTTTAGATATGAGATTACTCTGCCGATGTGGTGATCAACTTCCGTCGCCAAACCGAGATAGATCGCCCGCAGCGTCTGAACATTCTCATCAGTTGGTTCTAATGCAGGGAAACCCTCTACGAAATCCACTGGTGTATAGCTATCCATTGCTGGCTTCATAAATGGGTGAAACTCGCCCTCATTCGCATAGGAATTCTGGCGCGAAGGCAGCGGAAGGTTGGCTGGGTTATACATCCTATTATAGGGGGCCGGTGCCACCAATGGGGGATGAGGGCGAATATAAGTGAGGTGCGCGAACCAACTTTCACCCTCAAAACCTCGCATCGTTTCTAGAAAACGATCGGTCAAAAACGCTGTGTCACTATGTTCGGCTTTGTAAAATGCCGGATCATCAATCTGGGGCTCCGATCCATCTTGAGACACAGGATGATAGACAGATTTATAGTCTTCAAATGCATAGCCATGGCTGCGCAAAAATCCGCGCCACGGATGAGACATCTCATACCGCATTTCCAACATTTCATGGAAACCATGCATCGGGTGTTCGTAGGTTTTGATCGACGGATCATTCGGATGGAACACACGCGGATCCTGTGTTGAATCCGTATAGCCAAACAGCATGGGCAAATACCCTGCCTTGCGCATTTCTGTTGCGATGTTTGGTGTGTCATGCCGCATCGGTGTCCCATTACGCACAGACCGATGGTTCATTGCGTATTGCCCTGTCAGCAGAGACGCCCGCGATGGCCCACAAGGGTTTGCAACTGAGAAATGCCGTTGAAAGCTGACGCTCTCTTTTGCAAAAGCCCGGATGTTCGGCAGGTCCACATGATGCGCCAACGCGCCAGCCACACAATCTGCGCGTAATTGATCGACCACGATGAACAGCACATTTTTTGTCTCGCCCATAAGGCCGCTCCTTGCCCCACAATTTTTGCAACCCTAGATCGACCATCCGCCACCGTCCAGAGGATTGGATGTTTTGCAAAAATTTGTCGACGAGGCGCATCTTGTTTGTGGAGAGAGCGGGTTTATCCGGTTGGAAACTAAATACTCGTTGGGGTCATTTTGAATTTGCCGAAAAGAGATGCTCTTTTCATATCACCCGTTGGGCGCGATTTTCATAGGTTTAGGACGTAACATCCAGGTCAGTCGAAAGATTGTCATATCTTTTACATGTAAAACCCATATGGTTTTCACAGGCAATTAGCGGCAACGATCTGTCGTGCCGACTAGCTATTGGGTCTTCGGTGATCGTGTAATGGTCTAGTTTATACTAGACAAATGCACTCAAGAGTCGAAAGCTGGTAACTTCTAAAGAGGCCACTATTTGCTTCTGGACCTATAGAAGTGACCATTTGGTCCTTTTTTTGGCTTCATCGTGGTTGCAACATAAGTGCCATAAAAAACGAAAACACAACTGGGAGAATTATAATGAAAAACAAAGCAACGATGAACCGTCGCACCATCCTGAAGGGCGCTGGTGCTGCTGCACTTGCCGCGCCGTTGTATTCGAAAAGCGCGCTTGCCTCTTCTGGCGAGATTAACATTCTGATGTGGTCCGACTATCTGCCAGCTGGCTTCATCTCAGCATTTGAGGCCAAAACCGGCATCAAAGTGAACTATACTGGTATTGGGTCAAACGAAGAAATCATCAACAAGATGAAAGCCACCAAAGGGCAAGGTTTTGACATTGTGTCTCCGACCAACAACCGCTCTTTGCAGTGGGGCCCCTTGGCGTTGCTACAGCCATTTGACATGAACAAGGTCAATGTTGACGCCGTCAATCCAGCGATGGCCAAAATCGGCACCGACGCATGGAACTTTGAAGGTGGTGGTGCGCATTGGCTGCCACATATTTGGGGAACCGAAGGTATTGCGTACCGTACCGACAAATGGCTGCCTTCAGGTGATGCGCCTTCTTATGGTGATGTCTGGAGCGAAGAGAACGCAGGCAAAACCATGGGTCGCCCGCATTCAATGATGCTGGGTGCTGGACTGTATATGGAAGCTTCGGGTCAGATGGATGCTGGCTCTGTATGGTCTGCATACGAAAACGAAGAGAACATGCGCAAAGTTTGGGGCCAGATCACTGATTGGTGTATCGAACGCAAAGGCCGCATTAAGTTGCTTTGGAATGACGCTGACACTCAAAAGAACGGTCTTCTAAACGAAGGTGTTGTTTGTGGTCAAACTTGGGATGGCCCACCGCTGGCGTTGAAATCTGCTGGCGAGCCAGTGCATTATCAAGCTCCGGTTGAGGGTTCCATGGCATGGGTCGACGGTATGTCGATGCCTGTAGGCGCGAAAAACATTGAGCAAATCTATGCATTCATTGATTTCGCCTATGAAAAAGAACCCGCAGGCGTTGCCATCGACAGCCACGGCTACAACTCACCAGTTTTGGGTGCGGATACTTTCTCCGGCGATATCTACAAGCAAAACTTTGCAGAAGCCTATCCTGGCTCTTCGCTTGCCAACCTAAATCCATGGCCTGCCGAAGCACCTTGGTATGCGGATATTCGTACCGAGTTTGTAAACAAATTCAAAAGCGCCTGAACACTGTAAGTTATTGTCTCCGCCTGATTGGGCGGGGGCAATCAAACGCATGTGTGGGCAACACCCATAAAAACAAAATGTCGGTGACGCGCGCCTGATCTGGTGACGCGAGCAAGACATAAAGACCATTTCAAAGGGGAAACCAGATGAGTGCAGGGGTTGGCGTCGATCTCGAAAACCTATGGATCAGATTTGGGGATTTCGTCGCAGTGCGTGACGCAAATGTCCACATCAAAGGCGGGGACTTCTTCTCGTTTCTTGGACCCTCAGGCTGTGGTAAAACCACCATCCTAAGAGCTGTTTCAGGCTTTTTGGAACCAAGTGAAGGTAATGTCCTGATCGGTGGTAATAATATGAAAGGCATCGGGCCAAACAAACGTCCGACTGCGCTAATTTTCCAGAATCTCGCGCTGTTTCCGCTGATGAAGGTCTGGGAAAACATCACGTTTTCGATGGAAATCAAGGGTGCCAGCTTTGCCGAGAGACGCAAGCGCGCCGATGAACTCTTGGACATGATCGCCCTGCCCGGTCAAGGCGACAAGCTACCTAGTGAACTTTCAGGCGGGCAAAAACAACGTGTCGCCATCGCGCGCGCATTGTGTGCCGAGCCTGATGTGCTGTTGCTGGATGAGCCGCTGTCCGCCTTGGATCTAAAGCTACGCCAGCACATGCGCACCGAATTGCGTGAAATTCAAAAACGTGTTGGCATCACATTTATCTACATCACCCACGACCAAGGTGAGGCGCTAACAATGTCCGACAATATCGCTGTGATGCGCGATGGGGTTATTGACCAAATCGGCGATGGCAAAAGCATCTACAACGATCCTGCCACACCGTTTGCTGCCTCATTTGTTGGTGAAAACAACGTGTTCCGCGGCAAAGTCAAAAAGGTAATTGGCAATGAGGCCCTAATTTCAACCAATCGTTCCGGCGATTTGATGGCCCGCATTTCCTCAGCTAACCATGGTAAAATGAATGTCGGCGATGATGCCATGATGTTCATCCGCCCCGAGGCATTCGCGATTGCACCAACGGGCACACAGGGCGATCACTTTGTCACCGCGCAGGTCACCAACGAAGAGTTTGAGGGCAACGCCTTTAACATCTTTATGGAAGGTGACGGCGGCAAAGAGCTGAAGGTTTCCCTGCCCAATCTGGGTCAATCATTCGAAAGCCATAAAGGCGAACCACTGACCCTAGATTATGATGTACGTAACGCCGTCGCCGTTCCGGCCGGCGAATTGGCAACGGAATAGGCGGGCCAAAACATGTCACGCTCCCTAAAGGAATTCTATAACCGAAACGGCGTGACGATGGGCAGCATTCTGCTTGGTCTTGTGCTGTTTTGGACAGTTGGGCTGATCATTCTGCCGCAGTTGTCGATGCTGGACTTTTCGTTCCGGCCTAACCTGCCACCCCCAGAAATTGGCGGGCCAAAAGACGTCTATACCCTTGAGAACTATAAGCATCTTGTTTTTGGTGCTGAGGGTGCTGGGCAGACCTACAACTCGGTTGATCTAAGCGTGTTTTTCCGCACCATCGTAGCGGCGATTTTCGTGACAATTTTCAACCTGATCCTGTGCTATCCGATCGCCTATTATCTGGGGCAATCCAAAGGGAACCACATCCGTGTTTTCGCACTGATGCTGATCATCCCCTACTGGATCAACGAGATTCTGCGCGCCTTTGCTCTCAGGATCATCTTTGGCCAAAGCGGGGTTCTGAATACTGTGCTTGTTAGCACCGGTGTTTTCGATCAACCCTTTGATTTCATTCGCAATGACATCGCGCTATATGCGGGTTTGGGATATGCGTATATCCTGCTCATGATCTTTCCGATATACAACGTAATCGAAAGCCTGGACCGCAACCAAATCGAGGCCGCACGGGATATGGGCGCAAGCTGGACACGCATTCATCGCCGCATTGTAATCCCCTATGCCAAACCCGGCATCAGCTCTGGCTGCACGATGGTTTTCATGTTGTCCGCCGGGGCATTGGCAGCACCGCAAATCCTAGGCGGGCCTAGCAGCCTGTGGTTCACTCAGATCATCTATCAGTGGTTTAATCAGGGGGGCAACTGGCCTCAAGGTGCGGCCTATGCTGTTGTGCTTCTTGTTGCCTGTATCGCGCTGGTGCTTGCAATTATGCGCCTGTTTAAGGTGAATATGGGGGATATTGGCAAATGAATAATACCATCCTTCGCCTAAGCGTCTGGGCCTATTTGGCGCTGTTCTTCGCCTATCTACTTGGCCCATTACTGATCATGGCGCTAACAGCGTTCAACTCCCCCACGTTTCCGCAGGCCACCCCGTGGGAATGCCTGACATTTGAATGGTTTTCAGCCCTATTTCAGGACGAACGTATCCTGAACGGGATCAAAAACTCCATTCTTGTCGGCTTTGGAACAGTCACACTATCGGTTGCAATGGGGTTGGCTGGCGCGTTGATGTTAACGCAAATCTCATCCAAGTTGCGGTCGGTTTATTACACTGTAATCATTGCACCAATTTTGATTCCCGGCGTGGTTATCGGGATCTCGACATTGGTGTTCTGGGACCGGATCAACCGCATGGTTGGCTTGGATGCAGACAGTTTCTTGTCCAATGGTTTGTTCCTGACAATCATCGGTCAAAGCACCTTTATCGCCAGCTATTGCATGCTGGTTTTGGTGGCTCGTCTACAGCGTTATGACATCGCATTGACCGAGGCGGCACTTGACCTTGGCGCAACCCACACGCAGGCCTTTCGCAAGGTAATGATGCCCTTTATGCGCCCTGCCATCGCATCGGCTGCGGTACTCGCGTTTCTAGCTAGCTTTGAGAACTATAACACCACAACCTTTACCTTTGGCGAATACCCAACCCTGACGATCGAGTTGGCACAAAAGGTACGCTATGGCATCACGCCTGCGATCTCGGCTCTTGCCTTTATCATCGTGCTGCTGACTGTCTTTGGGGCACTCGCAAATGAGGCCAACATCAAGCGCAAGCAATTGGTCGCAGATGCCCGCAAAGAAGGCGCTTTGCCAGAGTTCAACGGGCTACGTCTGCCCCGTTTCCTCTCAGGCAATCCGGCGGCCATCATGTTGGTTTTGCTGGCAGTTGGCACCATTACGGTGGTCGGCACCGCAACCACCTATAGCCCAGCGCAATGTGTTGCGGATGTGAAGGCGGAAAAACGTCTCGAGGCGGAAATTCGCATACAAGAGTTGCTGAAAAAACGCGCTGAAAATGCCGCGAAAAAGGCAGCTGAAAACCCCGTATCTGATGCGCCCGCCAAGCCCGCAAACAACAGCGGCTTTGGCAGCGCATTCGATCCCAACGCCCTGCAGAACGATGACTCGACCACAGAGTCTGACGCACCTGCAACCAACGGTAACAGCGGGTTCGGCAGCGTTTTTGACCCCAATGCGCTGACAAACGACAACTAAGCAAAGGGGGCACCAATGAGTGCCCCCTTTTACAACGCACGTTGCATTAATTCCGCTTTTGGGCCGTTTTTGAAACGTAAAAACCCCGATTTACGCAACACCCTGCCCCAACATTTTGTGCTGTACAGAACAACACGCCACAACGTACGCAGGCTTAACTTTTGTCCAAAGTGACGAATTGCCAATTTCAGGCCCCGAAACGTACGTTTCAAAAACTGAACCACCGAATCACCCTTAATCTGCAATTGCCAAAACTCATAATTTTGACAACAATTTGAATCAAATTGTCTGGCCCACTCTTCTCTTGGGTAAAAATATCCTGGGGGAGAAATTGAAACGCATTTGCGTTTCAATATTGGGGGCAAAGCCCCCCAAATCTAATCAGCGCGGCGCAGCCGCTCTGTTTTCTCACTGATGATCGTGAATATACGCCTCAATTCGGGCCACTTGATCCGCATTCATCCGCAACCCCATTTTGCTGCGACGCCATAGGAAATCATCCGCACTTCGCACCCATTCATGAGCAATTGCCCAATCCAGCTCACACGCGGAAATGCCCCCGCCAAAATCCTCGCCCAGATCAGCCTGACACGCGGCACCTGAGAATATACCGGCTGCCTCGGTGCCATATTGGCGGATCAACCGGCGAATGGTGAAACCCTCAAAAAACGGTAGCTGCTGGCGTAATGCCTCACGCAATGCCGGGACACCGTCAACGGCGAAATCCCCTCCGGGCAATGCGACACCCGAAGTCCATTTCTCTGTATCCGCTCCCAAACCATGATCAATCATTTCCAACGCGGCCTCTGCGAGGCGGCGATAGGTGGTGATCTTGCCGCCAAACACATTCAACACAGGCCCCCCTGCCGAGGTATCCGTGCGCAGCACATATTCGCGGGTAGCAGCGGTCGCGGAATCTGCCCCATCATCATACAGCGGACGCACCCCTGAATAGGTCCAGACGATGTCATCCGAAGCTATTGGCGTATTGAAATACTCCCCCGCAAAGGTCCGTAAATAGTTGGCTTCCCCCTGGGTGCACTGTGGTTTCTGATCGGGAGAGGTGTGATCCATGTCTGTAGTGCCAATCAGGGTGAAATCTTCCTCATAGGGAATGGCAAAGATGATGCGCCCGTCCGAGCCCTGAAAGAAATAACATTTGTCGTGATCAAACAGGCGCCGTGTGATGATGTGGCTGCCGCGCACAAGACGCACGTTTTCAGAGCTATCCAGCCCCAGCCGTTGCTGGATCACATCGCCAACCCACGGTCCCGCGGCATTCACCAACATTCGGGCCTGACGGGTTTGTATTTGCCCATCTGGCAGACGCACATCAATATACCAAAGCCCCTCGTTGAAGTTGGCGGCGATCACCTTGGTCTGAACCATGATATTTGCCCCACGCGCATCGGCGTCGCGGGCGTTAAGCAGGGTCAGTCGCGCATCCTCAACCCAGCAATCGGAATACTCAAACGCGCGGGTTAGGTGCGGCTTTAGCGCGGTGCCGGCGATGTCAGTTTGCAAATCTATCGTTGTGGTTCCGCGCAAGATTTTGCGACCCCCCATGTGATCATAGAGGAAGAGCCCGGCCCGTATCATCCACGCAGGTCTGCGCCCTTTTAGCCATGGCATGACGGTGCCCAGCAGACGCGACGCCGGTGTGTCGCCATCAAAGCGCATGTCGGGATGCAGAGGTAAAACGAACCGCATTGGCCAGCTGATATGGGGCATCGCGCGCAGCAAGGTTTCGCGTTCGCCAAGGGCCTCGCGGACAAGGCGGAGTTCGAAAAATTCTAGATACCGCAGCCCGCCATGGAACAGTTTGGTCGCCGCAGAGGAGGTCGCAGAGGCGAGGTCATTCATCTCGGCCAAGGTGACGGTATAGCCGCGCCCGGCCGCGTCCCGCGCAATGCCGCACCCGTTGACGCCTCCGCCGATGATGAACAGATCAACAGGGGAATGTTGTTGGGTCATGGGGAACCTTCGGCGATGATAATGTTGGTTTCTGCGTGTTTTGCGGCGGCGACAAATTCTGCGGGCGGCGCGGCATTCAGGACAACGTGATCAAGATCAGACAGATGGCAGATCCGATGCGTCGCTGAGATATCGAATTTCGTTGTATCGGCGACAAGAACGGTTTGGCGGGCGTTCGCCAGAAGGGCGCGTGCAACGGCAACTTCGCGCGGATCGAAATCCAGAACGGAGCCGTCAGGATCTAGCGAGGAGGTGCCGATCACCGCGATGTCGACCTTGTATCTGCCAATCGCCGCCACCGCGTCGTCACCGATTATGGCACCATCGGAGGGGCGCACTTCCCCCCCGACAACGATCATGGACCGCAAGCGGGCATCGCGCAGGATATGCAGGATGTTGATGTTATTGGTCAGAACGGTGAGGTCGGTGTGCAGGCGCAGGGCTTGGGCGACTTGCTCTGTTGTGGTGCCGATATTCAGCGCGACTGAGGCACCGTTAGGAATAAGATTTGCCGTTGCTTGCGCGATGGACTGCTTGGCGGCGATGTTGATTTGGCGTCGGCCCTCATAGCCCATCGTTGCGGTTGATAGTAGTTTTCGGGCACCACCATGGGTGCGTGCCACAAGGCCGCGCATTACGAGATCGTTTAGGTCGCGCCTGACAGTTTGTGTGGTGACGCCCATTGTATGCGCGAGGTTTTCAACCTCGACATGGCCAGCGAGGCCGAGGGTTTCAAGAATATCTTGCTGGCGGGTGTTCAGGGGCATGGATGAGTATCGTTTTCATATGAACTTCAGTAGTTCACTATACGACATCACACCTTTGGTAAACAGAATTCACTGCTTTGGGAATTTCCTGCTTGAAATGCTGGGCGGATAGGATGGCGCCCTGCTTTATGTCAAGACAAGAGGCGACGCCTTGCGAGCGTGAGGAGAAGCCGCGAGTATAGCATGTGGAACCCGAGGAAAGCGCGAAACATCAGGCCAATTTGGGGTGCGCCATCGGCGGACACGCCCTGAGGCATGACTGCGCTGCCAAAGTAGATCCGGGTATTGGCCTGAGCGGTATTCGCAGGTTCGACCATCAACCATGTACGGATTGGGCCATCACCGACGGCCAATAGCAACTGTGTCTGATCCCGGCGTTCGGTTCGCCAGAATGCCAAGCCAGTGGACCTGCCTGATGCCAAGTTTTCAACGTCTTGATCCGTAGAGGGCTTGCGCGCAAAAATGCCTAACAGAACTCTTTCCAAGCGAAACACCGGAGTGGTGAAAAACGCTGAAATAGTCTCTGATATAGAGACTGATTTGGGGACATCGACATAGTAACAATCGGTGAAGCATCCGGCCTGATCAGCGTAGGCCTGTAGAAACGCCGCTTGGGGTAAAATTCCAATCTTGGTAGAAAACATTTTGAGCCTCAACCTTCGTCATTATCAATGCCGAGGGTAGCGCATCTAGCTTCAAGGCGGAATGGTTGGTGTTGCATTGTGATGCTACACAGTGACGCCCCCGATGTAACACCATGGGAACATCCCAGGACGAACACGACGCAACAACATTCATCACACGCGAAGATGTACTGCGTCATTTTAGGGAGGGGTGGTCTTCTGACGAGCGGTGCTGTGACATGGGGCGTGTGCAAAGCTGCCTACGGGTCGGGAAGTTGCAAAATTACAGCGGCAAGCCGATCCAGTAGATCATGCTGCCGCTGCGATTCGATTTAAGTTCAATTGAACTTTTTTACTACAAGCTGGCTGGCAGCTTTAGTTTACGTCTGCTGGATTTTCTACGTCACGGCCAAGGGCTGCCAGATCAGAATACCGATCACCGATGCGGTGGTGTGGGCGGCCTCCGGTTGCTGCACCAAGAGCGACGACCAGCTCGTCATGGGCGGGAGCGTCGTAGATGGAGAACTGCACCGTTAGGTAATGTGAGCGCCGTCCTGTGTCGTGTTTATCCATCAAAGGGATCTGGATTTGGGTATTGGCAGGGCCGCGTGTGTTGGTGAAGCCAAGATAGCTTTTGGCCCCGACGGCCTCGCGGTAGAAGTTGCCGAATTGCAGGGTGTGAATCAGCGCAGAGGCATGCTCCAACTCGCAATCGGTTCCGGCGATGCAGGCCTTGCCATAGGCCTCGATCGCGTCACCGGAGCCTGCGAGGGAGATCAGACGGTCGGTCAGCATTTTGCCCAAAGGGGGGGCCATGCGCTGAATTTCTGGTGAGAGATCCTCGACATAGCCGCGCCCGGCCCATGGGTTGGTAACAACGGCGGCGACGCCAATCATGCGCAAGACCGGATCGGCAGCACGTTGGCCTTCGCGGTGGATGTCTTCGTCAAAGGTGATGATTTTGCGTAATTCTGGGAACATGTGGTTTTCTACTCTTTGTCAGGGGTGTTTGCGGGAATTTCACGGGTTATTTGGTGACGCGCTGCACCTTTCCGACCATTTCGTTACCTTGGTAGATGCCAAACGCGCCGTGCCGCAATTCGTCACGGTAGCGTGTGAGCATGCTACGTTCGGCCTCATTTTGGATATCAGTTAGCGGGAGGTCATCCAGAGCGAAGTAGGCCATATTGCGAGGGGCGTCGCCGGACACTTGGCCGTGATAAAATATCCCGTGCCTGCCGGTTTCGCTGTCTTGATAGACGGCGTAGAGGTGATCCAACGTGGGTTGTAGATCGGTGGCGACGATGCTGTTCATGAGTCCGTCAAAATTGTTGTTAACTGCGGGTGCTTTGGGCACGCTCCAGCCACCATCGGGGTGTTGTTTCAGTAGAACCTCGCGTTCACGCTCCATTATCGCGCCGATGGAGACATTGCCCGCCGTGCTGGCAGCACTCACGAGGTTGTCCTCAAGCCCGATCGAGAAATAGCCGCCGCGATGATAACCAAGCGGCTGCACATCATTGACGGTATGGTCGATCACGCGGCCAATCAGAATGAGGTGATCACCGGCGTCCACAAGTTTGTGGCGCGCACAGACAAAGCCGCTAAGCGAATTGTCCAGAAGGGGCATATTGGCTGCACCTGCCTGCCAATCGGCCTGTTCGAATTTATCAGGCGATTGCGAGGCAAACAGGCCAGAGACACCCTTTTGCTGTTCGCTAAGGATATTCACGGCGAAATGATCCGCATTGGCGAACACATCACAGCTGTGCGCGGATTTACCGACGCAGACCAGCAATAGCGGCGGATCAAGCGACACGGAGGTAAAGGAGTTGGCGGTGAAGCCACGGGGCGTGCCATCTGGTTGGCGGGTGGTGACGACGGTGACGCCAGTTGCAAAAGTGCCAAACGCATCGCGAAGAGCGCGTTTTTCGGTGTCAGACATGGGCGTCGGGGTGGGCGCATCAAGGTAGATGTCGTTGTCTGCGCCAAGGCGGCGGGGAGCCTGTAATGTGCCCGTTACCTCGCCACTGAATTTCAGCGGGTTGGCGGCCACTGTCCAAGGTTTGGCATCTGGATCGGGGTGGGTGATTTCAGCAAGCATGCCACGTGCTGCGACATGGGGGTCAGCGACGATATCAGCGATGTCGTTTAGGGGGCCGAAGGGCACGCGCCCGCCAAGCAATTCTGCGAGCTCTGCCTTGGTGTGTTTGGCGCTCCATTTGCTGACCATTTGATTGACGGTTTGCGCGTTGGCGGAGCGCGCCGCGCGGCTGCGATAGGCGGCGTCCTGTGCCAACTCGGGTTGGTCCATCGCCTGTGTTAGAGCGACCCAAAAGGCATCGTCCACAATGCCCAGCGCCACGGAACCGTCGAGAGCAGGAAAGAGGCCAAAGGGCGCGAGAAGCGGGTGACCATTGCCCTCGGGCACAGGGGCCACGCCCTTAAAATCATGCAGATAAATGCCGCGTTCGCAGAGAGAAATCATCGCGTCATACATGGCAACATCGACAAATTGGCCTTTGCCCGTTGCCTCGGCCTGCCGCAGGGCAGCCATCACGCCAAAGGACATCATCAGACCGGAAAATACATCGCCGATACCGGGGCCGACCTTGGTTGGGGTGGCGGCATCCGGGCCTGTCATGCTCATCAATCCGCCCATCGCCTGTGCGACGACATCATAAGAGGGCCAGTTTCCATATGGGCTTTCGCCGCTACGGGGATCACCGAAACCACGGATCGCGGCATAGACCAATGCGGGGTTTTCTGCCGCAAGGCTTTCGTAGGAAAGGCCCAAGCGCTCCATCACGCCGGGACGGTAATTTTCGACGATCACATCTGCGGTGGCGGCAAGTTTGCGAAAGGCCGCTTTGCCTGTCTCTGATTTCAGGTCCAGTTGCACGCTTTTCTTGTTTCGGTTGAGGCTAACGAAATAGCCAGCCCAGTCGTGATCGGGGTCATCCTCGCGATAGGGGCCATTGGTGCGGCTGGTGTCGCCTGTTGCACCCTCGATCTTAATGACCTCGGCACCGTGATCGGCCAGCATCATTGTGCAATAGGGCCCTGACAACATGCGGCTAAGGTCAAGGACGCGGATGCCTTTTAGGATGCCGGTGCTCATGGTGTTTTTCCTGTTGTGGAAGGGATTGCGCGGGCTAAGAAGGCCAATAAGGGGACGTTCATACGGTCGGGGGCCTCGGCCAATGCCATGTGGCGCAAACCTGACAGAATATGTGTTTCGGCGCCGGGAATTTCGGCGGCTATCGCCTGCGTCATTTCGGGACCGTTGCCGAAATCCTCATCCCCGGTCACAACCAGCGTGGGGCAGGAAATGGGCGGCGTGGGAGCGGTGATTTCGTCAATACCCTCAGCGAGAACGCGGTAGATGGTGTGGTAAACCGCGATGTCGTTGGCTGTCACCCAACTGCGCACCAGATCCATCATTTGCGGATTCTCGGCGCGGTAGCCATCGGTGAACCATCGTTCTAATGCAGCCTCAATTGTGGCGCTTGGCCCTTCGTGCTGGGCCTGCTCTACACGTTTGAGAATGGCGGTTTGTGCGGCATCGCTGCGTTGGTATGGGGAGTGGAGTATACCTAACGCAGCGACCCGCATGGGCGCATCCTGAGCGAATCGCCGGGCAATCATGCCACCCAAGGAAAAGCCGAAGATGGCCGCATCTGTTGCGTTGCAATGATCAAGAATATCGCGCAACTGATTGGAAAACATTGATAATGTAGGTGTCTCTGGTGGAGGCGAGGATTGCCCGTGTCCAAAGAGATCATAGGTGATCACCCGAAACTTTGCCTGCAAGGCCGGTGTCGTCCACTGCCAACATTCGCTGTTCAGACCCAGACCATGGATGAGAACAACCACAGGCGCATCGGTGGGGCCAGTAACCGCATAGGCGGTGCCATTTGGAGAGTGCAGCGTCATCTATTCGGTATCCAATGGGCGGTAGGCGACGACCTCAACCTCAACCCGCGCATCGACGAGCAAATCACTGACGATGGCGGAACGCGTTGGAGGGGCAACCGGGAAATATTCGCCATAAACTGCGTTAAAACCGGGGAAATCAGCGCGGTCGCGCAGCCAGACCATCGCCTTGACCACATCGTCCAAGTCGCAACCTGCCAAAGCAAGCGTGGCCTTGATGTCATCAAGAATGGCGCGGGTCTGATCCTCAACTGTGCCCGTGGTCATGGGCGCGCCGTTCTGCATAGGAATTTGCCCGGTCAGAAAGACAAAATCACCCGCCCTAATGGCCCGCGACAGTGACAGAACGCGCCCGTTGATTTCTAACGGACCGCCAATGATTTGTTTCTTTTTTGTCATGCAAGCCTCTCTTGTTGTGACAAGGTTAGACGGCAAACATCGCCGAGGGTATCGTATTTTTCGCCATTTCGCGGCGAAAATACGCACATTAAATCTCACATCCCGTCAAGAATGAGAATCACCAACTGTGAGAAGGCAAGCGCATGACGGATATTCAAACATACAAAATGCTCATTGATGGCGCATGGGTCGACGCGGGTGATGGCGGCACTTTTGAAAGTGTTAATCCCACCACCGGCGCGGTCTGGGCCCGTATTCCAGAAGCTACCGAGGATGATGTGGACCGGGCCGTGCGTGCCGCCCACACCGCGTTTTCAACGGGGCCGTGGTCAAAGATGACGCCAACGGAGCGCGGCAAATGCCTGCGCCGGTTAGCGGAATTACTGGCGGACGAGTCTGAGGGCCTAGGGCGGACGGAATCCATAGACACCGGCAAGATGCTGAAAGAAACCCGGTGGCAGGCAAAGGATATCGCGGAATTTTTCCAATTTTATGCGGGCTGTGCTGACAAGATCAGCGGTGAAACTTTGCCG
>CAXIAD010000002.1:0-102399 GCA_964021645.1 uncultured Cognatishimia sp. | reverse complement strand
GCACAAAAAATGGAAAGCCGACATCGAATCCTACGCCGGCGCACCAGCAGGCTTTCCGATCATCGCGGATGAGGATTTGGCCGTTTCCAAACAGTTCGACATGCTGCCCGCAGAGGCCTATATGCCCGACGGGCGCACGCCAGCTCACAGTGCGACTGTGCGTTCCGTCTTTATCGTTGGTCCTGACAAACAGTTAAAGCTGTCAATGACTTACCCAATGTCCGTTGGGCGGAACTTTGCAGAAATCCTGCGTGCGCTTGATGGGTTGCAAATGTCTGGCAAGGGCGTTGCGACTCCTGCGAATTGGGTGCCGGGTGAGGATGTGATTATTCCTCCAACTGTCAGCAATGAAGACGCGACAGCCAAGTTCGGCGAATTTGAAACAATTTTCCCGTACCTGCGTAAAACCAAAGCACCTAAGTAAAATCTGCTTGGTTGGTGGCAGGTAATGCCTGCCACCAATACGCTTATCTTTGCAGCCTTAAAAACCTAATGGGCCTGCCCAATTTTCGGCACCGCGAAGATCACCCTGTATATCGGCATTTTCCCAAAACTCGCGTATTTCATTTGTTTTACGCGGAATTTCATGCATTCTACCCCCATATTGCTGCATTTTTCGTCCTTGGGGGACATATGATTTTTAGTATGATGGTCGCCATATTGGCCATTGGATTGGCTTTGCCGAATCCGCTTTCTCATCCGTTGATGCGAAGTGCTGAGCCATTTGAATTCGGGGCACGACGTGTGGTTGGGTGGGGCGAAAATGCCCTAGATCAATCGCATGTGTGGCTCGGTTCCGCTCAAAAGTCGCTTCGTCGTAGTCTGCCGAAGAAAATGATCACCTACCGCGTTGTTTTGGGCCCAAATACGGGGCTGGATATGACGAAAGTGGCAGGCGAAATCCATGATATCTTGGGTGATGACCGTGGATGGGCTGAGCAAGGGCACCGCTATTTTCACCCCGTTAAAACGGGGCGCGTTGATCTCCAAATCGTCATAGCCACCCCGCGCGATGTGGATCAAATGTGTCTGCCGCTGCAAACCCTTGGATATTTGTCCTGTAGGTCGGGGAATCGCGTCATCCTAAATGTTTTGCGCTGGAACGAGGGGATCGCGCATTGGCAGGCGGGATTGGGTGAATATCGCGCTTATCTCATCAATCATGAGGTCGGGCATTTTCTGGGCAAATGGCATCGGAACTGTCCGAAATCTGGTGCGCAGGCTCCGGTCATGATGCAGCAAACCAAATCGCTTCGGGGCTGCCGCGCAAATGGCTGGCCCTATCCTGCGCGCACAAGGTTTGCGCGCAGTAAACTGCATGGGAATTCGACGGTCAGTCCTTGATAATGGGCCGCGTGCTTTGCATGGCGGACAGGATCAACATCAGGGCATCCGATTGATTGCGCAACAGCACCATTTGCGCGGCTTTCTCGACCAAAATCTCCGGGCTGCCTTGTAATTCATAGACATCTGAGGCGGACAATTTAGGCGACAACCTACAGGCCATTTCTGCATAAAACCCGTCGTTCAAATACCCGGCCCATCCGCTGATTTGCGGGTTCTCTGCTGTGACCAAAACCTGACGCACTGCTTTTTGCAATTCGGGGTGTGTTACGATGCAGGCGTTGGCTGTTGATGCGGCAAAAATGGCCGCTGCGCAGGTTTGCAAAAAATATTTCATCACGTGTCTCCTTGGGGTGATCCGGTTGGGGCAATCTGCGCACGCACATCATCAAGATACTGGGCAAAATACCCTTCGGCGATCCCGTTTGATTGAATTATTTTTGATTGATAGGGGGTTTCGGTGCGCGTGATAAACCCCCCGGCCTCTAGGCTTTCAAGCACGCGCCGCCCTGTTTCAGGCGAAAACAGCATGATTGTCAGCCGCTGCATGTCTGCTTGATCCAGGCCGGGTGTTGGTAGGGAGAGGTTGGCCTTTGCCTTGTGAATCTGCACAGCGCTGAACAATCCGCGTTTCAATCTGGGCACCTCAAGACCCATCAAAACGCGCTGTTCAGGTGTGTTGATCAGGTCCTGCAACTGTTGATTATGCGCTTTTATATAGGTTTCCAACCGCTGCGCATCACTTGTCAGCGCAAAGTTTTGCAACAGAAACAGGAACTCTGTCAGGGCAAAAACATTCTCACTTCGCAGCTTCTGAAGCTGTAAAGGGTCAGAGTTTTTCGAGTTTTGACAAAGTTTATTGTGGAATTCTGTCTTAGCTCGGCGCAAACTCTCCAGAGTTTGAATGTGAATTTGCTGCATATCGTTATCCAGAACGCTGTTATTATTGCTTACTCATAATTAGTAGGGCTACCTAAAAACAGTTTGACCCACCCGGGTTGAGCGAGCTGTTCCAAGGGGTCATATTGGGGATGCAAACACAAAGCAAGTTCAACGAAAAGGATAGACAATGTATAGGGCCATTAGATTAACCACCGCTGCATTGATGATCGCTGCTGCCCCGCTGGCATATGCCGATTCAAACTTTGACAATTTTCGCGCATTGACCGCAGTAGAGATTATCGACGATCCCCTAACCGCGACAATCAAACCGATTGAGGTCACAGACGAGGCAAGTGCCGCCAAGGGTGTGCTGCGTACAGGCGACAAAATCGCGTTTGAGGTTGAGGGCGTCGAAGGCGCGACACTTTACGTGTTGAATATGGATTCAGAAGGCGTGATCCAGATGATCTACCCCAATAAATTCGCCACCGCCGATACCCCGCAAGCGCCCCAAACGGCTGATAGCCTCACCTTGCCCGCCAAAGATGCGAAATACGAATTTCAGGTAAGCGGTGATGGCGGCACAGAGGTCGTGAAATTCATCGCGATCAAGGGCGACGTCACCGCATTTGAGACGCTGATGGGCACCCTGTTTGACAAAAAATCTGCCTTCCCGCGCGCTGTTCAACCGGCGGCAAATACCACCAAGGCGCTGAGTGATTTTTTTGACACCTCAGGCAAGGCAGAAATCCGCGAAACCACGCTTCAATATGTGATTGCCAAGTAATCCAATATGGGGCGAAAGGAATAATGTGATGTACGCTAATCATTCCAAACAGGGTTGGACCCTTGTGATAAAGGCAGTGCTTGCCGCCGTAACAACAGTGGCATTGCTGCTGGGCGGCCCCCTGCACGCACAGGCGAAAACCACCTGTGATACCTTGCCTGCGGTTCTATCGTCTGACGCGACGGCGGCGCAAATCCACTGCGCCTTATCCCGCAGCCAAAGCAACTCTCTCACCCGTGCGATTTCCATTGTTGAAACTGATCCGGATATTCAGGCGGTTAGCTTTGCCATCACCTTTGAATTTGGCAGCGCGGCCTTGACCGCAGAGTCTCAGGCCTTGTTGAACACGGTCGCGCAGGTGATTGCCGGGGATACCGCCCTGAGCAAATCGGCCTATTTCATTGACGGGCACACCGATGCTGTCGGCTCCCTTGCCGCCAATCAAAAACTAGGCAAAGATCGGGCACAGGCCGCGGCAGTACATTTATTAGGAGGGCTCGATATCCCTTTGGCGGTCAAGATACGCAGTTTTGGCGAAACCCGCTTGCTTGATCCAAACGTCCCTAATGCCGACCTAAATCGCCGGGTCGAAATAACACCAGTATCTTCGGAGTAATTGCTATGTTTGATGCCTTTCGTTTTTTGATTAGACCCCGTTTTGCCGCAAAAGGCGCGCTTGTTATTTCCTGCGCATTGCTGGTGCAGGGCTGTGCCGATCTCATGCCGCACACCCAGATGCCCAAGGCGGCGGAGCCCTCCGTTGCGACGACCCCCAAGCCAGCAGTTAAAACGCCGACCGTCAAACCACCCGTCAAATCGGCCTCCCTTACGCGCTCTGTTATGCCAATGAGCGATAGCATCGAAATGCAGGTCTCGGTTTCATTCTTGGAACGCATCGCCTTGCCCGCCGGCTCAAAATTGCAAGTCAGCGTTGTTGGGCCTGCCTCTAGCAAACCCATTGTTGTGAATACGCTAACCAGCGCCGGACCTCCCTATATGGTCACGCTGCGATTGCCTGCCGGCATGACATACCCCGCCACCCTTAGCGCCACGTTGAACGCGACGTCCGGGCATGCCTTTTCGGGCCAATCAACACTGACACAACGCCCGACGGGCACCACAGACCTACGCATTTCGCCCAGCAATTAAGGCGCAACCGGCCCAATAGGATCGTGGGCGGATCGTGTGAACAGGAGCTTTATCAAATGCCATTAGTACCAAAATCTTTTCAACGCCTGTTGGCGCTTACTTTATCGACCAGCCTTGCCATCGGCGGCACAGCGCAGGCCGCGTGCATTGATGCCTTTATGACAGGTTTTGATGAATATGAGCGCGGCGAAACCACATCCAAAGCAAGGTTCCGCGTGAACGAGCTGTTGGTGCTGTGTTTCACGACCTCTGCGGGCGGTTATATCTCGGTGTTTGATGCGCCTAAACAGGGCGATTTTGAACAGCTTTACCCCAATGTTCTGACACATCCGGACGGCGAAACCCACGCACTCGTTGAGGCGGGTAAGCAGTATTGCTTTGGTGGGCGCGACACGTTTCCGCTGTATCACCCCCCCGAAGAGGGCATTGGCATCGGCAAAATTTCCATTAACCTGACCAAATCGCCGGAGGAGCAGCTTGACCCGTCCGATTACGCCATTCCCGGCCAAAAGGTGCAGAAAAAAACCATGAATCTGCATCTTAGCAATCACACCAAATCCGGTAGTATTTGCTCTGCTCGGGATGTGAAATATCTTGAATATAGCGTCAGCAACTAAGCGTTGAATTATTGTACTGCGTTTCGCAAACTCTTGCATCTGGCATGTGCCGAAACGCGTTAAGTCAGGAGAATGATACATGATCACCAGACTCACTCAGTTGCTCACGACGGGCATTCTTGCACTTGGCATTGGCACATCCGCGATGGCCCAATCGACTGTTGAATGCATTAGCCCCAAAAGCGGCAAGCGCGAAATGCGCATCATCAACGGCCATGACGCCAACCCGCGCGATTGGCCCTTTATTGTGCAGCTACGCATCAATACGGGGCAGGGGACTGGTTTTTGTGGCGGCTCGCTGATCTCTCAGGATTGGGTGCTGACCGCGGCGCATTGCTTCTCGGATGGGGCCAGCATGACGGTGCATCCGGCCACCAGCAACGGGCGCGCATCGTCTGATGGTTTGCGTGTCAGCAAGGCGTTTTTGCACCCTTCTTATGGCGAAAGCTACGGCGCGCCTGTGCATGATTTGATGCTGCTAAAATTGGCAAGCCCGGCAAATATTCCAAACAGCGCGCTCGCTCTGCTACCCTCCGCCAAGATGGAGCAAACATTGGCCCCCCTTCGCACCTGCGCCGAAGTCGCCGGTTGGGGTGCCCAAGTCGAAGGCGGTAGAGTGGCCGAAATCCTCAGCACGGTGAACGTCAAACAACTTGATTCCAGCATGTGCAGCGCGGCCTATGGCAGCGGGATCGCCGAAAACCTGCACCTATGCGCGGGCTATGAACAGGGCGGCAAAGACTCCTGTCAGGGGGATAGCGGTGGGCCGCTCATCATCCGTGATGGCCCCACAGGGCATCTTTTGGTTGGCGTGGTCAGCTTTGGCAAAGGCTGTGCGCAGCCGGGCTTTCCTGGGGTTTACGGGCGCACCTCAACCTACCGCGACTGGATTTTCCAGACCGTCGGCGCAAACTAGGATCATTTGAATGCGGCACCACATTCACCACGGTTTTCTGGCCTGCCTTTTGGCGCTGATGATGACGGCGGCACCTGCACGCGCAGATTGCTCCGGCCCATATCAGTTCCCTGTGGCAGAGCTAGAGAACCCGGTGTTTCGTGACCTGCTTTTGACTGCACAGGATGAGTTGGAGCGGTTCTTCGGCTTCTCCTTTGGGGCCTTTTGCTTGGACGAGGAAGAGTGGGGTGCCTACTTTGATATCCAAAGCCAGACATTGGTTGTCGGGATCGAATTTTTCCTGCAACAGGCCAATCCGCCGGGAAATATAAACAGCGCCATCGCCATCTTGGCACATGAATCTGCACATGCGTTTCAAACCAAACACGGCCTGTTGGATATGCTGGTTGAATCCAACCCGCACCGCGTGAAATGCATCGAATTACACGCGGATTTTCTGGCGGGCGGCTATATGGGCTGGCGCAGCCGCACCTATGAAATCAGTGACAAACACCTGACTGCCATGTTCTATAGTCTGGGCGATACGTTTTCTGACGACGACGGCCACCACGGCAGAGGCGCAGAGCGGTACTTGTCCTTCAGACAAGGGTTTCAGACCGTAACAGACGACGAAATCACACTATCAAGTATGGGGATTGCATATGTATCTCAAGCAAACTGCGACGACTAAAACCTTATCGGCACCTATCAACCGCGCCCTGTTTGGTGCCTTGTTTCTGCTGGCTGCCATGCTGCTGTTGCCCACTTCTGCCACGGCACAACAAATGCGCCTTAATGTTGGGTGCCCGTCTTTGGGCAGCCCCAATATCGGGCAATACACCATCGACGAGCTGAACGCGCTTTGCCACAATAACACCGGCACCACGCATAAACCCGAACAGGTTTCCGCCGCCGAAGATGGGGCCGCCCTTAGCTGTGGTCAACACAAGGCCCTTGCCGCCTTTGCCCGCATGAATCCGGGTTTCGTCGAGGGGCAAACCAGCCAAGCCGTGGTTGATAAATATTGCCAAAACACCTCTGACACCAACCTGCCCAGCGGCAGCCAGGTCGGCGGTGATCTGCTGAGTGGTGTGTTCCAGTTTGAGCGCGGCTACTATACCTCCTACAGTGGTTCCAAAGGACGGATATGCAAATCGCGCTATGCGGGCACGGCATATCTAAACAAAGGTAAGATCGAATTCACCTCGGGCGGCCATACATGGCGCGGGTCCATCGCACAGAACTCCTATGTTTCAATCACCCGCGATGGGGTGACGCCACGGCCAAAAAATCACACCGTGATCAGCGGGCCGATGTTGAATGCCGATCTTTATAACGGATATTGCGGTGCGGGTTACTTCCGCTTGTTGGCAGGATAAATAAATGAATAACGCAGCAAAATTGCTGACACTGGCCGGGGCATTAGCGGTCAGTATACTTGGTGTTGGCACGGCTCAGGCCCAATCGGTGGCCAATGAAGGCTGCATGCCCATTGCACAGGTCCGCGATACGGATATCAGCCGCAACGCTGATATTTTGGCGATGTCAGAGCACCTGTGCCTGTCCGAGATTGAGTTCGACGAAAATGGTCTGGATTGGCGCCTGACGGTGATCGACAACACCAAACACACCAACGGGCCGACGATCTTTTTGCTGCACGACAACGAAAACTCGGCTTTTGACACAGCCCTTTATTCGATCCGCAAATACGGTGGTAAAATCGTTGCGGTAGAGGCCTCGGATAAACGTGTGTTTCATGGTGTTCAGGATCCAAATCGCAATTTCGGCACCTCGAAATCCAGTACTAAAAGCTGCCGAGACATGCGCACCAAACCCTCGCCAATATTCTCCCAAATCATGCTTGATCTACGCCACACCCGCGCGAATTTCTTTCTGACATTGCACAACAACGCCAACGGTCATTCGGGCAATGGTGGCAGTGGCGGGATTTCGGCCAAGCGCAATAGCCGGGTCATGAATGGCCTTCTTGCCCCCAATGGCGGGGACGAGGACGATGCAGTTTTACTCGCAGGCACCACACCGTTTGAGGAGGACCGCAAAGCCAAAAAGGCAGCAGCGTATTTCCACAAGGCCGGCGTCAATGTCATCTATGAACATGTAACACCAGCAGGCAATGACTGTTCATTTTCCAACTTTGTTGTGCTGAACCAGTTGGGCCGGTATTTCAATATCGAGGCCCAGCATGGCCACTTTGACCAGCAAAAACATATGCTTGACGTGTTTATGAAATTCCATCGGGTGAAGGCGCGCGATAAATCTGTGGAATGATACCTCGCGTTTCGCGTTCACTGTGACGCGCGAAACGCCCTTACGCCTTCCCTGAAATCACGTGCCCGATCGTCGACCCTACAGTTGTGAAACTACATGGTTTCTAGACAATGACGTCGGAACGCGCGTTTCAGCATGTCCAATTCAGCCCGCAATAGATCAACCTCTGCGCGGATATCATCTGCCAGCGCCTCACCGGAGATCATGGTGATGGTCGTCAGCGTTTGATCACTCACCTTGTCGCGCACCAATAGGGTCTGCACACCGTCAGAAATGATTTCCGCAGGAATCGGCACCCTCACGATCCAACTTTTCTGGTCAGGCGCATCATTCATCTGCACCCCGCTGACCGGCTTATCCAGATGAAAAACCTCTAGCTGAGGTTTCATCGCAATGCCCTCACCAGCGGTTAGAACACCCTCCCAGACGCCCTCAAATAACCGGTTTTTCGTCAGTGTCAGCGTGCTCATGATGCCAGCTCCTTTTGTCCGGTTATCGTCCGAATAGCGCTGTTCATGGCGCGCCTCATAGCTCTGCCCTCGGGCGACGGCTAAACGTCAAATCCCGCAACACAACTTGGTTCATTTCCGGCCCTTCAAAGATCAAATCAATCCACGCCTTATCTATCCGTTTTTCATTCAGACGCGAATAGGCGAGGTCAAATTCGACCATGATATCCTGCTCATTCAAGGGCAGTTCCCGCACGATTTGTTCGGTGTTGGGGCCGTGTTTGATGTTCAGTCGCGCAAATATTTCCAGCGGCTTTTCCAACTCGACAATTGTGTCCATACGCAGCAAATGATGGCGTTTCAGCCCGTCAACCGCGTCAAACGGCAGATCAATCACCAGCGATAGGAAAGAGCCGTCAAAGCGGAAAACATCCATTCTCAGGCCAAACGGGGCCAAGTCACGCTCACGCGTGTTTCGCAATTGCCTCAGCGTCAGTTCGGACACGTTGCAATCGTGAAATAGAGTGATTTCATCGCCCAGCATTTCTTTGCTTTGCACCGACGAACGCCCCTTGCGCGCCAGTGGCTCACGCCACAATTCCGGGCGCCACGCCCAGTCAACACCATGTGGCTTGGGAAAGGCAGTGGAGCCGATATAGGGCAGGGCCAACCGCCCCTCAGATACAGCAATCAATGTGTTCAGATGCTGACGCAAACGCCGCGCCCGTGATCTCTGATCGCGCAGCACCTTTAGGTCGGCCTTATGAGCACTACGGGCGGCACGCGCCCAAAAATTCGCAAGCCTGCGCTGAACAATGCGCTGAAATAGTCCGGTTGATGTTTCACTCATCCTGCGGCGGCCCCTGTGGTCTTTGTCAGCGGATCGTTGTTTCTGATTCTGAAACAATATGCCCGATGTTGTCCATTATGTATCGGATTGGTTTACCCGAAACAAACGTCCAAACAGTTTCCTGACACCTTTTCCGGGAATTTGCGCCCCAGTTGCCGCAGTTGTGCCCTCAGCCGCGCCCGTTGCCCCGGCGTCAACGGCGACCCACGCAGCCCGACTCGGGCTCGCTTCTCGAATATTGTCCGCCAAGGTTTTAAGCAGCGCCCCTCCGGTATCATGCGGAACAATGCCATCCAGCGGACCATAGGCAGCCATCGCAATGGCGCGCCCATTATGCAGGAACGCGCCCCGCCAATGGCTTGGATCAGAATTGGGCATGACCTTATCGCCGCCATGCGCCAAATGAACCACGCTTAGCCCGCCGCTTGTGCGCTCACTGATGACATTTGCGTCCGGCGTCACCTGTGCCAGCCCATCAATCGTGACAGCCCCCTCCAATGGCGCGGAAACCGTCACAGTCAAAACGCCCAAGTTCTGCGGCGCAGTTTCTGGCGTGCCATTCAAAATCGCGCAATCAGCCAGCAATACAAATGTGCCCTGTCCCCGCGACACGACCGATGATTTATCGACGCAATAGCCCTTGGGCGCGGTGACGATGATATCCCCCTCGGCAAGCCGCACGCGCGTGGCGGATCGTCCTGCGAACCAGAACGGCGAAAATTCATCAGGTACGGCGTTTTTACCGGCGTCCAAGCAACCGCTTAGCAAACTCGTGCCCAAAGCGACGACCAACGCGCGCCGTGCCAATGTTGTATATCCGATGCCCACAATATTTCCCTCACATGCGCGACCGCGCGCGTTGCGCACAGTTGGCTACCAATTTCGATTGGCTTTGCAATTATATCTCAGGGATAATCGACCGGCCCGCACCACACAAGCACCCTGTTCGCATCGGCAAAAACGAGCTACACGGCAATCATGAACCGTTACTCAGAATACGAGGCCTTGGTGGCCCCCGCGCGCGCCAGATCAGAGCTTTGGCAGCTTGTGCTTGGCGTCTGCGCGACGTTGATCGGCTATGTCGCATTGGTCTATGCGGCGCTTTCAATTGTTCTGACCGTCCCCTCGCTTCTTAAGAGCTTTCAGTCAACGGGCACCCCAACCGGGATGATGTTCACGCTATTTAGTTTCGGTTTTCTGACACTGGCCCTCTTGGTGGCTCTGCGCTTGGTGCATCATCGTGGCTTGCCGACGCTCTTGGGCGATGCGCGCCAGTGCCTGCACCAGTTTCGCGCCACTCTTAAGGCACTCCTCCTGCTCAGTGTGGTGGTGTGGCTGATCCCATCAGTTGAGGGCATGGATTTATTCCCCAATCTTGAGATGTCGCGCTGGCTGCTCCTGCTCCCTCTCTCCCTATTTGGCGTTCTGATCCAAAGCGGCACAGAGGAGCTGGTGTTCCGCGGCTACCTCCAAAGCCAACTCGCGGCGCGTTTCCGCTCTCCGCTGATCTGGATATTAGTGCCCTCAATCCTGTTTGGTGCGCTGCACTATGAGCCGGATTTTTACGGACCAAACGCGATCTATGTGGTGATTTCTACGACATGTTTCGGCATTGCTGCTGCGGATCTGACCGCGCGCTCTGGCACGCTTGGCCCTGCACTGGCGCTGCACTTCGTCAATAATCTTACCGCATTGCTGTTGTTTGGCATGCAGGGGGATCTTTCTGGCCTCGCCCTGTATGTGCTGCCATTTGGCCCCGCAGATACCGACTTTATCCGCGATGCTCTGCTCATTGATGCGGCTATTTTGCTCTGTAGCTGGCTAGCAGCCCGTCTTGCGTTAAGGCGCTGATTGCAATTCCCGACAGGGCATCCTATTTCTGATATTGTTTTGACGCTCAAGGAACCCGCGCATGAACTGGATCACCAATTACGTCCGCCCTCGGATCAACTCGATCTTTTCCCGTAGGGAAGTGCCGGATAACCTCTGGTCCAAATGTGGCGAGTGCGGCACCATGCTGTTTCACCGCGAGTTGTCGGGCAATCTGAATGTCTGCACCCACTGTGATCACCACATGGCAATCAGCCCGCGCCACCGCTTTGAGGCGCTGTTTGATGGCGGCATCTTCGTCGAGATTGACGTGCCAGCACCTGCCGCAGACCCGCTGCAATTTCGTGATCAAAAGAAATACCCCGAACGCCTGAAAGCCGCGCAAAAGAAAACCGGCGAGAACGAGGCCATGTTGGTGGCTGAGGGCGAAATTGGCCGCACACCCATCGTGGCCGTGGCACAGGATTTCGCCTTTATGGGCGGCTCCATGAGCATGTATGTCGGCAACGCCATTATTGCCGCTGCCGAACGCGCGGTTTACCTCAAACGCCCGCTAATCCTGTTTTCCGCAGCTGGCGGCGCGCGCATGCAAGAGGGCATTATGGGCCTGATGCAAATGCCGCGCAGCACCATCGCTGTGCAAATGCTAAAAGAGGCAGGCCTGCCCTATATCGTCGTGCTGACGCACCCGACCACGGGCGGCGTGACGGCCTCTTATGCGATGCTGGGGGATGTGCATATCGCGGAACCCAATGCGCTGATCGGCTTTGCTGGCGCGCGCGTTATTGAACAAACGATTCGCGAAAAGCTACCCGAAGGGTTCCAGCGCGCCGAATACCTGCTGGATCACGGCATCTTGGACCGCGTGACCAAACGCACCGACATGCGCAATGAGCTGATCACCATCACCCGCATGCTTCTCGGGCTTGCCCCTGCTGTGATGGGCGAATTGCCTGCCCCCGATGAGACCGTGAAAATCCCGGCACCGCAAACCGACGCGGTTGCGGAAACTGACGCGGAAACTCCCGCAGCAGAAACACCCAAGGCATAAATTTCCTCGGCGCCTGATTGCGCGCCGGGGCTTCCCTGCCCACTGACCATTCCCCATTTCCTGCCCTTCAGCTTGCGAGCATGCCATGACCTCTCAAAACTCTGATGCCATTCTGGCGCGCATGATGACGCTGCACCCCAAGTTTATGGACCTGACCCTGGACCGTGTCTGGCGCTTGCTCACAGCCTTGGATGAGCCACAGAACGCCCTCCCACCGGTGATCCATCTGGCAGGCACCAATGGCAAAGGCTCCACTCAGGCGATGATCCGCGCCGGGCTTGAGGGGATGGGCAAAACCGCTCACGCCTATACCTCCCCACATCTGGCCCGTTTCCACGAACGTATCCGCCTCGCAGGCGATCTGATCACCGAGGACTATCTGACCGAGATACTGGACGAATGTTATGCCAAAAATGGCGGTACCAGCATCACCTATTTCGAAATCACCACCTGTGCGGCCCTGCTGGCCTTTGCCCGCACCCCGGCGGATTACACCCTGCTTGAGGTCGGCCTTGGCGGCCGCCTTGATGCCACCAACGTGCTGGATACCCCCGCGTTGACCGTGATCACCCCGGTCTCCATCGACCACGAACAATTTTTGGGCGACACCCTTGCCAAAATCGCTTTTGAAAAGGCAGGCATCATCAAACGCGGCGTGCCCTGCGTCGTTGGCCCCCAACAAGACGAAGCCATGGATGTGATAGAGGCCCGCGCTATGGCCCTCGGCGCGCCGCTCTTGGCCTATGGTCAACATTGGCACGTTAATCAGGAACGTGGCCGTCTGATCTTTCAGGATGAAACCGGCCTGCTTGATCTGCCCATGCCCGCCCTTCTTGGCGCGCATCAGGTGCTAAACGCGGGTGCTGCCCTTGCCGCCCTGCGCCACCTTGGCGCGGATGAGGCCGCCTGCGAGGCCGCCATGGTAAACGCCGAATGGGCCGCGCGCATGCAGCGCCTCAAATCCGGCCCCCTGACCGATAGCGCGCCTCAGGCCGAACTATGGCTAGACGGCGGGCACAACGCTGCGGCGGGGGATGCGCTTGCGGCGGTTCTCGCGACATTGCCCACGCGCCCGACCTATCTGATTTGCGGCATGCTCAACACTAAGGACATCAGCGGCTACCTACGCCCGCTCGCCAAACACGCCACCCACCTCACTGGCGTTTCCATCCCCGGCGAGGCCAATACCCTGCCCGCCAACACCACAGCCGAGGCCGCCCGCGAGGTAGGGCTTAACGCTGACACTGCCGACAACGTCATGGCCGCCCTGCAAACGATCACAGCCCAAGATCCAACCGCCCGCGTGCTGATTTGCGGCTCCTTGTACCTTGCTGGCGTGGTTTTGCGTGAAAACGGGTAATTTTTCTTCATATCTAAGTGATTGAAACGATTCGCTTCTCCGAATCAGTGCCCCCCGATTCGCAATAAACGAATCATCTCATATTGACTGATTCGCATGTGACTGCGTATAGTCACATCAACTCAAATTCACGAATGATGGCAGTAGGATAGGGTGGGCCGAGCAGCGCTCCTATTCCGCATACAGACAAAAACGGGCAGTAAAAACGGGGGGAGCTACGGCGCCCCCCGAATAAATTTCACCCCTGATTTTCCCAATATTCAGCCCAGCCGATTTTCACGCTAATCAAGCACCGCAATTGCTTCGATTTCGATGACCATGCGTTCATAAACCAGCGCGGGCACAGGCACGCCCGTCGTTGCAGGGCCGGGTGCCCTGTATGAGTTCGACCGAATAAGCAGGTTTTCGTGCAACGCCTCAGCAGAGGCATTTCCCTGATAAAAGGTCGTGATCTTAACCACATTATCCAGCGTCGCACCAAACTCTGCCAGAATTCGAGCTAAATTCTCCATCGCAATCTTGGTTTGTGCCACCATGTCATCGGGGTGGATAACATTTGCGCCCGGATCAAGCGCGACCTGACCGCCAATATGGATCACATTGTTGCAGATATTGCCGTGTTTATAGGGCAGCTTTGTCGACCAATTCCAATGCCCATCCGGCCAAACACAGCGCTTTTTCTCAACCTGATCACCCGCACTGTGCGCCCCGATTGCCGTCGCTGAAATCTTCGCCATCAGCCCTTGGTGTGCAAATGCCACCACCGGAATCCCCGTGGCCGCCGGTCCCGGCTCGTCAAAATAGGTGGCGCGCAGACCTGCCGACACTTCCCAATCTTGTGCCGTCCCATTTCCCAGATAAAAGGTATTCACCTTCACCACGTCGTCCATGCCAGCATCCGCCGCCAATAACGCACGGCGCAGCCTATCCATCATGATCTTGGTTTGCGCGACGATATCACCCTTATCCGCCACGTCCTTTTGTGACGAATAGGCCGACATATCACTGGTGAAAACCATATCCTGCGACCTCAGCACATGCGAAAACGCCTGCGGCAGATACGGCATATCATCCAGATGGAAACACTGCTTTGGGATTTTGCTGCCATCGGGCGCGCGCATGGCTACGCCCTCAATTTCTGTCAACATATCCGGGTAACATAGCTCTGGCATATTGATCAGATTGACGACGGGGCGCGCATCTGTCCCAATGATCTCGGCCAATAGGTCCAGCAACTGCGCCTCATCCTGTGCATCGCCAACATAATAGACTACCAGTCGCACCAGATCAGAAAAATCCACCCCCAGATCGTCAAACAAATCCGCCATATATGACATCGAGTTGCGGCATTGCTGCTCCAAATCACCGATGTTGCGCACTGTGCCTTGCGCGTCCAGATCCACCTGACCACCCGTGAAAATCAAATTTCCAGCCCGCACCGCGTGATGATGTGTTAGCTGTACCGGCCAATTCCAATGGCCCTCCGGGAAACTATATTGTCTGGACACGGGCGTTCACCATTCTTGTTTCAGGACAATGAAACCGTGGCCGAAAAATACCCCTGTATCAACATGCAAATTTAGTAGGGCAGGCGGGCACCTACCCCCAATCAGCGCCCTGCATTTCGCGCAATCGGCTGGCGGTGCGCTCAAACTCAAACGTGCCTTCGCCTTCGACATACAACATCTCAGGCTCCGCCGCCGCCGAGCAGATCAACCGCACCTTGGCCTCATAAAGCGCATCAATCAACGTGACGAACCGTTTTGCCTCATTGAAATTATTACGGCTTAAACGCGGGATGTTTTCCAACACCAACACCTTTAGCGCATCCGCAATCGCCAGATAATCTCCGGGGCCAAGCATTTTACCGCACAGATCAAAAAACGTCGCGCGCCCAACCCCGTTGCGAAAGGCGGGGATTTCCACCTCGCGCCCGTTGACCTTCACACTCAACACCTCAGCCTTCCCGCCGCTCAGATCATCCCAGATCGCCTGAATATGACCGCGCGCCTCGGTGCCAGCTTGGACAAAATATACCTGCTGCCCCGACAAGCGATCTTGGCGATAATCCGTAGGGCTAACCATTTCCCAGACGACCATTTGTTCCTTTAAAATGTCAATAAATGGTAAGAACAGTGCCCGGTTCAATCCGTTTTTATACAGATCATCCGGCACCCGATTACTGGTTGTCACCACCGTGACGCCCGCAGCAAACAGGTGCTCAAACAACCGCCCGACGATCATCGCATCTGTGATGTCATTGATTTGCATTTCATCAAAGGCCAACAGTCGCACATCTTCGGCGACCTTAGCGGCAACCGGAGCGAGAGCATCCTCCACACCCTCTTGGCGCGCGATGTGCATGCCCGCGTGAATTTCCTGCATAAAAGCATGAAAATGTACCCGGCGCGCGGGGACGGGCACCGCCTCCACGAACATATCCATCAACATGGATTTTCCGCGTCCGACGCCCCCCCACAGATACAATCCCTTTACAGGTTGCGGCGTGGCTTTGCGGAACCAGCTGGTTTTTACGGGCGCAGCCATCAATCCGTCGCGAAGGCGGTCAAACTCCCCCATCACGGCCTCTTGGGCCGGGTCAAATGTCAGCGTGCCCGCGGCGATATGGGCGGCGTATATGTCTGCGATCGTTTCCATAGCACTGCATACCGCGCCATCCCCGATCATGGAAGCGGGCGGCACGCCAAAAGGTGACATTATGCCCGCGCAAACCCGTCGGCAGGCAGCTAAATTCCGTCGCGAGTTTTGTACAAAACGGGGGGGTATTTTGTACGTTTTGTACAAAACTATGTATTCCAAAACGTTAAGTCACTTCGACAAAAGCTGAATTGACCCCGTCCCCCATGCTCGCGCATTATTGCCCCTCATGACAGGAGTTCTTGATGCCCGCCCGCAGTCCCCTTATCACCCCAGTTCTGCTTGTGGGTTGTGGTATCATGTTGATATCATTTACTATTCGCGCAAGTTTTGGCGTGTTTCAAATCCCAATTGCTGCTGAATTTGGGTGGTTGCGCTCCGAATTTTCGCTGGCCATCGCGATTCAAAATCTCGCATGGGGGTTTGGCCAACCGATTTTTGGCGCAATCGCGGAAAAAATTGGCGATCGCAAAGCCATTATTATCGGCGCTATTACCTACGCTGCGGGGCTTGTTCTTTCCTCTTTTGCGATCACACCAGAAGCACACCAAGTCTTTGAAATATTTGTAGGATTTGGGATCGCAGGCACAGGATTCGGGGTCATATTGGCCGTCGTCGGGCGTGCCAGTTCTGATGAAAACAGGTCGATGTCGCTGGCAATTGCCGCCGCTGCTGGCAGTGCCGGTCAAGTGTTTGGCGCACCGATGGCGGAATACATGCTTGGCTTTATGACCTGGCAGACAACTTTCCTTGTGTTTGCGGGCATGATTTTAGCAACACTTTTGTCCCTGCCATTGATGAAAGCCCCGCCTGCAACCAAGATCGAGATCGAAGAAAGCATGGGCACCATTCTAAAGCGCGCTTTCAAAGATCCGTCTTACACATTGATATTTCTAGGTTTTTTCTCTTGTGGTTACCAGCTTTCCTTTATGACGGCGCATTTTCCCGCCTTTGTCACAGAGATGTGCGGCGCGATTGATCCATCTGGTGCGTTGGCGTCTATGGGCATTTCAACAACCTCCCGCCTAGGGGCCGTGGCGATTTCCCTGATCGGGGCGGCCAATATTGTTGGTACCTTGATCGCCGGATATCTCGGAAAACGTTACTCCAAGAAAAACCTACTGGCCCTCATTTACACGGGCCGCACCCTGATTGCGGCGGTGTTTATTCTTATGCCCATCACCCCGACCAGTGTGATTATCTTTTCAATATCAATGGGTTCACTGTGGTTGGCAACGGTGCCTCTAACCTCCGGCTTGGTCGCGCATATCTACGGGCTGCGTTATATGGGCACGTTGTATGGCATTGTTTTCTTTAGTCACCAACTAGGCAGTTTTCTGGGCGTTTGGTTGGGCGGCATGATGTATGATCAATACGGCAGCTATACCACGGTTTGGTGGATCGGTGTCGGCGTAGGCGCATTTAGCGCCATTGTGCACCTGCCAATCCGTGAGAGACCGCTAGCCGCCCCGGCCTAAAGTCGCGATAGCAGTTTTTCGATCAGCGTATCTGTGTGGGTATAAACAAGGCCATGGCCCGCATTTTTCAGGACAATCTGCGTAGCGCCTGGATTCCACTGCGACAATTTATCTTTGCAATTCAGCGGGATAACAGAGTCGTCTTCGCCCCAAATGGCAATGGTTGGGATGGCAGACTGCGCGATGCTTTGATGCTGATTTACAAGCGTGCCGCCCAATGTGCCCCGTATGCTTGAGAAAACTGACCGTAGAAAACCGCGATACGATAGCTCGGCAATTTGACGATCATATATGTTTGCCACCGTAGCCGGCAAATGCCGCTCTGCTGCAATTCCTTGTTTCAATAGGCGCGGATAGGCCATTTGCATCGTCCACCGCCCAAGGCCAGGAACCCTGTGCCAAAACGGTGCAACCGCCCCCGCTTTGTGCCCCATTCCAGCCGGAACCAGCAAAACCAACTTGGCGATCCGATCAGGATAGCGTGCCGTGAAATCAGCAGAGATTGCCGACCCAAGCGAGTTTCCAATAATGATGATCTTCTCGGTAATCCCTTGATTACACAGCAAATCATTCAATTGATTGCTGAAAAACTCAGGGGTTTGTAACCCGTGCGGGCGATCGGAATATCCGCGCCCATACAGATCATAGCTAAGCACCCGAAACCCGTTTTCAGCGAGCCTGTCGATCAGCCCATCATATACGGAACTAGGCGTTGTCAGCCCGTGCACGCAGACAACTTTGCGCCCTTCCTCAGGTCCGGCCCATCGGTAAAAGGTATTGCCCAACGGCAGTTTGGCAAGCTCCCCGCCATGGTTGTCCTCTTGGCGGGCACGAACAGGGGTTTTCAGCCACTCACTCACATAAGGGCTGATCCCGATGGCAATCCCGAGAGTAACTAGGGCAAACGCAATAATCACTGTGCAGCCGACCACCGTTCAAGGATGAATTTGCTTGTCATTAGGTCGAGATGCGCGCCGCCGCCGTTCTTGAATAGCGTGATTTCGTCATCGGATGTACGGTTGAATTTGCCCGGTGAATAGTAATCCGCGATGATGTCAGATTGCTGAATCGCGCCGCTTTTCAAAGGGGCGATCAATTCGCCTATATGGTTGATAGTAGTGGCTAAACTGTCCACAAACACCCGCGCGCGCTGCATGGCGACGTCATCTGTCTCGCGCATGTCAGGGCGATAGGCACCGATCAAATCCACGTGCTGCCCGGGCTGCAACCAATCGCCCTTCAGGTGTGGCTCGGTTGTCATGGTGGCGCTGGTGATGATGTCAGCGTCACCCACGGCTGCCTCAAGGTTGGTCGCGACCTTCATACCGGGGAATTCGGCGGCCATCTTCTCGGCACCTGCTGGGGTGCGGTTCCAAATTGTGAATTCGGCATCCGGGAACCCAGCCCCATAGGCACGACGTAAATTCCGCCCAACGGTTCCGGCCCCGATGATCAGGATTTTCCGGCTGTCAGGGCGCGCCAGCCGCAACGCGCCCAGCAATGAATCACCGGCAGTTTTCCATTTGGTCACGAGATGAAAATCAAGCAGCGCCTCTAACGCGCCGTTTGTGTCACTAAACAGCGTAACGGCACCGTGTATCATCGGCTCCTGACGCGCGGGGTTGTCCGGGAAAATGGTCGCGGATTTCACACCAATGCCCATGCCATCAATCCACGCTTGGCGTTGCAGTAGTGTGTCTTTTCCGCGGTACAGAAAACTGTCAGATATCTCAGCTTTGGGCAGGTCATGCCCCTTGGCGATGAAATCCGTAAGCCCAATCCAGTCAAGGTTTTTTTCGCCCTCTTCAAAGGAGATTACCGTCGTCATATCGCGTCCTTTCGCGTCAATTGCCCCTCAGAAACCAACCTATCTGCCCAAGCTTGCGGCCCTTCAAATAGATGGGTATTCCAACCGCGATCCGCTGCGGCGTTGATGTTATCAATCCTGTCGTCGGTGAACAAAAGCTGCTCTGGGAGCAAGCCACAATCCGACTCGACCATCTCATAGATCGCGGTATCTGGTTTGATGACTTTCATGTGCCCAGAGATATAGCGACGATCAAATTCTCCCAGAAAGGGATAGCGTTCCTGCGCGTAAGGAAAGTTTTGAATGCCAAAGTTGGTCAATGCAAACACCAAAACACCGTTGGCTTTTAGCGCACGTAGTAGCCGGACAGAATGATCAATTGCGGGGCTTGCCAACTCGATCCAATTGTCGTGCCACATCCTGATTTCAGCTGCCCATTTCGCATTGGCAGCAGCAAAGTCATAGATGGTGTCTTTGAAATGCCCGCCGCGATCAATGATGTCATTCATGCCATGTAAATCAAGGTCGGCGAACATGTCCTGACGTTTTTCGATGCCAATCACGCGGTCGTAAAACCGCTCGGGTTGCCATTCAATAAGGACATTTCCGATGTCGAACACGACTGCCTTTATGGCCATTACGTCTCTCCGAAAGGGGCGCAGTTACTGGGCCCACGTATTACTTTCCCGCTAATTTCGCCTGACGAACTGCCGTTTCCAATGCGTTCAAAAACCGCGAGCGATCTGCCTTGGTAAATCCCTTGCCACCGCCCTGACGAAACGGGTCTGCAGCACGTAGATCAGTCATCAAATCACGTGTCGCCAAGACGTTGCCAATATTGCGCGCCGTCAATGGCTCGCCGTTGTGTTTTAGCACAATGGCCTGATTTTCCACACATTTAGCGGCCAAAGGGATGTCGCCGGTAATGACAATATCCCCCGCCACGGCGCGCTCTGCGATCCACATATCTGCAACATCTGGCCCATCAGGCACGATCACAGTTTCAACCAAAGGATTCCGTGACGGGCGCAATCCACCGTTGGAAACAACAAAGACTTTTACGGCGTGTCGCGTCGCAACGCGTTCAACCTCATCTTTGACAGGACAGGCGTCGGCATCAACGTAGATCATGCTGCGTTACTGTGATTGATCGGGCGGGCATGTTGAGTGATCACTATTTCGCTCCATCTATTCTGGTTTGCGCGGTGCCTTATATTCCTTGGGGATCGGCATGCGATTGAACGCATCAAGCCCCGCGATTTTATAGGCCTCGGCCAGCGTAGGATAGTTAAAGGTGTTCTGCACGAAATAGTCCACTGTGCCCTTTAGGTTCATCACCGCTTGGCCAATATGGATCAGCTCGGTTGCGCCTTCTCCGACGATTTGCACTCCCAGAACGCGGCGGGTTTTCAGGCTAAACAGCATTTTTAACATGCCGTGCTCCAACCCCATGATATGCCCTCGAGAGGTCTCGCGGAAACGGGCGACACCTACCTCATAGGGGATCTCACGCTCTTGTAACTCCTCCTCGGACATGCCGCACGTGGACATCTCTGGCACAGAGTAAATGCCATATGGGAACCACGGGCTTTCTTCTAGTGTTGGGGTTTCTAACGCGTGACATGCCGCGACGCGCCCCTGCTGCAACGAAGTAGAGGCCAGTGAAGGATGGCCAATAACATCCCCAGCAGCATAAATATGTGGGACAGAGGTTTGATAGCTTTTGCGATCAACACTTAACCGGCCCCGATGGTCGGTTTCCAGACCCGCCGCACTGAGATCTAGTTTTTCGGTTGCCCCCATGCGCCCGGCGGCAAACAACAATAGTTCTGCACGAATATGGCGGCCATTTTCCAATGTGATCTCGACATGGCCTTTGGCGTCTTCGATCTGCTGGATCGCTGATCCAAGGCGCAAATCCACGCCGTTTTCGCGAATTTGATGCGTGAATTCCTGAATCAATGTACGATCGACAAAGTCCAGAAAACTGTCGCGCGGCTCAATCAATGTGACACGTACATCAAGTGTTGCAAACATGGTCGCATATTCAACACCAATGACCCCTGCGCCGACCACCACCAAAGATCGTGGAATGCATCCCATTTCCAGGAATTCATCACTGTCGATGATTGTGGAACCGTTAAACGGCACGGTCTCTGGACGATAGGTTTTGGTTCCGGTTGCGATCAAAAACTTGTCTGCGGTCAGCTTGGAGACTTCGCCTGCATCGGTTGCGACCTCAATATCGTTTGGCCCCGTAAACCTTGCCATCCCCATCAGCGTTTCGACGTGATTACGGTTGAACTGGTGCTCCAGCACGTCAACTTCGTGGTCAAGTGTCATGTGAAGACGCGCTTTTAGGTCGTCGGCGCGAATTTCATCTTTTACGCGGTACGATCGCCCATAAAAGCTGCGCTCGCGCCACCCAGAAAGGTTCAGCACCGTTTCACGCAGGGTCTTTGACGGGATCGTGCCGGTATGAACCGACACGCCGCCAAGACGATCTTTGCGATCAATCACCAGCACACGGCGTTTAAGTTTGCCCGCCTGAATAGCGGCGGCGCGTCCTGCCGGCCCGGAGCCGATGACAATCAGATCGTAATGGCTCATGTTTTAATCCGCATATAGGGCTTCGGCATGAAAGGTGATGTGGTCTTCCATGAAGGTTGAAACAAAGAAATAGCTGTGATCATACCCTTTTTGCATTCTGAGGATGATCTCTTGGCGTTTTTCGGCGGCAGCGGCGGCAAGCGCCTCTGGCTTTAGCAGGTCAACAAACTGATCCGACGTGCCGGTATCAATCAGAACAGGGCCAGCAAACCCTTTATCGCGCATCAGCGCAGACGCGTCATGTGCCGCCCATTGACCTGTGTCGTCACCCAGATAGGCCTGAAGCTGCTTTTGCCCCCAAGCGGTCCCCATTGGGTTTGAAATCGGGGCAAACGCCGACACAGACCGGTAACGGCCCTCTAATGTCATCGCCAACGTCAAGGCACCATGACCGCCCATTGAATGCCCGGTGATGGATTGGCGTGACATATCCAGCGGAAATTTTTCGCCGATCAATGCAGGCAGTTCGTCGGCAATATAGTCCCACATTTGGAAATGGGGTGCCCATGGTTTTTGCGTGGCGTTCACATAAAACCCGGCCCCCTGACCAAGATCATAGGCGTCATCATCAGCAACACCTTCGCCGCGGGGTGACGTGTCGGGAAATACCAGCGCAATACCCTGTTCCGCCGCCCAAGCCTGCGCTCCGGCTTTGGCCATCGCGTTTTCATGCGTGCAGGTCAAACCAGACAGATACCAAAGAACCGGCACCGGACCAAAGGCCGCCTCAGCCGGGAGAAACAAGCCAAAGGTCATGTCGCACCCACACGAAGTTGATGCGTGCTTGTAAACGCCCTGCGTGCCATCAAAGCATTTGTTTTCTGAAAGGGTTTCCATGTCGGACCTCTGTTTATGTACGTGTTACTGTATGGCTACTGTATGCAGCGCGATGGGGGCAAGCGTATACGCGTCAGGTTTTGTCTAAATGCGGATATCGCGAAACGTATTTACAATGGATTACCCCGTAAGAGACGATGTTTGGTTTTGTCTCTTTCGACATATGCCGTTGCGAACGATACATTTGCATTGTCACTTGCGCAAATTCATTGACTGGCCACTTCAAAGACGGCGTTGGCTTCTTTATGCTCAACGCGAAACCAGCTATGCCGTTCAATTGATATTAGGGTGTCGGTTGTCGGGGCAATATATCGGAACAAAACATGACTTATGCATTGGTACTTCACGGCGGAGCCGGGGCAAGACCCGGAACAGACTACACCAAGCAAAAAGCAGACTTATCGCGCCTAATTTCCGCGGGCCAAGACATGTTGATTGCCGGTCAATCAGCCCTTGATGTGGTCGTGTGGGCCGTGGCCGAACTTGAGGCATCGGGATTGTATGTCGCGGGCAAAGGGTCTGCGCCGCATTCTCTGGGTGGGTTTGAGCTGGATGCGTCGCTCATGCATGGCCCAAATCGTCGCGCAGGTGCAGTAGCAGCGATCGAAGGCATCAAAAGCCCCATCCGGGCGGCCTTGGCTGTTCTGGAGGATGGTCACCACGTCATGCTTGCAGGGGCGGGGGCGCAGCTTGCTGCAAAGGCGGCCGGACTTGAAGAGGTTATTGATCCACAAGAGTATTACTCAGAGCATGTCTCGCACGGGTCAGGCGAACTTGCCAATCATGGAACAGTTGGCGCTGTTGCGTTGGATATTCATGGAGAGCTGGCTGCGGGCACCTCGACAGGTGGCACATTCAATAAACACGTCGGTCGTGTTGGCGATACCCCGCTAATTGGGGCGGGAACATGGGCCGATGAAACTGTTGCAGTGTCCTGCACGGGGCTTGGCGAAGCATTTATTCGAACGGCAACTGCGTATGATGTATCGGCGCGGATGCGCTACGCGAATGCGCCTGTGGATGTGGCCACACGCCAAGTTTTGGACGAAGTTGCCAAATTTGACGGCGATGGCGGGGTGATCGCGATTGATGCACAGGGCAATATTTCGATGCCCTATAACAGCGACGGTATGAAACGCGCAGCAGTCTCAAGCGTGATGGCACCCGTCGTGCGCGTCTTTGAACCCGAACCCTAAATCTGGATCGCGGATTTGCGCGCCACATCCATGCTGTTCACCTATGTCGCTACATCTCGCCTTTGCCCTGCGTAGGGTTAAAGGCGAGATGCCGTGATGGACCATTAAGACGGTAATGGCTCTCCGGCACGCCAGCCCGATTGCCTAAGTGTTTCCAATAGATCCATCGTTTTGATGCGGTCATTATGCACCAATAATGCAAGAAAATCGCCCGGACGCGCCCATTCCAGTGATTTGATGACAGCATCATATTCCGAGTCAGTTGTGATAATGCCGTTGTCTTTTGCACCCAGGCGACGCAATTCGTTCACCATCACCTCGGTCAGTTCGCCAATCTGGCGGCCTCGCAACATATCCTTAAGCTCCGCGACCACGACCATTTCGGGATCAAAGGACCAGATGGCTTGGATCAAATCACAGGTGGCTTGGTCGCTGCGATCCCCAGCCTGTCCAGCAATTACCAACCGCCGCGTACAGGGGATTGTTTTGATGGCAGAGGCCAAAGCGATCACCCCATGAGGGTTATGGGCATAATCAATCAGTAATGTGACGCCGCCCAGTTCGATATAGTTGCCGCGCCCCGGATTTTCGTCTGGTGAATCTGTAAATCCAGCCAATCCCTCAGACATTGCCGAGACCGGCAAACCCAACCCATCCGCAAGCCCAATTGCACCAAGGGCATTATAGACATTGAATTTTGCAGCGCCCCCCCGCGCAGGGACAAAATCATTTACGGCAATAACCGTTTCAACCTTGCCGTCGCGGGCCAACATCATTTGCCCATCACGGACAAAGGCCGCACGCCCCCCGTTGGCAATCCACACGTCAAGGGCTGCCAGATCGAAATCCAACCCGAACCACGTGATATTACCCGTAAACTGCGGGCTTCTTGCCACCAATTCCGGATCATCACCGTTCAAAACCAAACGACCACCGGGACGCACGGCTTGGGACAATTGGAATTTGGCGTCGGCCAAGGCTGCGACATCCATGATGCCGTATGTTCCCAAATGGTCAGCGGCGATATTGGTCAGCAAACAAACATCTGCGGTTGGAACAGGTAGGCCGCGCCGCATTAGCCCCCCTCGCGCGGTCTCGATTACCGCGAGATCAACCCGTGGGTCGCGCACGGCAAGACGCGCGCCAGCGGGGCCAGAATAATCGCCCCGATCCAGAATTTCGCCGCCGACGCGCACCCAATCGCTGGATGACAGGCCCACGCATTTCCCAGCAGCAGCACCAATTGCTGCTGCCAGCCTAACCGTTGTGGATTTCCCATTCGTTCCGGTTACCATCGCGACGGGAATATCTTGCAAGCTGTCCCAATCGACAGCATCCGGTGACGGTAAATCTGCGGTGTCGTATACTTTTGCACCACAGCCCAATCCCAGCGATATCTTGTCGTCATGACCAAGATAGGTAAGGCCGCGCCCATGGGCGTGTTGCGCGAGGGCTATTTCCTTTGGCGAACGCTCGGCTGCAATTTGCGCACGCAATTTTTGTGTGGCTGTGCCGCTGTCATAGGCAGTACCGGCCAATTTTGCCAAAGTAGCCTCCCAAGACGCATCAACCAGCTCCGTTGCCGCATAAAGAGCATCCGTCGGTGCGCTCACTTGCAGCGTTGCCCCACCTTCAAACGCCCGCATTGCGATTTTGCTATCTTCCCAACCCACAGCATCCAACAAATCACGCGCGGCCTCACGCCATAACGTCATCACAAACGCTTTGTTCTCATCGCCAATTGTGGCCTCTGCGGCGGCCCCAACATCTTTCATTAAAAAATTTGCACCCGTCAGGCGGCGGAGGTTACTCAATTGTTGCTTAATCGCCATCTTCATCACCAGAATCTTCTAGGCGAACACCGCGTGAATCCCGGATCATGCGCATTCCGCCTAACAACATGTTTTCGGGAATTTCAGGGGCGTCTTCCACCGGTGTGGCATCTGCCAATGGATCCAATGCACCCTCATCTGACGTCAAAGATTGCGGTGCCGCTGCGGGTTTTGCATGAGCACTGTCATCAATGTTGTCTTGTGGGCGGTTGAAATAGATAATCTGTTTCCATGTGCGCGCAATATTATCCCCGAAGACAAGCACCAGATCATCAGTCTCACCCAAGTTTAGCGCTGCATCGACCGCCTCAACCTCACTGGGAATAATTTGAATTTGGCTTTCATCGACCCCATTGGCAATCAGCGTCTTTTTGAGCAACTCAGGAACTTCGGCATTACCGCGCCCGCGACGTCCATCATCCGCCTTGCAAATGTAGTGGTCAAACTTTCCGGCCACGATGCTAGCTGCCGCAACGATGTCCTCATCCCGTCTATCGCCGGGCATTGAGAAACATAGGATTTTGCGCCCCTTAGGCTCCAACTGGATGCAAAGCTTGGTCATCGCTTCGATCGCTGCCGGGTTATGCCCATAATCAAGGATCACTTTGAACGGGAGTTCTTCAAAGACATTCAAACGGCCAGGAGCCTGAAAATACGACGTCGCAAAGGTACGCAATCCTTGCCGGATATCCTCAAGGGATTTGCCCATCGAATAACAAATTGCCGCTGCGAACATAGCGTTCTGGACGTTATGCATCGCCTTTCCATCAATCGTTGCCGGAATAAGATGGGTCCACATCAGCTGAATATTTGAGGAATTTTCGTAGATTGTAATCATGTGGCCGTTCATGCCTTGCTCAAGTACAAGCGCGCGCCCACCAATGCGAACATGTTCACGCACTAACGGGTGATTGGCATTCATCGTCACATAACAAATGTTTTTGGCTTGGGTGTGGCCCGCCATTTTTAGGCACAATTCGTCATCCGCATTTAAAACCGCGGTGTCAGTCGCAACCTCAACCACGATACGTTTTACACGCGCCAAATCCTCAACAGTCTCAATGCCCTTAAGACCAAGATGGTCCGCGTCAACATTTATTACGGCCCCAACATCACAGCGCTCATAGCCCATGCCGCGGCGTAATAACCCCCCGCGCGCAGTCTCAAGGATTGCCGCATCAACAGTTGGGTCGCGCAGGATCATCTGTGCCGCGCGCGGGCCTGTAAGATCACCTTTGACGGTCAAATTGCCGTCAATGTACACACCATCAGTGGTCGCCAATCCCACAGTATTCCCACTTAGTTTGTGAATATGGGCCACCATGCGAGATACAGTCGTTTTGCCGTTTGTACCCGTAATAGATGCAATCGGAACCCGACTTGGCGTGCCGGAGGAAAACAGCATTTCCATCACCGCACCCGCAACATCGCGTGACTTGCCCTCGCTTGGGGCGACGTGCATCCGAAACCCTGGCGCGGCGTTCACTTCGCAGATGCCTGCGCTAATATCTTTGTATGATTGCGAAATATCAGCTGACAGAAAATCCACTCCGCCGATATCAAGCCCAATCGCCTTGATCGCACGTTCCGCCATATTGCGGTTGTCGGGATGAACAATGTCTGTGACATCAACAGCTGTTCCGCCCGTCGATAGGTTCGCAGTGGAGCGCAGGAAAACGATTTCGCCGTCTTTGATCACATCATTCTCGTCGTATCCGGCCTCGGCCAGATGCTCTTTTGCAGTTTTGTCCAGCTCTAATCGGGTAAGAACTTTTTCATGCCCGACACCACGGCGCGGATCAGAGTTTACGATTTCAATCAGCTCTGTTGCGGTGCGTTCCCCGTCTCCCACAATGTGGCCGGGAATACGCTTTGAAACGGCCTCAAGTTTTCCGTCGATCACCAACATCCGGTGATCTAGCCCCTCGATGAATGTCTCGATTATAACGGTGCGGCCACGTTTGTTGTAAGATAGGGCAAAGTCGAATGCTTCAATCACCGCTTCGCTGGTTTTCAGGTTGATAGAGATCCCATTGCCGTGGTTCCCGTCTAGCGGCTTAACAACCACGGGATACCCGATGCGTTTGGCGGCCTTTACGGCCTCTTCGGCGCTGGTCACAGCTATTTGTTTGGGAACGGGCAGGCCAAGGTCGCCCAAAATGCGATTGGTCGCCTTTTTGTCAGAGGCCAGATCGGTTGCAATGTAATCGGTTTCTGACGTGATCGTAGCTTGGATACGTTTTTGATATTTACCGTAACCCAGTTGGATCAGGCTGTATTCATTCAAACGCATCCACGGGATGTCCCGTTCGATTGCAGCATTCACCAAAGACGCAGTTGAGGGCCCCAACGCCTTGCGTTGTGCCGCTTTGATGAACTTCTCGCGCTCGGCGGTATAGTCAAACCCGTCGACGCGTTCGCCGCTTTCGACCAAATGATCCGGCAAAAGGTTATGGATGAAATCAAGGGCAAGCTGGCTGGCGTGCAGGCCAACTTCCTCTTGTTCATATTGGAATACCATATTGTAGATGCCCGTTTCGCCGGCACCGCGCGTACGGCCGAATGTCACGTCCAAACCCGCGACATTTTGCAATTCTATGGACATGTGTTCCCAAATATGGGCCATCCATGTGCCCTCATCCTCGCGAAGACGTCGGATAAACCCCCCCGCCTTGCGATAGGAACACCCATGTTCTTGTAGACCGGGCAAAGCGTCCAACAACTCTTCGATAAAATCATTGCCGATTTTGGCAGAGGGCCAATCCTCAAGAATGCCAATGTCTACCACGTGTCTAATGACGGGGAACTTTGCGTATATATTCGGACCTCGAAAAACAGATGTCTCAAGAATTTTCACACAGGTTCCCCTTTATTATTATCGCATCTTGTTAAGCGTTATGCGTTTCCACTTGGATAGGCTTGTCGTGAATTCAGGTCGTATTTGTCGCCTGCTAACAGGATATGCAGCTTTACACCGATAAGTCCAACAGGTGCGCCCATGCCCGCATCCGCCATGGATGAGAATTCAATTCCTGAGGGGTCAACGACGGTCAAACCACCACTGCCAAAAACTTCGATAACGTCATCCGGTCCGATGAATGCCGCTGTATCTTCGTCAACACCGATTCCGGTTGCAAAGGGATTATACGCAAGCGCAGTCATGAGCCTGCCAAGCCGATCCCTCTCGCGAAAATGCTGATCGACAATCACACGATTCGTAAGGCCAAGACCCGGAGACAAGGATGCCATGCCGCGTTTCGGCGTCCCCCCGGATTTGCCGATAGCAATCATGTGTTCACACACAAACGCAGCACCCGCAGATGTTCCGGCAATGTGAACCCCACGTGCATTTCCTGAACGAAATGACTTTGCCGCAGATGTGCCACCAATCGTTGTCGCCAACCGAAGCTGATTGCCCCCGGTGAAGAATATCCCGGTTGCCGCATCAAGTTTTTCAAGAAACTCTGGATTTTCGCAGTCAGCCCGCGTCGCCAAATCAACAATGTCGATATTGCTTACGCCCAGTTCGCGAAACACGTCCCGTGTACGTTGCCCGGCAGTATCCAATTGTGATGCGGTGGGAATAATCACCATGCGCGCGTCACTGCCCCCGCTCAACTCCACTAATCTTTGCAGGATCGTCGAGGTCCGAACTTTTCTATCGCCACCGCCGATTGGAATGATCCATCCGCGTTGAATGTCTTGGGGTGTTTTTGCCGGGCACATTGCTAAGATTCTTTCCAAATTTTTTGGCCTCGTAGCATTCTTACGAGCCAGATTCAAAGCATACAGGCATTTGGGGCCTGTTTGTGGGAGTGGTTCCGCGGTTTCAGCCCAATATCAAACACAGCCATCTGCCGAAGGGCCGCCAAATCGAACTTGACGACCCCCCTAAGATTGATGCGATCAGAAACTAACCCGTTTGCAGTTGCAAGATGACTTTAGCATCACATCAGTCCGACCAATGGCGAAATCCAACCGATGTTGACCAGATCCATTTGGGGTCACTCCCGTTTACCCTGAACAATCCGGTCCAAGATCATTGCGCAGAACAGAATGGCAAATCCGGCAAGAATTCCCTGTCCAACAGAGGCATATTGCAGGGCTTCCAGCACGTCTTCGCCCAGACCCTTGGCCCCAATGAGCGACGCGACCACCACCATCGCAAGGCTTAGCATGATGGTTTGATTCACCCCCGCCAAAATCGAAGGCGCAGCCAGAGGCAAATCAACTTTCGTCAGCAAAAACCATTTTGACGCCCCATAGGCGATGGCTGCTTCGCGAATGGCATCAGGCACACCGCGCAACCCGAGAACGGTCAATCGCACAACAGGCGTGCCACCAAAAATCATTGTGGTGACAACCGCAGCAGGTTTGCCGGTGCCGAAAAAGGCAATGACCGGGATCATGAACACAAAGGCCGGCATTGTTTGCATGAAGTCCATGATGGGGCGCACGACTGCGTACAGCCGCGCACGGCGCGCGCAAAACAATCCCACCGGAATGCCGATGGCGATCGAAATGCAGGCCGCTGTCCCCAGCAATGCCAGCGTTGTCATCGCTTTTTCCCAGAACCCCAAGAACCCCATATAGGCTAGGAACGCACCGGCAAAGATCGCGGCCCGACTACCCGCAGAAAGCCATGTCAGCAAGATGATAAACCCACCGATGACAGGCCACGGCGTGTCAACGAACAGCACCTCTAGCGCATCCAGAACGGTGCGGATGCCAAACGTGATTAGCTGGAAAAACCACTCGCCAGAGTCAATGATCACGGCGAAAAACGCCTCCACATGATCAATCGCTCCAAGGCGAATATCCGGGCTGGTTGGAAAATCGGAAAGCCACGCGATGGCCCCCGGAAATGCGTAATGTATGACACAGGTTGCCACGACAAGGACTGCAAACATCGTGGCCACTGCCGTTCGGTATGGGCTTAAACCAGAGCTGATGGAGGCATCAGACAACCACTCTGAATAACGCTTTTCCAATGCCGTGTTGGCGACGATTCCGGCGCAAACCTTTATCAACAACAATGCAACAAACCCAAAAAGAGCGACCCAAACGGCACCCGCCTCCAGTTGAACAATGTCCAATTTCACATCGGCAATGGCCCCTTCAAGAGATTTGATCGTTCGCTCGAATACATCGACATTATCGGCGTTTTTTTCAATCGCAGCTTCTAGCTGCTCGCGGCGAAAGGCCAGCGTCCCTTCGATTTGTGCGATCTTGTCACGCGCACTTGATCCCAGATCTCCAAACAGCCCCCGACCCAGTTGAATATAGGCAAAGGCCTCGAGGATAACAAAGGATAGTGCCCAGTTCCAAATGCCACGCATCCCGAACCAAATCGGCCCCAGCAGGGCCGCAACCCAGTTAAAGGTCCAGGTGAATTTTGCGCTCGCCCCGATTTTTTGAAATTGGTCACGATAGTAATCCGCGCTGGTGGTCACGAAATCCGCGAGAAGTTCATCTTTTGATTTATCAGTCATAACTCAAGAGGTCTCCGTTCCTTCGATCACCGTGCGCAACAGATCAGACCGGGTAATGGCCCCTACGCGTTGGCCAGCGGTATTTATGATGGCTGCGGGCTGATCAGATGTGATCGCCGCAGTAATAAGATCGCCCAAATGCGCATCTTGCGGGAATTCCTGTGCGCCCTCTGCTAGCGTGCCATTCGCGCTTTCAAAGGCGGCTAAATCTTGCATAACAGCATGGGCACGCACCACTTTCAGGCGTGAAATGCCTGCCACAAAATCAGAGACATAGTCATCAACGGGGTTCATCACGATTTGCTCTGGCGTGCCGGTTTGAATGACCATGCCATCGCGCATGATCGCGATCCGGTCGCCAATGCGCACGGCCTCGTCCAGATCATGTGTGATGAAAACGGTCGTCTTGTTCATATTGGCAGCCAGCCCCATGAACTCGCTTTGCAATTGCCGCCGGATCAGCGGGTCGAGCGCGGAAAACGGCTCGTCCATCAACAGGATCTCGGGGTCTGCGGCCAATGCCCGTGCTAACCCGACGCGCTGCTGCATGCCGCCTGATAATTCATGTGCAAATTTATTGCCCCATCCGGTGAGGTCCACCATTTCAATGGTGCGTTCGGCGATTTCCATACGTTGGTTTTTGGAAATCCCGCGAATTTCCAGCGGCAGTGCCACATTGTCCAAAACCGAACGATGCGGCATAAGCGCGAAATTCTGAAAAACCATGGCAATATGTTCATTGCGGTATTGGCGCAGCGCATCCGGTGCCATTGCCATGATGTCTTGCCCGTTGACCGTGATTGTTCCGGCTGTTGGCTCAAGCAGACGATTGATATGACGCACCAGCGTCGATTTCCCCGACCCTGACAGGCCCATAACGCAGAAAATCTCGCCCGGTTTGATGTTCATGGTCGCATCGGCCACGCCTACGACGCAATTATACTTCTCTAGCACCTGCTTTTTGGTGATGGCATTGGCCTGTACATCTGCCATGGCTTCCGGCGCGCGGTGGCCAAAGATTTTCCAGACGTTTGATATTTCGATGGCATGTTCATGCTGCACAAGCAGGTCTCCCCAAATCGTGGTGGCACCGCGCTTGCGCGCGATGCCTCTTTCTTTAATCGATCAAAGGCCGAGCCAGCTGTCGACCCGATCCGAATTGGCCGCAACCCAGTCACGGGCGACGTCTGCGGGGTCTTTGCCGCCTTCGATTTGGAACGCAAAGTCTGAGACCGTTTCACCATCCAGCTTAATGTTGGCGAGCAAATCTGCAATCGCAGGAGAGCGCTCCGACAATGTACCTGAATAGGCGATCTGCACGTTTTTCAACGCGTCCTCGGTCATGACCGAAGAGTTCTCAAACCAATCAGGGTCATCCGATGGCTGGATTGCATTGTATTTTTCAGGGTCAAACGCTGGCTCTGATAGGCGCACGATGTCGTGCTGGAACCAAATCGCATGGGGTGAATAGCAATAAAACGCATATCCCATGTCCTTGCGGATGCTATCGCCGACGGTTGCCGTCATAACAGCCTGATCTGCGCGAATTGGCTCCATAAAGGGCATCAACCCATAGTCGCGTACCTTGATTTCATTCACATTTGCCGATGCCCAACCGGGGGCACCGATCCAGATCTCGCCTTTGCCATTGCCATCGCTATCCATCAATGCGGCGACTTCAGGACGCGCCAGATCAAAGATCGAGGTCACGTTGTTTGCTTCGGAAAACGCGCGGCTCACGCAGAAACTCTGCTTACCTTCATAGGAGTTGTCAGACAGCACAACCGTGCCTTCGCCTTTGACATATTTGTCGGTAAAGCTTTGCTGGTTGGGTAGCCAAACATCGGGGTGCACATCAATATCACCCTTGCCCTGAGACATCGCCTGAAAAATGCTGGCGTTGTTGCCGGGAACCAAATCTGCCTCGCCGCCCATACGGGATTCAACAATCTCGGCAATCAGATGGGCGATAGCCTGCGCGCCGGTCCATGCGGGTGCGCCGATATTAACCTCTTCTGCCGTAGTTGCGCCTGCCAGCGCGGTAACAAAGGCGGTTGAAAGTAGTAATTTTTTCATTTCACTCTCCACTGTTGGTTAGGGCGCCGCCGGCTGGCGCAATCTGTTCTTCAGACATTTTCCGGCAGAAATTTCCCCACGATCGCGTTGAAAATTTCGGGTTGTTCCATGTGGGCGTTGTGCCCACAGCCGGGCAAAACGCCCAGACTGCTATCTTTGATTCCGCGCCACAGGGCCTCTGGCTGTGACCACCCATAAGAGCGATCGCAATCCCCCCAAATCACCAGTGTCGGTTGGATGATTTGATCAAGCGAGGCGCGCCCATCCCATGCTTCCATTGCCGCAAGGCCGGATAGGGCGGTTGCAATGCTTACGTTTTTGCCAAGATCTACACAGGTCGCAAATCCTGAGGCTTCCTCACCTTGAATGAACCACGTTGCCGCAATACGCCGCGCTGTTGCCGCCGCTCCGTCGCTGCGGACCCGCCTGCGCGAGGCGTCGATGGTTTCAAACCGGTCAGGCATCACGCCCTGTGGACCCGTGCCATAACACACCAACCTGTCGATGCGCGTCGGGGCAATCGCCGCCATCTGCTGCGCAATCATCCCGCCCATAGAATGACCGACAAGATGAAACCGCGACACGCCAATTTGATCCAAAAACTTTAGGATTTGCTCCGCGTACCCTTCGATCGTATCCAAAGAAGGCTGATCAGTATTGCCACCATAGCCCGTCAATTCCGGCACGATTACGTCAAATTTTTCGCTGAACGGCTGTAGCTGCTCTTGCCACAGCTCCGCCCCTCCAAGATATCCATGCAGCAAAACCAACGGAAACCCGTTCCCTGCGCGCAGATAGGTCACACCGCTATCCACCGAAATATCGGGTGCAATGCTCACGATGCTACCTGCTTTGATAGCGGGCAGTCGCAAATCTGAAATGCGCGAAACGTCCCCGGCTGTAAGCACTGTAAGCAGGCGAGATGCATGTGAAATTTCTCCCGTGTGATCCAGACGACGGGCCTGAATTGCCAGATTAGCCTAGGCGCGATTCGCCCCATCACGCCAATTCAAACAATTCATTGGGTTATTCCGAATTTGCATAACCTTGTTTTGTCGTGTAAATTCAATGAAAAGGGAGCACCTATGGATCTGAATTGGCTAAGAGATTTTGTTTGTCTTGGGCGCACCCTTAGTTTCACGCGTGCAGCCGAGGAACGAAACATCACGCAATCGGCGTTTAGCCGGCGTGTGAAATCTCTCGAAAACTGGGTGGGCGTTGACCTGATTGACCGGGCAACCTTCCCGGTTCAACTTTCGCCTGCGGGCAAACAGTTTTTGCCAATTGCAAAGGCAACGCTTGCCGATCTGATTGATGCCCGCCAAGCGATCCGCGAACAGGATCAGGGCGATAAATCATTCCAACGCTTTGCGGTGCTGCACACAATTTCGGTCAACTATCTGACCTCCCGTCTGGAGAAACTAGAGGCCGGAATCAGCGACCTAAAGGCGCGGGTTATCTCAGATAGCCTGAGCACCTGCTGTCAGCTGTTGGCCGAGGGGGGCTGTGATTTCCTGCTGTGCTATCTTCATCCCGATGTCCCGTTGATATTGGACGAAAGCCAGTTTGCGCGCATTGATCTGAGCACTGAAAAAATGGTGCCCGTCGCCCTAAAAACCGCGATTGATACCCATGGCTGGCAATTGCCGGGCAGTGCGGCGTCTCCTGCGCCCTATCTTGCATACGAAAGATCATCGTTTTTGGGGGCGGTGGTTGATCAGACCATCGGCAAACAACCTGTGCATCTTAGCGTGTGTTACGTTGATGGCCTTGTCGAAGCGATAAAACGTCGGGTGCTTACCGGAAGCGGCGTGGGCTGGCTTCCATATTCGGCAATTCATGCAGAGTTGGCGGCAGGCACAGTCCAACAGCTAGGCCCCCCGGAGTTGGAGGCACAGATGATGCTTTGCGTGTTCTGCTCTCCCGCCCGTCTGGATGACAAAGGTCGCGAAGTCTGGGGGAAATTCGGCGAATAACAGCGCCCTAACCAAACCCTATTTTGATAACTGATCAGCCACCTTGCTCAAGAAATTTAATCCCTGCGCCAACTCGCTCATTTCTATGTACTCATCCGGCTTATGTGCTCGGCTGATGTCGCCGGGGCCAAATACCACGGTAGAAAAATCTGCATTGCTGAAATAGCCAGCGTCCGTGCCAAATGACACCACCTCACGGCTGTTATTACCTGATAGGGCACTGACAAAATCAGCAGCAACAGTTGCGTTGCGATCATCCAGCGGGGGAACAGCGGTTTCAGTGATGATGCGAATGTCTGTATCCGCGCTAATGGCCCTTAACGACGGCAGAATTTCTTGCGCCGCATAGGCCTCTATTTCGGCAATTGTTGCCGCGCCATCTTCGCCGGGCATGGGGCGATATTCCCATTGAAAATTACACCATCCTGCTGTGGCGTTGCGGGCAGCACCGCCCTCGATCGTGCCAACATTGAATGTCGGATAGGGGGGTACAAAAGAGGAGCCCGCAATCGGCTGTGACGCGCGCATTGCCCCTAGCTCTTCGATCTTGGCGATTAGTTTTGTCGCCGCACTAATCGCATTTGCACCTTTGGAGGGATCACAAGAATGCACTGCGTGGCCGATGATCTCGGTGCGCATTTCATAGCCCCCCTTGTGACCGGTCACAATGTGCATCCCGGTGGGCTCCCCCACGATCACGATGCTGGGGCGAAATGCATTCCCCGACATGCTTTCCAGCAATACGGGCATGCCCAGACCCCCGATTTCCTCGTCATAGGAAAATGCGATGTGGATGGGTCGTTTCAAATCCGCCGCTTTGAATGCGGGCACAGATGCCAAAACACAGGCCAGAAACCCCTTCATATCAACAGAGCCACGCCCATACAGTCGATCTCCCTCGCGTCGCAAAACAAAAGGGTCACTCGTCCAGATTTGCCCGTCCACAGGGACAACATCGGTATGCCCATTCAGCATCACACCGCCATCAATTTCCGGCCCGATGGTCGCGAATATATTGGCGCGCTCGCCCGCGTCGTCATAGCTCAGCGACGATGTGATCCCCTGATCCTCTAGGTACTGCTGAATATAACCGATAATCCCATGGGTCGGACGCCGGGATATGCTCTCGAAACCAACAAGCCGCTCAAGGATTTCAACAGTCTTCGCAAGGACGTCGCTCATGGGGGTCTCCTGTGGGGTCTTATCGGGTCATTCTGGAACGACTAAACAATGGCAAAGCCACCAAATCAATGCCACATTAGGGGGCATTCTGCGCGGTATATCAACTTGATAATAGCGCCGCTTGTACCGCCTCATCCCATCCCAAATACAGGGCATCCTGATGGCGAATGACCGGACGAGACATCACCTTGGGCTTTGCGCTGATTTGCGCCTCTGCCTCGGAATTTTTGAGCCACATGTTCAAGGCACGGTAGTCATTGGAGGTTCTATCCACCAACCGATCTCCGAACTCTGCGATTAACTCAGCCAACTCAGCCTCATTCAAAGGCTCGGCCCGGATGTCACGAAAACTGACGTCATTGCCTTCTGCTTCCAGCGCCTTACGCGCCTTTTGACAGGTTGCACAGGTACTCAATCCATAGATCATCATGTCGCAATCTCCCTTGGCTATGATCCTGCATTCTCATGCAATCGCCGTGCAGCGCAACCCGTTCAATTTGCCAACTCAACTGGCCCTGTCAAATTGACCGTTCAAATTGGATGTAGACGATCACAAAATGCGCGGGCATGGTGGCGATATGCATGTCACTCGGGGCGATGATCCGCGGTTGTGACGGCCCTTTCACATGATGCCCACTGCCAAAAGTATGATCAGCCATGACAACCCCTCTTTCTGACAGCCTGTGGCTGAAAACAGTGCCACATGATCTGCCCTACAGCCCACTTGACCGCGAAATCACTGCCGATGTTGTGGTCATTGGCGGCGGGTTTACGGGCGTCTCTGCGGCATTCCATCTGGCCGACTCCGGTGCCTCTGTGTGCCTGCTTGAGGCGGAAACCATCGGCTTTGGCGGCTCTGGGCGCAATGTCGGCTTGGTCAATGCGGGTCTCTGGACCCCGCCGGATGAAGTGGAGACAACCTTGGGCCCTCAGATCGGCAAACATCTGAATGCCTATCTTGCAGGCGGGCCAGACACCGTTTTTGATCTGATTGAGCGGTTGACCATCGACTGTGCTGCTCTGCGCAACGGCACCTTGCATTGCGCGCATTCCGCCTCGGGTTTGCAAAACCTTCGTACGCGACACGCCCAACAGCTCGCCCGCAATGCCCCGGTTCAATTGCTGGATGCCAGCGAAACTGCCCGCCGCACCGGCTCCAACGCGTTTCATGGGGCGCTTTGGGATGCGCGGGCAGGCACAATTCAGCCGCTCGCCTATGTCAGGGGATTGGCCCGCGCCGCCGCCACCAAAGGTGCGCAAATATTTGAGAATTCCGCCGCGCAAAAGGTGACGCAGACCAATGGCCTCTGGACAGTTGAAACAGCACAAGGCCGCGTTTCAGCCCCCAAATTGATACAGGCCACCAACGCTTACGGCTCTGCTGGTGCGTCCCGAAACTCTTTTATCCTTGCGCATTATTTCCAACTTGCGACGGCCCCTTTGCCACAATCCCTGCGTGACACGATCCTTATGGGCGGCGAGGGGTGTTGGGATACAGCCCTCATCATGTCGTCCTTTCGACTGGATGCGCAGGGGCGGCTTGTCTTGGGCGCGCTGGGCAATCTTGACGGGATCGGCCGCAGTGCGCACCGCGCATGGGCGCGACGTAAACTGACGGCTCTTTTTCCGCAACTATCTGATATTAAATTGGAAATGTCGTGGACAGGTCGCATCTCCATGACATCCAGCCACCTACCACAGGTGCAAAGCCTTGGCGCAAATGGCGTGTCTATATTTGGCTATAGCGGGCGCGGCATCGGACCGGGCACCCTGTTTGGACGTGCGGCGGCGCAATGGGCGGCGGGCACCGGATCTTTCCCAATTCCGATCACGGAGCCAGCGGCTGAACCCCTCCCAACCCTGAAAAGCGCCTTTTACGAAGCCGGTGCCGCCCTGACCCACCTCATCAACAGCCGCCTTTAACGGCCCTCCCCAATACGGTTGATCTGTTGCGCATGACGCGACCACCGAACGCATCGTTGATGATTGCGATATCATCCTTTTGGATACTTTCCCGCACTTGAGCAGCGATCAACCGATCGCTCAGGATGCTGGTGGTGGCGTTGCGCGGCCACACAGGCAGCGCAACAAAAGGATGTAAACCATGGCCCCTGATAGTGATTTTCCCTCCCAAGGCACAGAAAACACCAGCCCCACGAATGATAGGTTTCGCGGCGAAACCTATGAGATGGCGACGCCCCCCGCACAGCATTCTCCAGATCAAGGGTTGCTGATGGTCGCGGTGCCCGTCGTTGATATCGAGGCCGACGCGATGATCCGTGATCGCACCACGCTGGATGAGGCCCAAATGCAAGAGCTGCGCGAATCCATCGCCGCCAACGGCCTGCGCCTTCCCATTGAGATATTTGAACTGGCGACACCGATTGAGAATGGCCCGCGCTATGGGCTGCTGTCAGGCTACCGTCGCTTGATGGCGATACGTGGTTTGTTCGAGCTGACGGAGGCCCCGAAATATCAAAGCATTCGCGCCATCATTCGCGCCGAACCGGCGGCCCATGATGCCTTTATCGCAATGATCGAAGAAAATGAAATCCGCGCCCAACTCAGCAATTTTGAGAGGGGGCGCATCGCGGTAATCGCGGCCCAACAAGGCACCTTTGTGAATGTCGAGGAGGCCGTGAACCGTCTTTTCGCCACCAGCTCCAAGGCAAAACGATCCAAGATACGCTCCTTTGCTGTCGTCTTTGAGGAGCTGGGTGATATGCTGGTTTTCCCCGATGCGCTGACGGAAAAGCAGGGGCTGGCAGTGGCGCAGGCCTTGCGTCTTGGGGCAGAGGGGATGATGCGCGACAGCCTTGCCAAGGGCGATCCGTTCACCGAGGCAGAGGAATGGGAAATTCTGGAGGCAGAGATTGCCCGTCTGGATGATGCACCCCGTGATCAACGCCGTGGGGGCAGGCCGCGCATGGGCAGAAAGATGTCAGGGTGGCGCAATGCCGATACATTGGTGACCTCCGCCGGAATCACGATCCGCCGCCAAAGTGATGCCACCGGATATATCCTCCGGTTTGAGGGTTCGCAGCTAGACAGTGAGTTGATGGATAGTTTGATGGCCGAGATCCGGGCGCTGCTAGAGGCCCCCTAACAGGTTTCGCGGCGAAACCCCAAGCGACCCTGCCACGTGCCACATCGGGGTCAAGACCCCCCGATTACGTGGTGATCCGGGGGATAGCGCGCCTCTACTCAGCGATATCTTCGTTCCATAGGTCGGGTTTTTCGGCGATGAACCGCTCCATCAAGGCGATGCAATCGGGGTCTTCGGCGATAATCACCTCAACACCTTTTGAACGGAGGAATTCTTCGTTGCCGCCGAAATTCTTGGTCTCACCAATGACCACCCTTGGAATGCCAAATTGCAGAATGGTGCCTGTGCACATCATGCAAGGGCTAAGCGATGTGTACAGGGTTGTGTCGCGATAGGTTTTCTGGCGACCCGCCTTGCGCAGCGCATCCATTTCACCGTGGGCGATTGGGTCACCCTGCTGAACACGTTGATTGCGCCCTTGGGAGACAACCTGATCCGCCCGTGCGAGTACCGACCCGATGGGGCATCCACCCTCATCATAGCCGGCCTTGGCCTCGTCATAGGCAATCCTTAGCAACCGCGTGTCATTTTCCGTCATCATCGTGGTTCGCCTTTTCAAATTACAGGTGCGCCATAATAGGGCAGCTCTTCAACAGTGGGATGCCAAGCACCCGTCTTTTGCAACTCATCCATGTGATCGGCAATTTCGCTGAGCGATGCAAACCAAACGTCGCGGTGTTCCAATGTTTGGGTCAGCCATGCCTCGACTTGGGCCCAGCGTGCCAACCGTCCGGTTAGGAACGGGTGCAGGATCAACATGAAAAATCCGCCCGCCGCATATTGAGCCTCAAACTCTTCCCAGAACCCAGCCAACCCTTCGGAAGGGGATTTGACGGGCATCATATAACCGATTTCCTCATAATGGGCAAAGGGCGGCCAATCGTCTGTGCCCCAATGCACCGGCATTTCATATAGGCCTCCCTTGGGCGTTTTAAGCGCATAGGGAATGTCATCAGCCATCATCGAACTGTCATAACGCATCCCATGTTCAACCAGCAAATCCACCACTTCGCCCGTGATGTTATAAACCGGAGCGCGGTAGCCTGCGGGGTGCTTGCCACAGATGCGTTTATGGACATCAAGCGTGCGCTCGAACCATTCGCGTTGTTCGCCACGTGTCGCAATGGGGTCTTCGTGCAGATATCCGTGGTGGCCGATTTCATGACCATCCTTTAGGATCGCCTCTGCTGTGTCCGGATATTGCTCAAGACACCAACCGGGGATGAAAAACGACTGCTTTAACCCCAGCCGCCGATAGGTATCCAGAATGCGGGGCAGGGCCACTTGGGGGCCATAACGCCCCATCGAGATCGGATACAGCCGATCATGCGCATCCTGTGGCCGGGAGATATGGATCAGGCTATCCGCGTCCATATCAAAGGTGATCGCCACGGCGCATTTGGCACCATTGGGCCAGGGAATGGGATTGCGTATCATGTTATTCTTGGTCCAGAATATGGGCGCTATTGGTGTCCCAGCTTAGCCAGATTTGGGCATCATTTCGCAGGTCAAATTTTGACAATTCGCGTTCCTGCATCTGGACTTTGAACTCATGTCCGTCACTGCTTTCTAGAAACAGCGTCACCATTGACCCGACGAATTCCTCAGAGATCAACGTGCATTGCACGCGGTTCTCGGCCTTGGGCGCTTCGAGCGATATGTGCACCAGATCGGCAGAGATAACAAAGCTGACCTCCTCTCCTTGGCGAAGTGTTGTGGCCGATGTATCCAGCAAAAATTCGCCCTGAGGTGTGGACAGGGTGGCCGCGTCATCAGCTAGGGTGGTGATGGTGCCCGTCAGGATGTTGTTACGCCCAACAAATTCAGCGACAAACCGATTTGCGGGGGCGCGGTAGATGTCTTTGGGCTTGCCGACTTGGGCGATCTCACCGTTGGACATAATGACAACCCGATCCGCCATGGCAAAGGCCTCGGACTGAGAATGGGTGACATAGACAAAGGTGATGCCCAACTCGCGTTGCAATTGGGTCAACACGGCCTGCATGCGGATCACAAGGTGGGCATCCAGTGCCGATAATGGCTCGTCCAGCAATAAGATCTCGGGCTTCATCACCAAGGAGCGGGCTAGGGCGACGCGCTGTTTTTGCCCCCCTGATAATGTGCTGATGTCGCGATCTGCGAATTCACCGATACCCAGTTTTTCCAACCACTCAAGCGCGCTTTTCTTACGCTCTGCGGCCCCGACGCCGCGCATTTTCAACCCGAATTCGACGTTTTCGCGCGCCGTCAGAAACGGAAACAAGGCCAGAGATTGCCAGACAAGCGGCGTGTCACGCTCGTGCGGTTTGACATCATTCATCACCCGCCCGTTCTGACGGATTTCGCCTGCACTGGGTGCTTCTAGTCCGGCGAGCATCCGCAAGGTGGTGGTCTTGCCACAGCCCGACGGGCCCATAATGGCGACGAATTCTCCGCTGCCGATCTCAAGGTTCATTTTCTTGACCGCGGTAAAATCACCAAAGCGTTTTTCGACGCCGTCAAAAACAACAAGTTTTTCTGTCATGTCAAATACTGCTCTTTGTTTGGCGACTGAGGAAGAAGAGTTGAGCCACGATCACCAATGTCATCGAGGTCAAAAAGACGAATGTGCCGATGGCGTTGACCTGCGGGTCAATATTGCCCTGCACGATTTCCAGAATAAGCACGGGCAAGGTTTTGTTCAGACCGGAGACAAACCACGACACGGCAAATTCATCGAATGACACCGCTGCCGTCAGGCATAGGGCCGACACGATCGCAGGCTTGCAAAAAGGAACGATTACATGCCGCATCGTGCCCCATTCGGTGCCGCCCAAATTCCACGAGGCGGATTCCAGATCGGGATCCATCTGATGCAACCGCAACCGGATGATCGCCATCGCAAAGGGTGCCGTTAGCACGCTGTGAGCAATGACAATCGACCATAGTTGCCCCGACACACCGATCTTGGATAGCCACGCCAGCATCGCCAGCGCCATGATGATCAGGGGGATGGTTGGCGGTAGCAGGATCAGGGCCAGATAGGGGCCTTTGAAACGGAAGTTGTAGCGATAGTCGGAATAGGCCGTACAGAACCCCAGGAATGTGGCGATGAAGGCGGTGGATACCGACACAATCAGGCTGTTCAGCGCGGCCTCCCAGACATCGGGATCGTTGAGGATTTTAACATACCATTCGGTTGTGAAGCTGCCCAAGGGGATCGTCGGAAACCGTTGGGAATTGAACGAAAAGATGATGCTGAAAATGATCGGCGCAAAGACAAAGGCAAAGATCAGACCAACATAGATCGGCAGGAGAATATTTTGGGTGCGGTTGCTGCTCATTTGCTGGCCCTTTTTCTGTAGGCGAGCGCGATGGCGGTGAAGGCGATGGTAAAGAGTGTTGCCATCATTATCACCGCGACCACCGCCGCACGGGGCCATTGTTGCCCAGATTTTGTGGTATCAAGAATAAGGATCGGGAGCGTCGGCTCTTGGGAGCCGCCCAAATAAAAGGGGGCCACAAAGTCACCAAAAGACAGGATGAAACAAAACACTGCCGCAATAATCAGCCCGGATTTAGACAGGGGAATGATGACACGCCACAGGGTGGCTGCGGGTTTACAGCCCAGATTGCGCGCGGCCTCGATCAGGGTTTTGTCGATATTGGCCATGGAGACAGTTTGCAGGATCACAACTAACGGCAACGTCAGGGTCAGATACCCAACCAAGGTGCCAAAGGTCGTGTTCAACATCGTATAGGGACCAAGGCCGATGTAGCCCAGCATCGCATTCACGACGCCGCTTTCCGATAGGATCACAAACCACGAAAACGTGCGGACCAGATAGCTGGTGAAAAAGGGAATGATCAGCAGAAAAATCGCCCATCTGCGGGTGTTATCACTGGCCTTGAAGGCCAATGCAAAGGCGGCAGGAAAGGCAAGGCACATGGCGCAGACCGTCGCCAATGTCGCTATCCAAATTGTGTGCCAATAGCTGTCCCAGAAATAGCCTTTGGACATCATCTTTGACCAGTTCACGAATTCGAATGCTTCGGTCATGCGGTAGTTTTTGACCAAAAAGAACGACATCGCGACCATGAAGACGACGGGGCCGACAAAGAATATCAACTGCCAGACGATGATCGGCAAACGCCATGTCATCGCATAGGCGCTGAAGGTGGTTTTCGGGCGGTTTGGGAGCGGCATAAAGTGTCCTGTCGCTTGGATCGTGGGCGCATTTAGGCCCACGATCCGAGGTGGTATTTTGGCAGAACCGGTGCTTAGGCGTTCTTGTATTCTGACCAGAAATCATTCCAGTCTTCTAGGGATTGCTGCTTGGGAATATCGCGATAATGGATGCGACCTTCGTTGATCAGCGCGATGGGGTCATTTGACATGCCTTCCATCTGATGGCTGCGCGCGGCCTCTTTCGGGTCTTGTTCGATCAGGGCGGCACGACCACCTTTGGTAACACAGAACCCGGGATAGGCACCCATTTGCGCGGATTTCACTTGGCCCGCCGGGGACAGCATATGCTGCATGAATGCTTTTACGATATCGGCCTTTTCGCTGTCTTTGCCGATGCAATAGCTTTCGGTGAATTGAATGCCACCCTCTTTAGGGATGACCGATCCGACGGGCGCGCCGTCTTTTTCCAGAACACCAGTGATCCAGTCACCAATGCCACACATCGCCAACATTTCACCGTTTTTCAACGAATTAAACGTGCCGCCATAATCAAAGAAACCGCCGACCTGTTGGCGCAGCCCCATTGTGGTTTCCTGCACATCGCCCCATGCGGCATCGTCAATATCCCACAGGTTGGCGCCGTTGCCATTATACAGGCTCATCATGCCAAGGCTGGGCAGGTGCCAATCGAAATGGCCGACTTTGCCTTTGACTTCGGGCTTCCAGAAACAGGAATAGCTTGCGGCCTCTTCAGCGGAGATCGCGTTTTTATTGTAGGAAACACCCAAATGCCCGCCACGCAGGATCAAAGAGTGCAGCTTGCCATCAGCCCAGTGGCCGGGGAATTGCTGGAAATCGGCGTGCAGCATATCATCAAAGGGATAATCTGCCGGGTTTAGTTCTTCGATATAGCCCGCAAGATTAAGCTGCTGAACAAATTCGGCATCTGACAGAATGATATCATAGGTGCCGGGAGGAGATTGCGCGATAAGGGCCAGCATATTGTCGCCGCCCGCGTAATATTTCGGGACGAATTTTACGTTATTTGCGGCCTCAAAATCGGCAACCATATCCGGCTCGCCATGGCCGTACCATGCCAGCATGTTAATCTCGGTTGTCGCAGCCCATGCACGGCTGACAAAAGGCGCTGATAGGGCGATGCCGCCCCCCATGCGCAGTAACGCGCGCCGTGATGGATTCAGTATCGGGTTTCTTGTTGATGGCTTCGTCATCTATATCTCTCCCAGATGCGGCACTACCGTTCGATATTTCGGGCGCGCTTTGTTAAATCAACGGCAGGCAAATGGCGTGCTATGATTTTCCTAAAAGAATGCTATTTCACCAAGTCAACAAATGGAAATTTATCGTTTATATGATATCATAACGATTGCTTATGCAGAGTTTTCGCGTTGGTGCAATTCTCTTCCAACACCTGCACGATGCTATCGACCACTTTGTAATGGGTCGCGCTCAGTTGGGCCTGACGGGCAAACAGGCCGATATGCAGGGGCGGCAAGGCGGGCAAACCGTCGGCAGAGGTGAAGAACCGCATGCCCGGTTGGATGGTGGGGCCGGTCAGGCAGGTGAGACCCAGACCGTCTTGAACCGCCTGCTGAACGCCGCCAATTCCGGGGCTGGAATAGGCCACGCGCCAAGAGGCCCCGGATGATTTCAGGGCGGCCGTCATGCGATCCCGGTAAACGCAGCCATAGGGATGAACGATCAGCGGAATGGCGGCATCTTTGGTCAGATCCAAATCCTCGGCCCCAACCCATGTTGGGTTTTCCAGCCAGTGGCGAAACAGAAATTGCTGATCATCCCCGTCAAACAGCGCCACGGCGATATCAATTTCGTTCTTGCGCAGGGAGGCGATCAAATTTTTGGACAGATCACAGCGAATTTCTATTGTTAACTGGGGGTTCTCTTTGATCAGGGTGGTGATGTTGGCCTGTAGCAACGTGACTGCATAGTCGACAGGCAAGCCGATACGCAACGTGGTTTCGGTGTTGTGCCGATCAAACCCCGCCACAGCAAGATCGTTAAGCCGTAGAATCTGGCGGGCGTGGGCCACAAGAGATTCACCCCGCTCGGTCAGCAGTGTTTCTTTGCCTTCACGCAAGATCAGAGTTTGTCCGACCAATTGTTCAAGCCGCTGTATTTGCAGGCTGACAGCAGGTTGTGTGCGCCCCAACAGTTCCGCGGCACGGGTGAAGCTTTCGACCTCGATCACGGTGACAAAGGTTCGCAGCAGGTCGGTAGGAAGATTAACGGTTCGCATAGGCCACCATAAAGATTCGATATGGGGCATGATTATTCATATGCGTTCAGAATGACAGAGTTTTCCCGATTTGAGAAAGCAGCGTCCCACCTCCCCCTATTTTGGGGCTGGGGCGGGGCGCTGTGTCATATCATGTCACTGTCATGGGGTTTCGCGGCGAAACCTGTAGATCAGGCCTAGGGTTTCGCCGCGAAACCTGTGGATCAGGTTTGCCCCAACGTGTTTCAGGTCGGAAAGGCCATCTCGGGTTTATAGCTCTTAAAGCTTTCGAGATATTGGTTATTGGCCTGACGTTGCCATTCGGTATTTGGCTGAATGGCGGTCACGCATTTGTATTTCTTGCGGTATTCGGCGGTGTTTTCATTGTCTTCCATGACAACGGCCACCATCCCGGCAACGATCCCTTTTTGTTGCTCGACCAACTGCACCGCGCCATGCATCGTGCCACCGGTTTCGACCCATTGATCCACCAGCAGAACCCGTGTTCCCGGCGCATAGGCAGGCAGGCGCATTTCCATGCTTTGGGTTTTGCCTGAATAGTTGGTCATCACAGAGCTATCGGTGTCAACGCATAGCTTTCCGGCCTTGCGAATGGGCAAGAACCCCTTGCCGATACGCGCGGCAATGCCCGCTGCAAGAACAAAGCCCATGGCGTCCAATCCGGCGACAACGTCAACCTCATCAGCGTCGATATCGGCACATAGATCATCCAGCAGATCCTGATAGGCGCGCCCGTTGATGTAAATCGACGTCGGGTCTAGCCATGCGAATTTGTCGCCCTTTGTGTTTGGCGCCATAATCGAAAAATACCAGCGATCGTCTCTGGGGCCCTTGTCATATGTCATGGTTAGAACTCTCCTGATTTTGGGTGATTTGCATGAGTTTACGGAGGCGGTCGGGATCAATGTTGTAGAAATCCCCGTCGAAATTGATGCCAGTGGCGACCATGAAAAGATCAACGTCGTCTTTGTATTGCTCCGCGTTTTCCGGCGTGATCCCAGATGCGAGACCTAGGGCTGTCTCGCCGCAATGGGCGCGGAAGGTCTTGATTTTGGTCAGGTCGGCGGCGTGGCCTGTCGCCACCCCTGAGGTCACGACGACATCCATGTGATTGCAGGCGATTTCTGCCGAGCGGGCGTAATGTGCGGGGTCAACATCACGCTGTTTTTTGAAGGCGGTGCCGCCGATATACAACCCCTGCCATCCGCTCGCTTGGCGCGCGGCAGTTATGGCGGCTGCTTGGGGTTGATCAGAGGCATCGCGACGTTCGTCAATACAGGCGTCATCGGCCCAATATCCATCAACAGATGTGCCCTGTGCCTGCAATTGACCCAATATTGGAAAGGCGAATTCACCAGTTACGGCGAGAAAATTCACCCCGATCCAAAGGTCGGGAAAAGTTTTGCGGACATCGCGAATGATGGGGAGGAGTTTCTCTTTTTCAAAATCGTGATTGATCAGAAACACACCCGGGCAACCGCCATCCAATGCCGTTTGAATGTTCCGCTCTGCCTGAGCGGTGTCCAGCACATGAATAACGGGTAAAATGACAGCGCCAGTTTGGTTGAAGGTGGCGTGAAAAACGTGCCTGTCCATGTCGATCATCCTGTGGGGCCGGGTATGGGTTCACAGTAATCTGTTCGGCAGAATTTATAAAATTTATAGTGGTTATGTGTCGATGAGTTTTTGTAATGATACGCCGTAATGATGGGATGTATGCGGGATAATGCATGATTGGAATGCCGTGTTGGAGGCGAAGCCACCCCCAACACGGACAAAAGATTTAGCCCAAGACGGTTTTAACAGCGCGAACGGTGGCCGCGACGACGGTGTCTGCCTCTTGGCGGGATAGGCAAAACGGCGGGGCGAACCCCAAGATATCGCCCTGTGGCATTGCGCGGGCAATCACCTTGTCCTGTGCAAGGAGCGTGGCGGAGACCTGAGGGCCAATTTTGGTTGCGGGATCAAAGAACGTGCGACTGTCCTTATCTTCTACAAACTCGATGGCGCAGAGCATCCCTTCGCCGCGGATATCACCGACATGGGGGTGATCTGCGAGGGCCTCTGCCATGCTTGTGTTGAGGTAGGCACCCATTTGGCCCGCATTGGTTACCAGATCGAGTTGGTCAATCAATTTCAGATTTGCGACGCCGGCGGCGGCACCGATGGGATGGGCAGAATAGGTCCAACCATGGCCAATCGGACCGTTCTCATCTGTGCCCTGCTCAAGGACTTTCCAAACTTTGTCGCTGATGATGGAGCCGGAAAGAGGGGCGTAGGCGGAGGTCAGGCCCTTGGCGATGGTAATGATGTCAGCCTCAAACCCATAATGATCCGATCCGAACATGGTGCCCAAACGGCCAAATCCGGTTACGACCTCGTCCGCGACCAGCAGAATGTCGTGCTTTTTCAACACGGCCTGAATGGCGGCCCAGTATCCGGCGGGAGGAGGAACAATGCCTCCGGTGCCCAGCACTGGCTCTCCGATAAAGGCGGCGATGGTGTCGGCCCCTTCGCGCTCAATCATCGCCTCTAGTTCAGACACGCAATGGGCCACGAACTGCGCCTCGGTGTGATCGAGGTTGTCACGACGGTAGTAATAAGGGGCCTCGGTGTGGAGCACCTGAGCAAAGGGCAGATCGAATTTTTTGTGAAACAACTCCAAGCCGGTGAGGGAACCTGTGACAAGGCCTGAGCCATGATAACCACGCCAGCGCGAGATGATTTTTTTCTTTTCGGGGCGTCCTAAGATATTGTTATAATACCAAATTAGTTTGACGTTGGTTTCATTGGCGTCTGATCCGCCCAGACCAAAGTATACTTTGGACATATTCGCGGGTGCGCGGTCGAGGATCATTTTGGACAGGGTGATCGAGGCCTCTGTGCCGTGACCAACATAGGAATGGTAATAGGCGAGTTCTTTGGCCTGTTTGCCAATTGCCTCGGCGATTTCTTGGCGGCCATAGCCGACGTTTACACAATATAGCCCTGCAAAAGCATCCAATAGTTTGGTGCCATCGCGGTCTTCGATGTACACACCGCTGGCGGTTTTGATGACTCTGTTCGGGCTTTCGCCGCGCGCATGTTGAGCCAAATGGGTTGAGGGGTGGAAAAAATTCTCGCGGTCCCATTGGTCAAGTTGGTCGTTCTTTAGCATGCCATCATTCCTTTTGTTCAGGTGTGCACTATCGCGGATATCGCAGGAAGGATGCGCCCAAATTGCAGGTAATTGGCAGATGTTTCTGCTGATTTTGAGACGCGTAGCAGGTGTTTATTCTGCGGCTGTCGGCGTGGATGCGATTGTTTGGTCGCTTTTACGGCGATTGTGGTGGTTTTATTGAGGATAGAGAGGGCGGAATTTTGCTAGCTCAATTGGGGGGCGCAGCCCGGTGAGCCATGTGGGGGGGTGATTTCAAATTTGATTGGCCTGTTGCTGTAATCAGCGGTCTATTTTTGATTGGCCTCGACAATAAAATCAGAGAATGCGCGCAAGGTTTCTTCACTCACGTGATGTTCAATCCCCTCTGCGTCATGCTCGGCCACGTCTTCTGGCACGCCCAATGCACGCAGGAATGACACCACAATGCGATGTCTTTTGCGGCATGCATCTGCCAGAATCCGGCCAGAATCTGTAAGAAAGACCGCGCGATAAGGTTCGTGAGTGACCAAACCCTCTCGCTTTAACCGGAGAAGGTTTTTGCTAACCGTGGGCTGTGCGACGCCAAGACGTGTCGCAATATCTACGGGCCTCGCCTCGCCGTTAATGTGGATGAGTTCCGCGATCAATTCGACGTAATCCTCAACAACCTCGCTTTGATGCGCGATTCGCACGGATTCGAATCCGGTTGCCTGATCATCTACTGAGCGGTTGGAATGGTCTTCCATGGCTTTTTTCATCGTAAATTGATCACATTTTGGCTAGCTGAGTGGAATGCCAATATGCCCGACGTGATAGCGCTTGACAATATGATAGCGTCACCTAATAAACTTAGACTAGGCTAAGAATTTGACGTGGGGCGAATATGAACCGTTTTCTGACAGTACTGGCGATGACGCTTGTACCGGCCATGGCTGGGGCCACAGCGATTGAGCAGGCCCCGTGGGCTCCTGCGGCGGCGGCTTACCGGTTGACGGTATTTCTGGGGAATTTGACGCCTGTGCCTTGGTCCAAAATCGAGGAAAGCTGGGAAGCACCTGTTGCTGGGGCCTCTGTTGCGCAGTCTGCTCTTTCGCGTTTGACACCATCACAGCAGACAGCGGTGCGCGCGGCATTGACTAGTGGCAACCGCCAGACAGTTTTTGCGGCGGCTACAACGGTGATCTATCAAAAGACATTGGATGGTCTTGCGGCTGCGGCGGCAACATTGGGAACCGCGGAGGCCGCGGGAAACGTGGCCCGCGCACAAGCGCAGTTTCGTGCGTTTGAGGATGGTATCAAGGCCGCAGATCCTGCTGGGTATCGCACATTGGGTCGCGCTTGGTTGGTGCTGAATTCAGCGGTGGGGACCAAAGGCGTATTGGGCACCGGCGCATTGGAGGCGGACGCAGAGCGTTTTGCAGCGGCGCGGGCGACCATTGAAACCTATCTAACTGTCAATTATGCCCCTGCCGAGTTTGCAGAGCGCCGCACGTTAAGCCCGATTCCTGAAGCTGCTATTTTGGATGGACGTGTTGTAGACCTGCCGGCAAGCCTGCCACCGGGATCCAACATTGCGCATCAAGCAGAGTTACCACGGTTGATCCTGCAATTTGAGGAGGCGGGTATTGACGAAGTTGATCTGCCACTGGTCGCCTATGGTGATATGCTGTTTGACAGCCCACAGATTTTTGGCGGGCCTGCGCGAGACTTGGGATTTGCCTGCTCGACCTGTCACAACAGGTCTGATGTAAACCGCGACTTTTTCATTCCGGGTTTGAGCCATCGGGCTGGCGGGATGGATGTTGACGGTGCGTTCTTTAACCCGTTGTTCAATGACCGTACGGATGATCATCTGGATACGCCTTCGCTGCGCGGTATCCGCTTTACCGGGCCATATGGTCGGGATGGGCGCGAAGCCAGCCTGCGGCGCTTTACGCGCAATGTGATTGTGACGGAATTTGCTGGGAAAGAGCCAAGCCCGTTTCAATTGGACGCCTTGGTTGCCTATATGCGGGCGTTTGATTTTCTACCCAACCCACAGATTGACCGGACTGGCGTGTTAACGGATATCGCCTCAGAATCCGCGATGCGTGGTGAGGTGTTGTTCAATACGCCGTTTGATGGGCTGAATGGGCTTGCTTGTGCGAGTTGTCATACGCCGGATCGCAATTTTCGCGATGGCCAAACCTATGACATCGGAACTGCCGAGCCCGCGTTTGAAGGGGGCACGCCCACATCGTTTGAGACGCCGACCCTGCGCAATATCAATTTCAGCGCACCCTACATGCACGATGGATCATTGCCGACATTGGCCAGTGTGGTGACGTGGTTCAATGACAGTAAATCGCTGGAACTGGATGCCGAACAACGTGCTGATTTGACGGCCTACCTAGAGGCTGTGGGGGACGGGGTGGAGCCGTATCATGTGTTTGAGGGCAAGGAGAGCGCGTTTCGGCTGGCCTTTGATGAGCTGACGACCTTTGCCTCGACGCTGAACACTCTGCTACCGGCGCGTGATGCCGTAAATATCGCGATTTTGGTGGATACGGTCGCGCCCGATTTGGCGGCGGATGCGGGGACAATGACCAACCTTGCGGCACGCCCGGAGGTGTACCGGATGGCGGAAACGCTGCGAGCCGTTGGGGATGCGGTTGAGAGTGGCGATTGGGATCGCGCCCAAACCTATTGGGATAGCTTTCAGAGAATGCAGGCTGAATTTGATGCGAGGATGTTCTGATGTTGTCACGACGTAGTTTTCTGACAAGTGCTGCCGTCAGTCTGTGCCTGCCTGCGATGGGGCGGGCGTCTGAGGAGGGGCTGAGGCTTGCGTTTATTCCGCAGGAAAACCCCGACAAATTGCTGGGCGATATTCAGGCGATTTCGACATGGTTGTCAGAGGCGATTGGTGTGCCGGTCAGCGGGTTTGTGACCTTTGATCATGCCGCCGCTGTTGAGGCGTTGCGCAATGGGGATGCCGATATTTCCTTTATGGGGGCTTTGCCCTTTGTGCTGGCTGAGGCGGAAATCGGGGCGGTGCCGTTGTTATCTGAGGTGTATCGCGGCGCGCCAAGTTATTCGGGACGCATTTTTGTACGCCGAGACAGTGGCATCAAAACTCTGGCTGACCTCAAGGGGCGCGACATTGCGTTTGCCGATCCGATTTCAGAGTCTGGCTATCTGTATCCGATGGATTTGTTTGTGCAGGACGGGCTGGTTGCATCTGTGGATCAGGCAGACCGGTTTTTTGGTAATAAATTCTTTGCGGGCGGGTATCAGCAGGCAATGCAGGCGATGGCATCGGGTTTGGTTGATGCTGCGGGCGCCAGCCAATACGCCGATTTGCTTTTGACCCCAGCACAGCAATCTGAAGTGACGTGGATTGCGGAATCTGAACAGATTCCCAGCCACGTTGTGATTGCACGCAGTGGGTTGGACGCGGATGTTCAGGCCCGTTTTGTCGCGGCAATGTTAAGTTTGAATACGCCGGAAAATCAGCATCTGTTGGGGTATCTGTATGGCCCTGATGGTTATGTCACTGCCAATGTATCTGATTACGACGGGGTGCGGGAAACAGCAAAACGGTATGGGTTTTTGAAATGACACAGGCATTATCGCTTTCTGAAGTAGGACACCGGTTTGGCAGTGTTGCGGCCCTGTCACAGATCAATTTGACGGTTGAGGCAGGTGAAACCCTAGCCCTGATCGGGCCGTCCGGCGCGGGTAAGTCTACGCTACTTGCATTACTTGATGGGCGCTTGCGCGATTGGAACGGCGCGGCGACGGTTCTTGACCTAAAGTTGAGCGCGGGGCAGGCACCAAAGCGGCAAACGCGGGCTGATACAGGGTTTATCTTTCAGGATTTTGCGTTGGTTGATCGTCAAAGCGTATATCAGAATGTGATGAATGGGCGCTTGGGACGCACGGGGCTTTGGTCCTCGCTTTGGGGTCGGTTCAGTGACCGAGATCATGCGATCGTTGGCTCGGTTCTGCGCGATACTGAATTGGCGGATATGGCCGATCGTCGGGCCGATCAACTGTCAGGTGGTCAACGTCAGCGCGTTGCCATTGCGCGTTGTCTGGCGCAGGAACCACAGCTGATTTTGGCGGATGAACCGGTTAGCAGTCTGGATCCGGCCCATGCCGAAAAAGCGTTGGAGTTGATTACCGGCGAAGCGCGCAAGCGCGGCATTGCGGTTATCTTTGCCTCGCATCAACCTGAGTTATCACAGAAGTATGCGGACCGTGTTGTCGGGCTGCGGGATGGACGGATTTTGTTTGATCATCCCTCTGCTGTGGTGTCGCGCGCCGCGTTGGATGAGCTATATCACGGGCAAAAACCCGAGCAGCGTGGCCTGCGGGTGGTTGGCTGATGCAACGCACCGCGATCTGGGGGGGCTTGGTTGTTGCGATCCTTTGGGCGGGGCTAACAAGCGGGGTTGAGCTGGACAAACTGTCAGCGGCCGGTCCCCGGTTGTGGGCGTTTTTGAGTAGAATGGTGCCGCCTGATTTCTCAATCTGGCGTGAGATGGCACAAGGGTTGGCGGAAACGCTGCGCATTGCGATCCTAGGCACGTTGTTTGCGGTGATTTTGTCTGCGGTATTTGGCGTATTGGCATCTGAAACATTGATGCGGCCTGCCGTTTGGCGCCCCATGCGGGCATTTCTGGCGTTTATCCGGGCCATTCCGCTGATCCTTGTGGCGATGCTGATGGTGGGTGCTGTAGGCTTGGGGCCCTTGCCGGGTATTTTGGCAATCACGTTTCACGCCACGGGGATGCTTGCGAAATTTTATGCCGAGGCAATTGATAACGTGGCTGCGGGGCCTGTCGCCGCGCTTGAGAGTGCGGGGGCCAGCGGGTTGCAAAAATTGCGCTATGGGATCTGGCCGCAAATGGCACCAGTCATTTTGCGTGACACTGTTTTCCGGTTTGAATTAAACCTGCGTGAAAGCCTTGTTTTAGGTGTGGTTGGGGCAGGGGGGATAGGCCTGTATATCCAGACCTATGTTCGCTCGTTTCAATACGAAAAGGCAGCGACTGTGACATTGGCGGTGATCGCGTTGGTATTGCTTTCAGAGCTAGTGAACGGTTTTCTGAAAAAGCGGGTTACGTAGTTTCCCAGCATCGAGGCATGAGCTTGAGAATTGCATAAGATGTGCTTTGCGCGGGCAGGTCTGGTGCCAGCTGTGATTGTCGGCGTTCTAGTTCGAGGCGAAAGTCAGCCTCGAACGGGCGCGTAGCGGTCTCAACAAATACACAAATATTGATGGCAGGGTCGGGGGCTATGCTTTGCCTACCGTAAAGGCGAGGCCCGCATGCATCGTCGATATCAAACGATTCAGATATTGTTGCAAACCCGACCTAAGAATTTGGGGTAAAATGGCATGGTTGCAAAAACAGTACTTTATAGTATTGATTGCAGACCCTTTGATGCCAGCTAAAGACGAGATGACAAATTGACAAAGCATGAAGCCCAAGAAGATTGGAGGATTGGTGCCCAAACTGTCGCTCAGGCATTTACGGCCGCAGTTCAAAAGTCGCCCGATACTGTCTTTTGTAAAAGCCAAAGTGGGGCACTAACATACCGTCAAGCAGCTGGGGCCATTCAGACGCTAGCCCGAGAGTTGCGCCCCACGGTTAACGGTAAGCCCGTTGCGCTGATCCTACCAAATTCCAAAGCATTCTTGATTGCCTATTTTGCCATTCTCTATGCTGGTGGCAAACCTGCCCTGATCAATTACGGCCATCCAGAAGCGACCATCAAAAAGCTCCTCACCAAATTGGATGCGGCGATTACAATTTCTGATCGTACCCTTGAGTCGGGTAAAACCCGTATATTGACCGATGCGTTGATAGGTGAACTGGATCAGCCAGTGGATTTGGAAAGCCTGTGTGATTTAGGTGACGGTAAGGACATCGCCGCCATTCTATTTTCTGGCGGTACAACGGGGCTGCCCAAGCAAGTTCCGCATAGCAATGCAGCAATCGTTGCCACCATGGAACGTGGCGATTGGGGGTGGCGCACTCAACCCGGTGAGGTTTGGCTGCCTGTCGCGCCGTTCACCCACATATATGGCTTTTTGATGGGTCTAACGAACCCGATTATTCGCGCAGGTACGATCGTGATCCCCGATCGCTTTCAACCTGATTTGATCGTGGAAATGTTGGTGGATGAGAAGGTGACCATATTTGGTGGTGGCCCGCCGGCGATTTATCAAGCTGTTATGGCATCGGAGAAATTTCAAACCGCGGTATTCCCCAACTTGCGTATTTGCCCCGGCGGAGGAGCCCCTTTTCCGTTGGATGTTCACCGGCGCTGGCAGGAAGCCACGGGCCTAAAGATTTACGAAGGGTATGGGATGACCGAAATCGCTCCCATCTCCATCAATACTGAGGCTGAAGGCGTGAAACCTGGATCGGCGGGTAAACCTGCGCCTGATACGGTGGTGGAGATTGTGGATTTGGAGACCGGAACGGTCGTTCTGGAACGTGGCTTGGCGGGCGAAATTAGGGTCAAAGGGCCGCATATGATGTCTGGATATGCCTGTAATCCCGAGGAGAGCAAACTCTCGTTAAGGCATGGATTTGTCTATACCGGAGATATCGGTGAGATGGATGTCGAGGGTTTCCTGACAATCACTGACCGCAAGAAAAACGTGATCTTTGTAAGTGGATTCAACGTATTTCCGCGTGAAATTGAGGAGCTTTTGCTGACGCATCCGTCTGTGTCGAGTGCATGTGTTATCGGGCGTGAACATGCGCGGTCAGGTGAAGTGCCGATTGCGTTTATCACGCTTAGACATGCCGCTGACGTAGAAGCGATTAGCGCATTTTGTCGTGATCACCTGATCGCCTATAAACTACCTGGGCAAATCAATATTCTGGATGAAATGCCTCTAACTCCGGCCGGAAAAATTGACCGCCTAGCGCTGCAAGCATCTTCTGCTGGGTCATGATCATGCGGAGAGCAGAATTAATATGAGGCCAACCATGCATAGAAAACTGGACGAAATAAAATCGGGGATGGTGCTGCCTGCGATTGCTGCCCCGATGTTTCTAGTTTCTGGACCGGAGATGGTCATGGCGGCGCGCAAGGCCGGAATTATGGGGTCGTTTCCCGGCCCGAATGCACGCACGATTGATGATTTACGCCTATGGTTGACGCAAATTACCAAGGACTGTGGGCCGGAATATGGGCCGTGGGCGTTCAACATGATCACCCATACAAGCTATGGTCGATTTGAGGCTGAATTGGCGCTTGTTGAAGAGTTCCAGCCAGATATCGTCATCACGGCCTTGGGCGGCCCACATCGCGTAACTGAGACGGTTCACCAATACGGCGGGCTGGTTTTTGCGGATGTAATTTCGCCCACATTTGCACGCAAAGCGGTGAACAAGGGCGCGGATGGGCTGGTGTTGGTCTGTGCCGGTGCTGGTGGGCATACTGGTGAATTCGCGATGCTGCCCTTTATTGATGAAGTCCGCAGTTTCTTTGATGGGCCGTTGATAGTGGGTGGGGGTATTAGCTCCGGGCAGGCCATCCGAGCAGTGGAAAACCTCGGGGCAGACTTTGCCTATTTGGGAACCCGTTTTTTAGCGACAGAAGAAACCATAATTTCAGATGCATACCGGAATATGGTTTTAGAAAGCCACATGGAAGACCTGGTCGCATCACGTGCAATCACAGGCGCGCTTGGCAATTGGATGAGAGCCAGCGTGGAGGCCGCAGGCATTCAGTTGGAAGACTTAAAAACGACAGCGAAGATTGATTTTTCGGGTGACATGCATAAAGCCCCGAAAGGGTGGAAACATGTCTGGAGCGCGGGCCAAGGCGTTGGCGCAGTCAGCAAACGGGAGACAATTGCGCAAGCTGTCGCGCTACTTTCGCAGGAGTATCAACAGGCAGTATTGGCGCAATCCAAAGGCAGCCGATATCTAAATGCCGCGTCTGATGACGGGATCGTTACGTGAAGCGTTGCCTTTCACAATGGACTGTCAGCTTTGAGCAACAGGCCGAGGATATCATCAAGGAACTCATCCAAGTTATCCAGATCAATTGTGTTGCGCAGAATGGAATCCCCCATCAACATTGTATACGCGATGTAGGCGCGGCGCTGGGCAACCGCGGGTTCAAACCCGTGTTTTTCGAAAATCTCTGCAATATAGTTAAGGCGAATATTGTCCACTTCGCTCACTGCTTCGAGAGCCTTAGTATCGCGGCGGCTCCAATCGCGTATCGATTGTTCAATTCGGGCAAATGCAGGCGATCTGGTGCGGCGCGGCAATGCGAGCAAAGCCCGCAACCGGATGGACGGCTCGCCACTTTGTGCGCCAAGGCGGTCAATGACGTTTGTTGTCATGCGGTTGCGCCAATTTTGCAGCATGGCGGCCAGCAGGCCCGCGCGCCCCGCAAAATGCCAGTAGAAACTCCCTTTGGTAACACCAAGTTTCGCGCAAAGCGCCTCTATTCGGATACCACGAACATCCTCGTCAACAAGAATATCAGTTGCGGCATCAACCCAATCGGCCTCGTTAAGTGGAGACCCCTTGAGCCGTTGCGTTGGCTCTCGTTTGCGTTTCGCAGCTGCGCGTCCGGCTTGTATATTTTCGGCATTTTCCATGCAGACCACTCGTATCAGAAAATCAAGAGACGTGATTTGATTGCTATCAGAATCCAGCCAATCTGTCGCGCCAAAACCTTCGTTTTATGGAGTTAGAAGACCATGACAATTAGCGCTGAAGAAACCCAAATTATCGAGACCATTTTAAAGCATTGTGAAGCGGGTAGCACTGATATGAAGCCCGCGCTGATGCGGAATCCAGTGACTACCTACACCGATCCCGAAGTGTTGAAACAAGAAGTTGATACCCTGTTTCGTAAATTTCCGATCATTATGGGGCATAGTAACCAGCTTGCAGAGCCCGGATCCTATTTTACCAATGACGATACGGGCATTCCTATTCTGGTAACACGGAACAACGACGGCCAAATCAAAGCATTTATGAATGTTTGTCGTCATCGTGGCGCACGGCTGGCAAATGAACCCTGTGGAAAGTCAAAGACATTTTCCTGCCCCTATCACAAGTGGACCTATGATTTGAATGGTAACTTGCGGGGGCTGCCGCAGGCTGCGGGCTTTGGGGACATCAACAAAAGTGAGCTTGGTCTGGTCGAACTTCCTGTGTTTGAGCGTTTTGGGCTGATCTGGGTCCGCCCATCGGTCAGTGAGGAAGATGTCGATTTTGATGCGTGGATCGCACCGATGGCGGAGCAATTCTCATCCCTTGGGTTAGAAGGGCACACAGTTTTTCGCGAGTGGTCGCTTGACCGGAAAATGAATTGGCATCTGGCGCTTGAAGGCTTTCAGGAATCCTATCATTTCTGTGGTGCGCATGAGCACACAGCCTGCGCTGCGTATCTAGACAATCAAAGTGTTTGGGTTGATGGATACCCCCATGTGCGCCACTCCGTTCCATTGCCCACAGTCGTTGAAATGAATGATAAGGCGCGCGAAGATTGGGAGTATCGTCCATATTTCATGACGCAGAATTACGTGTTTCCTTGCAATTATGTGCAGGTCATGACCGATCACGTCTATGTTCACACGATCATCCCAACCGGCCCGGACACTTGTATTTTCAAGTGCATGATGCTGGTGCCAGAAGCGCCTCAAACCGAAAAAGCAACGCGGTATTGGGAGAAAAATTACGAGGTGATCCGTACCGTGTTCAACGAGGATTTTGTGATAGGCGAGAACATTCAAAAAGGCCTCAACGCTGGTGCGAATACTGAGTTTTTGTTTGGTCGCTACGAAATCGGCCTGCATTTGGGGAAAAGCGCGATTGATGATGCGCTTGCTGGGCGATTGACCTTTTGATTTCAGCGGGCACCAGATTTTTAAACAATGCTGAGGTTCGCTTGCTGAGCGGGCCTCTGTTTCGGTTTATGGTGTGCTTTCTAGATGATTTTGCGTTTCGATCAACGCTTGGGCAGCAGCTTTTGCATCCATTGCTGGATTTTCGCTATGGCCCATCACGGCCATGATGATCGCGCCTTCTTTTAGGATCATCAGTTGGCGGGTGATGCTTTCTGGTTTTGGCAGACCCGCAGCCTTGGCAATTCCTAGAAAATGATCAGTCAACAAGCGTTTGTGTTCTGCGGATTGTACGTGGATCGGGTGGTCCAGTTCCTGAAATTCTGCGGTGGCCTTGATGAACATACAGCCGCGAAACTCGGGCAGTGAAAACCACTCCTTCAACGCGTCATAGATCGCCAGCAGCTGACCTTTTGGTGTATCTGCCAAAGCCTCGACACGGCGATATAGCCAGTTTCGAAAATTCTCATCCCGAAGCCGCAATACGGCAAGTATGATGTCCTCTTTGGTGCGGAAATGTTTGTACATCGAAGTTTTCGATATACCGGTTTCGGCGACCAGCATGTCCATGCCGGTGGCGTGAAACCCATTCGCATAAAAGACATCCAATGCCTTTCGTACCAATTCATCGCGTTTGTTTGGTCGCATGATTCTCTCATTATACTTACTGATCTGTACATATTAGATTAAAAGCACTGGGGCAATGAACGAATATGTTACTCAATAAAATCAATGTATTGAGGTGTGTAAGGGCTGGATTTCAAATAAAGTTGCGAAAAAATTGTTGACTAAAGTAACTGATCGGTACACTTAATGAGGCAAGGGGTACTGATTGGTACACCTTGCGAGAAACCCGCAATGAAATGCTCACTTTCATCATACAAAGCCCGTTTTCACAATTGGCTCTTGAGTCGCCGTTCGGAGGATCATTCCGGCATTAGCCATCAGACCAATTGAGCCAAATTTAGGAGAATTATCATGCCCTTGGCATTTGCAGAGATCGCATTCACACCATCAGTTCAGGCCGAGCAAACGAAATTCGACTCATCCAAAGTCTATGACAAGTTTCTTTCTGAAAGCCGTTCTGGTGGGGGAGAACTTGGCCCTGATGAGGCAAAATTCCTTGGCGAACGTGATGGGTTTTTTCAGGCCAGTGTTTCCGAAACCGGGTGGCCGTATGTGCAGTTTCGCGGTGGCACGCCCGGCTTTCTCAACACTCTTGATGCCAATACGATTGCCTATGCGGATCTGCGCGGAAACCGCCAATATATCAGCGCGGGAAATCTGAATCATTCGAACCGGATTTCATTGATCGCAGTGGATTATCCAAATCAACGCCGTCTAAAACTCTGGGGAGAAGTGCACTTCATTAATCCCCAGTCTGAGCCTGAGTTGGTTGCGGCATTGTACGCAGGCAACGAAGTTGTTGATCGAATTGTGAAAATCAAGGTCTCTGCCATCGACTGGAATTGCCCTCGCCATATTCCGCGTCGCTACACTCTCAAAGAACTAGAGCCAGAGATAAATGCGCTGCGCGACCAGATCACCACCCTTGAGGTCGAAAATGCCGCTTTGAAAGCGGGTGTTTCGCCATTGATCCATTCCACAGAACCGAAAAACTAAGAAGGAACTAAGTTATGAAAACAACATGTTTGAATACAACCTCAAGTGCAGTTCTAGCGACGGCGTTGCTTTTCGCACCCATGGCGACATCGATTTTTGCTGCTGAACCAAGGCAGGCGAAGGTACAATTTGGCACTACGAAAATAGATGGTCTGAACATCGCGTATCGCGAGGCGGGTAATCCAGAAAATCCGACGGTGTTGTTGCTGCATGGCTTTCCAACATCGTCCCATATGTTTCGTAATCTGATCCCTGAACTGGCTCAAGATTACCATGTCATTGCCCCTGACTATCCTGGTTATGGTGCGTCTGACATGCCGGATGCGGGTGTCTATGATTATTCCTTCGCCAATACAGCTGGGATTATGACTGAATTATTGGATCAAAAGGCCGTGGGTGAATATGCGGTTTATCTGATGGATTACGGCGCACCAGTGGGATTTCGCATGTTTGCGAATGATCCTGAACGTGTCACCGGTTTTATTATTCAGAACGGCAACGCCTATGAGGAGGGGTTGAAGGAATTCTGGGACCCACTCAAGGCCTATTGGGCCGACCCATCTGAGGAAAATGGGGATCAGTTGCGCGGGTTTTTAGAGATGGGTGCCACAAAATGGCAATTTACCCACGGCACACAAAATCCCGATGCGATCAGCCCTGACAACTTCTGGCATGTTCAATATTTGCTGGACCGGCCTGGGAACCAAGAGGTCCAGCTTGAGATGTTCCTGGATTATGGGACCAATGTCGCCGAGTATCCAAAATGGCAGGCTCTGTTCCGTGAACATCAGACCCCAACCTTGTTAATGTGGGGCGAAAATGATCACATTTTTCCAGCAGACGGTGCGCATCCCTATAAGCGTGATTTGGAGAATTTGGAGTTCCATTTGCTCGATACAGGGCACTTCGCCCTGGAAGAGTATGGAGACGAAATTGCCAAGCGGATGTTAGTGTTTTTGGATCAAAACAACGGCAATTGAGCGCCTGAAATTCCGAGGGGAAGCATGTCCCCTCGGAGCTATTCTTTGATTGTTAGTCTAACGCCCGCTTTTCGAAGTCGATGACAATCAGGGGCGTTAGATGACTAACTGAGTGGCATTATTGATCGTAGCTAACGACCAGTCGATCACTGAGCGGATAAGACTGGCAGGACAGAACATAGCCCTTTTCGACTTCGTAATCTTCAAGAGCATGGTTCGAGATCATTTCTACTTCACCCTCAATTACCTTACAGCGGCAGGTGGAGCATACACCGGCCTTGCAGGCGAATGGGGCCTCGATGTTGTTTGCAAGAGCGGCCTCAAGCAGAGACATGTCCTTGGTCATGCTGATGGTTTGCGTTGCGCCATCTAGCGTGATTGCGGCGCTGGTTGCATGGGTTGCATTCGCGGCATTCAACGAAACAGCTTTGCGTTTGGCACGACCAGGTTGGCCTGCTGCAAAAAGTTCGAATTTGATTTGAGAGTCTTTCAACCCGGCAAGGCGCAAGGCGGCAACAATGCCATGCATCATCGGCTCTGGTCCGCAAATAAACGCTGTGTCGATAGAGGCGATGTCGACCCAACCATCAAACAGCTGCGCACATTTCTCTTGGGTCACGAGACCGGTGAAAAGATCAATGTCCTGCGCGTCGCTTTCCAAGATATGGATCACGTTAAAGCGGCCCATATAGGTGTTTTTCAGATCCTCTAGTTCCTCGCGGAACATGATCGTTGTAACGGCCTTATTCGCGTAAATCAGGGTAAAGGAGGAGAGCGGTTCACGGGCTAGTGTGGTTTTGATCAGGGATAGAACCGGGGTGATACCAGAGCCACCTGCAAAACCTAAATAGCGTTGTTTGTGAGTGGCATCCAAGGGGGTGAAAAAGCCGCCCATGGGGGGCATTGCCTGCAAGGTATCGCCAACCTTTAGCGACTCGTTGGCCCATGTGGAAAAGGTGCCGCCATCAACACGTTTGATGCCAACCTGTAGAATGCCATCATCTTTGCCTGCGCAGATGGAATAGGAACGGCGCAGTTCCTCGCCGTCAAAATCATGACGGAAAGTCAAATACTGACCTTGGGTGAAATCAAATTCGGTGGCTGCACCGTTGACGGGCTGTAGGGTTAAAACCACTGCGTCGCGGATGGTTTTATGGATGTTGGTCACGGTCAGATCATGAAAGCGGGCCATCGGTGACTCCTTAGATACATTTGAAATAGTCGAAGGGTTCCAGACAATCCTGACAACGCCATTGTGCTTTGCAGGGCGTGGAGCCGAATTGACTTAGTTTTTCGAGGTGAGTGCTTTGACATTGGGGGCACCGGGCCGGTCCGCCAGCAGGTTGAGGGGGGGCGATGCCATAGTTTTCGAGCTTGGCACGACCCTTGTCTGTCAACCAATCGGTGGTCCACGCAGGCGACAATTGACGCTTAAGTGTCAGATTGGTGATGCCTCGTGCATGGAGCGCCGTTTCGATATCAAGATTGATGATCGAGGTGGCAGGGCAGCCGGAATAGGTGGGGGTGACGGTGACGACAAGAGCATCTTCTTGCCAGGCGACATCACGGATGATGCCAAGATCAACCAAGGAGATCACGGGAATTTCAGGGTCAGGAACGGCGTCGAGCCATTCCCACACCTGATCTATGCTAGGTTGTGTCATCGTATTGCCCTTTGTTACCAGCTACAGCCGGGATAGGCGCGCTGTAGCCATTGCATGGTGCAAATCAAGTGACCCAAATGTTCAGTGTGCATGGTGCCAGTGCGACCGCCTTTGTGGGCAAAACGGCTTTCTGGAATTGTGAGAGTTGCCTCTTGCAGAACACGTGTGATCAGCGCGTCATACTCATCTCGCAGGCTGGCTGGATCTGGAGCAATGCCTGTGGCAACCATCGCGCTATCAGTCTCATCAGGCGCAAACATTTCACCGACATAGGGCCAAAGGTAATCAAGGGCAGCCTGCATGCGGTCATGGCTTTCGCTTGTTCCATCACCAAGCCCAACAACCGTACTGGCAGAGCGTTCGACGTGATAGGCGACCTCTTTGCTGGATTTTTCAGCGATTTCGCGCACGGTTTGATCCGAGGATTTCAGCAAACGTCCCAACATGATGGACTGCCAAGCATCAAATAGGAATTGACGCATGATGGTCTGGCCGAAGTCTCCATTTGGCAACTCGACCAGCAGGATGTTACGAAAATCCCAAACATCGCGCAAAAAGGCGAGATCGTCCGAAGTGGTCGCATCGTCTGCGGTGGCGGAGAGATTTTGCACCTCAGCCGCATATCCAAGCCAAAGCTGTGTCTGTCCGATCAGGTCAAGTGCCGTATTGGCAAGTGCGATGTCTTCTTCCAGCACTGGCGCGTGACCACACCATTCAGAAACACGATGGCTGAGGATCAGTGTATTGTCGCCCATGCGCAGCAGAAATTGCAGCAGATGATTTGTATCGGATGCCATTACATATGTCCTATTTCATCGGGGATGTCATAGAATGTCGGATGGCGGTAAACCTTGGTTTCGCTGGGTTCAAACAACGGACCTTTGTCGCCCGGTGTTGTGGCTGCGATATGTTTGGCTTCTACCACCCAGATCGACACACCTTCGTTGCGGCGCGTATATACATCGCGCGCGTTTTTGATTGCCATTTCGTCATCTGCTGCATGCAGAGAGCCGACGTGGCGGTGACTCATACCGTGTTGACCACGGATGAAAACTTCCCAGAGGGGCCATTCATTGTTCATGCGCTGTCTCCTTATTCTGCAGCTAGTTTGGCTGCGGCTTTTTTACGGGCGTGTGCCATCAATCCATCACGTACCCAGGTGCCTTTATCCCAAGCAGCGTTACGGTCAGCGAGGCGATCTCTGTTGCAGGGACCATTGCCGCGCAACACGTCAAAGAATTCTGACCAATCCGGCTCAGAGAAATCATAGCCGCCTTTATCCGCGTTCCATTTCAGATCAGGATCGGGCACCGTCAAACCAAGGAATTCGGCCTGCGGTACGGTTTGGTCGACGAATTTTTGACGTAGCTCATCATTGGTGTTGATCTTGATCTTCCACGCCATGGATTGGGCAGAATGCACAGAATCTTTGTCTGAGGGACCGAACATCATGAGAGAGGGATACCAAAAGCGATTTAGCGCATCTTGGGCCATACGATGTTGCGCAGGGCTACCTTCGGCCATTTTGCGGATCGCGTCATAACCTTGGCGCTGGTGAAAACTCTCTTCTTTGCAGATACGGACCATTGCGCGGGAATAGGGGCCAAACGACGTGCGTTGCAAGGGCACTTGGTTCATGATTGCGGCCCCGTCGACAAGCCAGCCAACCGCGCCCATATCCGCCCACGTAAGGGTAGGGTAGTTGAAGATGGAGCTGTATTTCATACGCCCATCGAGCAGCATCTCGGTAATCTCGTCGCGGGTAACGCCGAGGGTTTCTGCCGCTGCATAAAGGTAAAGACCGTGGCCAGCCTCATCCTGCACTTTGGCGAGAAGGATCGCTTTGCGCTCCAGCGTGGGAGCGCGAGTAATCCAGTTGCCTTCTGGCAGTTGGCCCACGATTTCCGAGTGGGCGTGTTGCCCCATTTGACGGATCAAGGTGGCGCGATAATCGTCGGGCATCCAATCACGCGGCTCAATCTTAATGTCAGCGTCAATCTTATCCTGAAAGGCACGCTCTTGGGGTGACATTTCATCTGCAGATTTGACGTTACTTCCAGTGGATTTCACCATCTGTGCATACATGATTGTTTCTCCTTAAGGCGCTTAGCATGGTATTTGCTTCATAAGATTATGCGCAAAGGCCCATAACATTCGTAAATCGTTTGGTTTCCCCATTCCCGGAGAAACGTAGCGTGTTTAGACTCGCTCTATGATGATGGCGGCGCCCTGACCAACGCCAACGCACATCATGCAAAGCGCATAGCGCCCGCCGGTGCGTTGCAATTGATAGGCCGCTGTCAGAACCAGCCGCGCACCAGACATGCCCAAAGGGTGTCCCATTGCGATAGCACCGCCATTGGCATTCACATGCGCGGCATCATCTGGCAGGCCCAGTTCTCGCAGGGTTGCGATACCTTGGCTGGCAAAGGCCTCGTTAAGCTCTATCACATCCATCTGTTCGATGCTTAGCCCAGCCCGAGCAAGCACCTTGCGTGCAGCAGGTACAGGACCGATGCCCATAACCCGTGGCGCAACCCCAGCAGCAGACATGCCGATGATCCGCGCCATTGGGGTTAGATTGTTCTTTGCGGCAGCCGTTTCGTTGGCCAGCAATAGCGCAGCTGCGCCATCGTTCACGCCCGAGGCATTGCCTGCGGTGACGGTCAAATCTGGGCCGTTAACACCACGAAGCTTCGCCAATTTTGCGGCGTCAGTTCCGGGACGGGGGTGTTCATCCGTATCTACAATCACCGGCTCACCCTTGCGTTGGGGCACAGCAACTGCGGTGATTTCGTCAGCAAACAGGCCAGCGTCATGTGCCGCGGCCCAACGCGCCTGTGAGCGCGCGGCAAATGCATCTTGATCAGCACGGGAAATATTGTAATCGGCGGCAACATTGTCGGCGGTTTGCGGCATGGAATCGGTTCCATACATCGCCTTCATTTTGGGGTTTACAAAGCGCCAACCGATGGTGGTGTCATAGACAGTATTGGCGCGGGTAAAGGCGCTGGTTGCCTTGGGCATCACAAAAGGGGCACGCGACATGCTTTCCACGCCGCCAGCGATGGCAAGATCATAATCTCCGGCCCTTATACCACGTGCAACAAGTCCGACCGCGTCCATGCCAGAGGCGCACAACCGGTTTACTGTCGTTCCTGGGACATCAACTGGTAGACCGGCCAGCAAGGCTGCCATTCGGGCGACATTGCGATTGTCTTCACCAGCCTGATTGGCAGAGCCATAGATGACGTCATCTACACTGGCCCAATCCACATCGGGATGGCGCGCGATAAGTGCAGCAATTGGGGCGGCTGCCAAATCATCAGCACGAACGGAAGACAACGCCCCGCCATACCGACCAATTGGGGTGCGTGTTGCGTCGCAGATGAATGCATCCATGTGGCGTTATCCTTTGCTAGATCGGCAGAGGTAGCTGACCTCCAAGCGTTGGTACATGGAAATGCGATTCGGGGCAAGAAATATGTTACTATAAATTTCAATTATGAAAAATATTGTAACGCAATAAGGTTTGCCAAAGTGTAAAACACCGTTCTAATAGGTAGGAAAACTTCAAGAAAATCGTCTCAATCACCATAAAAGGGCAATGTTTCTTTGGCATGGCGCGTTAGCGCCATGCCACGCCCAACGCTTTTCACCATCTTTGATGGAGGAAAGGGACGGGAGCCCCCTGCCTCAATTGGGGCGGTATGCAGGTTTCACACGATCTGGATGGGCCGCGACAAAGGCTTCATGCGCGTTGCATGCGGCAACGACGCCAATAATGCGCGGGCAATCCGAATAGTCTATTCCCCAACGCTCGGCATTATAGATTTGCGGCATCAAACATATATCCGCCAATCCCGGTGCATTACCTACGCAGAATGGAGTTTGACTGTGTGTCGCCAAAAGAGCCTCAAATGCCCGTAAGCCAGGGGGGATAAAACGCTGCATCCATTCTTCGCGGGCAGATTTGTTCTCAGGCATTTGCGCTGCGACATGGCTGATCACTCCCAAATTGCAAACCGGATGCACATCCACAGCCACAGTGTGCGCAATGGCACGAACGTGGGCCGCCTGAGCTGCATCAGCCGGCACAAGACCCAAGGCACGGGTGTCATTTAGATAGTCCAAAATGGCGAGTGATTGGGTAAACGAATGCCCATCTATTTCCAGCACAGGAACAAGGCCCTGAGGGTTACGTGCAATATGCGCATCGTCTCTTTGGGCTCCCGCGACAAGGTCAATCTCAACGCTCCGATAGGGGATATCTGCAAGATTGAGAGCGATCCGAAGGCGATAGCTCGCCGATGATCGCCAATAGTCATAAAGCACGGTTTCCATTGTGCTCCCCTAATTCTTGTTGTCAGAAGACGGCAAGGATGCAGCCTTCAATGCTTGCGACAATATTGTGCGATCTCCAACATGGTTGGCTAATACAAGCACAAGACGGGCATTTAGCGCATCGCTGTCTTCTTTGCTGAGTGCGTCATGCAGGCCGAGCAAATCTGCATAGAAATCGTCGGCACCATTGATGTTTGGCGTGAGGATCAGTGTATTTGACATTGTGTGTCACTCCTTGCCAATTGCGCGACGTAGGGCCGCGCGAAAATCGACATCATTGTAGGATGGGAAACGCGCGGCGATGTGTTGATCTGGCCGGATCAGGTAGACTGCGCTGTCACAATCTCCTAAATATCGCTCCGAAAATGCACCAGTCGGATCACTGGCGGCAGATAACGGGATGCATTTCAGGGTCACGCCTGCCTCAGTGACTTCTTCGGGCGCGTCTGTATCGATACTTAACAAAGTGAACTCACTCGATAGCTTAGATAGCAAAAACGTATCCCCCAAGGGTACATCTGGGCATGGGCTTCCAGGGCGCGTGCGCGCAGGGCCGTTTAACTCGTCTGGTGAATTCAAGGCTGATCCGTCATATGTGCACGGCAATGACAACCGCCCGGAATTAACCAACGGGCGTGCAAACTCATAATGCTCGGATAGATCTAGAACAGCGTCACGCAGTAGGCGCGACATCTCTGATTTTGGTGTTATGAAATCGGTAGAACGCGAAGAGTTAAGGATGTTTTCCTCGGCACCCTGAACACGTTCGATATCGTAGCTGTCCAATAGTGTTTCTGGCGCTTGACCTTCGATCACCAGCTTTAGCTTCCAGCATAGGTTGTCGGTATCTTGCATGCCAGAATTGGCACCACGCGCCCCAAAAGGGCTAACCTGATGTGCCGAATCTCCGGCAAAGATCACACGGTTATGGCGGAAATTTTCCATGCGTCGGCATTGGAACGTATAGATGGAGACCCATTCCAGCTCAAACTCAACATCATCTCCCAGCATGGCTTTGAGCCGTGGAATGACATTTTCAGGGCGTTTTTCACGGGCTTTGTCGATATCTCTGCCCAGTTGTAGATCAATCCGCCACACGCCATCGGGTTGTTTATGCAATAGGGCCGATTGCCCTTTGTTAAAGGGAGGATCAAACCAGAACCAACGCTCTGTTGGGAAATCAGCTTCCATCACCACATCGGCAATCAGGAAGTTATCCTCAAACACACGCCCCTTAAAATCCAGCCCGAGCATGGTGCGCATGGGAGAGCCTGCGCCATCACAAGCAATCAGCCAATCAGCCTCAAGGTTATAGGAGCCCTCGGGCGTATCGATATCCAGAGTGACATGATCGGCATGGGTGCCAACTGCCGCGACCTTGTTACGGCCCCGGATTTCTATCGGCGCACCTTGTGCCTCAAGTTCGCGAACGCGATTCACCAGATATTCTTCAAAGTAGTATTGCTGTAAATTGATGAACGCGGGGCGTTGATGACCGTCTTCTGCCAGAAGATTGAATTCATAAACTTGGCGTTCATCAAAAAAAACTTTGCCGACGTTCCACAACTCGCCTTTGTCGACCATGGGTTGGCCGCATCCCAAACGGTCGGCAATCTCCAGCGTGCGCTTGGCAAAACAGATCGCGCGCGAGCCAAAGCTCACTTTGTCATTGTCATCTAAAACGACAACCTCAATCCCCTGTTGGGCAAGGTCAATCGCAGCGGCCAGCCCAATCGGGCCAGCCCCAACAACAACAACCTTTCGCCGTACCGGGGCCGGGCTATCCTGATCCGCGTGGCGCTTGTAGGCGTACATGGGGGTGTCAAAAATTTTGTTCATAGCTCGGCTCCGGATTGGTTCGTGTTACGACTTAGCCTTGCAGCGCTGCCCACATTTCCAGATCACGTTCGGCGGTCCAGATGCGAGGGGTGTCAATACCACGTGCCTCGTCAAAGGCGCGCGCGACATTGAAAGGCAGGCAATGCTCATAGATGGCATACTCGTTGAACTTGGGATCACATTCGGCGCGTACGGCATCCCACGCTTCTTTTAGGGTGCCATTGCGGGCAGCCACTCGGGCAGCGGGACGATAGGTGCTTTCGACGAAATCACGGGTATTTTCGATCGCAGCGTGGACCATTTCCTTGCCGATAATCGCGTTACCGCGGCCTGGTGCAATGGCATCGACATCAAAGGCGGCGATGTTATCCAAGGTATTGCCCCAATCGCCGAAATGACCATCACCGCAATAGCAAGCAGAGTGATACTCAACGATGTCACCTGTGAACATCACATTTTGGTCGGGAACATGAATGACGATATCGCCAGCAGTATGCGCGCGGCCTAGGTGCATCAAATCAACCCGGCGATTTCCAAGATAGATCGTCATATCCTCTGAGAACGTGGTGGTGGGATATGTCAGGCCGGGGATGGATTCATGGCCCTCAAACAGGCGCGGAAAACGCTGAAATTCGCTGTCCCAATCTTCTTGGCCGCGCTCAACAACCATCGCACGGGCAGCATCCCCCATGATAATCTGGTTGGCTCCAAAAGCAGAGGCACCCAGCACCCGCACAGCATGATAGTGGGTCAACGCGACATGGGTGATGGGTTTATCAGTTACAGTGCGCACACATTCGATCACCTTATTGGCAAGGCGTGGAGTGGCCTGTGCCTCAATGATCATCACGCTGTCATCTCCGATGATAACGCCGGAGTTGGGGTCTCCCTCAGCGGTAAAGGCGTACAGCCCTTCGCCAATTTCGGTGAAAGAGATGTTTTTCTCGGACATGTCGCCCTGAGATGCAAATGCTTTTGCCATAGGATTAGTTCCTTGTTTTATGGGCTAGTCGTTATTGTTTGGGCCAATCGTGGGCAGGAAGGATGGTGCCGGAGCAATCGCCAAAGCCGACGCGGAACCCGTCACCTTGGGCATGGCCGCGCAGAGTGAGAGTGTCGCCGTCCTCAATGAAACTGCGAACTTCACCAGTCTCTAGCGTAAAGGGCTCGCGACCGGCCCAGCTGAGCTCCAGCAAAGAGCCGAACTCATCGCGAGTTGGGCCAGAAATGGTGCCCGACCCCAAAAGATCGCCAGCATTCATTTCACAACCACCGATCGCGTGATGGCACAGCTGTTCCGCTGCTGAGTAATACATGCGGCTATAGTTGGTTTTGGATATCGAGGTCGCTGTTGCCGCCCCTTCAGGCTGCATTAGAACCTCAAGATTGATGTCATAGAGGCCGTCTTTCGTGCCATTTAGATAGGGCAGCAATTCCTTTTCGCGCGGCGGCGTAGAGGTGCGGAACTGATCCAAAGCTGCGGCGGTTACGATCCACGGTGAAATAGAGGTGCCAAATGCCTTGCCTTGAAACGGGCCAAGCGGTTGATATTCCCATCCCTGAATGTCACGTGCAGACCAATCATTTAGCAGCACATAGCCAAAGATCATGGCATCGGCCTCATCTACGGTGATGGGTTGGCCCAACTCTGATCCGGTGCCCACAATGGCCCCCAGTTCAAGCTCGATATCCAAACGCTTTGATGGGCCAAAGCTGGGCATCTCTGCATCGGGTGCCTTTGTTTGCCCGTTGGGACGGTGGATCGGCGTGCCTGAGACAACAACCGAAGAGGCGCGACCATTGTATCCGATGGGGATATGCAGCCAGTTGGCAGGCAGATCGGGTGAGCCACGTAGAATCGAACCCATGTTTTTGGCGTGCTGCATACCAGCGTAAAAATCGGTGTATTCGCTGACTGCCAAGGGCAAATGTAGCTCGACATCATCCATGGGGACGAGTACCTGTTCAACAGCATTTTGCTCTTCAGAACCTTCAACGAGAAGCGCAGTCAGACGCTCGCGCAATGCAGCCCAAAGGGCAGGGCCCTCTTCCATGACATCATTCCAGCAAGGCACCTCAAACAGGTCATAATCTGCCATGGCAATCAGGCCGCTTTCTTCAGCGGCTTGCATATCGAGGATCATGTCACCAATGGCGACTCCGCAGCGCGGCTCGGCGTGCGCAGTAGAAAAGACGCCATAGGGCAGGTTGTTGAGGGGAAACGGGTGATTGGCATCATTGGCCGAAACCAGCCAGGATTTCATCAGGGGCATTTCGTATCCTTAATAGTGTGCAGTGGGATGAGATCCCGTGATTTTTTAGAGGTTAGCATCTTTAGGCGCGACATTGACCGGGGGTTCACCCACTGGCGGTGCCTCCTCTGGGAATGTGGATTTCCCCGCGCCCCTCAGAAGGTTGGGCAGATGCCAGAGGCAAAGTATCGCTACGATAATCAAGCCCCAACCAATAACTGAGATAGACGCGATAAGCTCCATTACTTTTTACCTGGCGTGCCGTCAAATTTCTTTTCGATATCTGTCCAGCAGTCAATGTAGTCGTCCTGTAACGGTGCCTCGTTAGCAGCAAAGGCGGTTAGATGCTGCGGGAACCGTGTTTCAAACATGAACGACATTGTATTGTCGAGCTTTTCAGGACCAAGATTAGCATTGGAAGCCCCCTCAAAGGCGTTCTTATCTGGGCCATGGGGTATCATCATGTTGTGTAGAGACATGCCACCGGGAATAAAGCCCTGCGGCTTGGCGTCATACTGACCATAGATGTTACCCATCAGCTCAGACATGATGTTTTTGTGATACCATGGGGGACGAAAGGTATCCTCAGCGACCATCCAACGCTCACGGAAAAGCGCAAAATCGATGTTGGCCGTGCCGGGTTGGCCCGATGGTGCCGTCAACACGGTAAAGATGGATGGATCGGGGTGATCAAACAAGATCGCCCCAACCGGGCAATACGTTTTTAGGTCGTATTTTACCGGCGCATAGTTGCCATGCCATGCGACAACATCCAAAGGCGAATGACCGATTTCAGTCACATGAAACTGTCCACACCATTTGATCGTCACAGTTGAGGGAACCTCACGATCCTCATAGGCCGCAACCGGGGCTTTGAAATCACGCGGGTTGGCCATGCAGTTGGCCCCGATGGGACCGCGACCGGGCAATTCAAATTTTTGCCCATAGTTTTCACAAACAAAACCGCGCGCAGGGCCTTCCAGCACTTCAACCCGGTACACCAAACCGCGTGGAATAATGGCAATCTCCTGAGGGGCAATGTCGATGACGCCAAGCTCGGTTGAAAACCGCAGCACACCCTCTTGAGGAACAACCAACAGCTCTGAATCGGCTGAAAAGAAATAGTCATCAACCATGCTTTCAGTGGCCAGATAGATGTGGGTGGCCATGCCGACCTGTGTGTTCACATCCCCCGCAGTTGTCATAGTGCGCATGCCGGTCACAAAGGTCAGCTTTTCGTCCGCATGTGGTAGCGGATCCCAGCGATATTGCCCTAAGCTGATGACATCTGGGTCTACATTGGGTGCGGATTTCCACAGCGGCATGTCGATCTTGGTATAGCGATGGCTGTGCTTAACCGACGGGCGGATGCGATAGCACCAAGTACGCTCATTTTGATGGCTAGGCGCGGTAAAGGCCGTGCCAGATAACTGTTCTCCGTAAAGACCATAGTTGCATTTCTGCGGAGAATTCATGCCCTGTGGCAGGGCATCTGGCAGCGCCTCAGTCTCATAGTCATTGCCGAAACCTGACATGTAACCCTGATGGGGGCCTGCCAACGAAGGGGCCATCTGCATTCGAGTGGGATGCGTCGATTGTGTCATGGGGCACGCCTTTCTAAAAGAATTCTCCGAATTTAGTTGCGTTGGTAATGGTTGTTTTTGTAACTAACAAGCAGAGAGGTCACAAAATGCAAGAAAAAGATTCGTTCGATCCGAGAGTATTTCTTCCCTATTTGCTGAATCAGGCATCCGAAGAAAGCAGCCTGATGTTTCAAAAGGAATATAAAAACAGATATGGCATGCTGCGCACTGAGTGGAGGGTTTTGTTCCAAATCGGGAACTATGGCCCTCTGACTGCGACAGACATCGTAGTTCGCGCAAAAATCCATAAAACTAAGGTTAGTCGCGCGGTGCAGAAATTGGTTGATCGGCGATTTTTGAAACGAGAACGCAGTGAAACAGATCGCCGAGTAGAGCTCCTATCTCTGACATCTGCGGGTCAGACGGCCTATGTTGATCTGATTGCTGTTGCCAAAACCTACGATGAAAAACTTGCGGCATATTTCACAACCGGTGAGGTAGCATTGCTGCGCATGATGTTAACGCGTTTGGCCGGAATAGAAGGCGGTTTGGAAGCCGGGCTGGAATAGAGACGAGAGCGTCAGGCCTCTTCTTTGTCCGACCTACGTCCATTCCCGTCATAGGAACCACAACATTGTCGCTGATAGAGTTTACATTAGGGCGCATTAGCGTGACTGATGGCAAATGAATACACATTCCAAAGGTCTATTGATTACAACTGTTGGCACATTGTTGGTTGTGCCGGATTCCTTGTTTGTACGATTGATAGATGCCGATCCTTTGGTGATCGCATTTTGGCGCGGCATGCTGTCTGGGGTTGGTATTCTGATTGGGGTATTGGCATTGCAAGGGCGCGCGCCGTTTCGCGCCCTGAAGCAAACGGGACGCTATGGCGTGATATATGTGATTACGCTGGGCATTAGCGGCACATTGTTCATCGTTGCGGTTGGGCTGACAAGTATCGCAAATGTTGTGTTTATCATCGCATCTATGCCGGTTTTCGCCTCAATCTATAGCCGAATTTTCCTCAAAGAACCGATTAGTCCGCGAATGATCGTCACGATGGCGGCGGTTTTCTGCGGGCTTGCAATTATCGCCTATGGATCTGGTGAATCGCAGAATTCTTGGTGGGTCGGCGATCTTGTGGCACTTGCTGTTTCGGCGACATTTGCGGCCGGATTAACGGCAGCACGGCGTGTGCGTGATGTGTCCATGGTGCCTGCGGTTCCTATCGCCTATATCGGGGCGGCTTTGGTGTTATGGCCCTTTGTTGATCCCTTGATGGTGCCCGTAGATCAGATGTGGTTGGTCTTGGTCCATGGCGGGTTCATTATTCTTAGTGCCACATGCCTTGCGTTGGGGCCGCGCTACATCACCTCCGCAGAAGTGGCGTTGTTGATCTTGTTAGAAAGCGTTCTGGCCCCTTTGTTGGCATGGGCCATCGTTGGCGAAGATCCCGGCGCATGGGCCTTGGCAGGGGGAGGCGTGGTGGTCTCCGCCCTAGTGCTGTCCAATCTGGTGGTGATGATGCGCCGACGCAAAGCAGCTGCATCGGGCTAACCTCTAGCTGTTCCAAAGCAAATTATTGGGAACCGGCTTGGTGCCTAGGTCGGGCAACCAGTCCGGAAACCTGTGCGAGTGGATTAGAAATCTACCGTGACGCCCGGCAATTTCAACGACTTTATCAGATCGCGCAATTCCTGACGAGCAGCAACATTCGAGATGTTCAGTTGTTTCACACCGATATCTTTAAGATCCAGCAAGGTCAGGCCGCGCGGGAACAATTCGCGGAAAATCACCCTCTCATTAAATCCAGGGGCAACGCGAAACCCGATCCGCTTGGCAAGGTGGTCTAGAGCCTTACCCATCTTTTCCTTGTTTACCATCTGCTGTGCCCCCATCCGGTTGCGCAAAACAATCCAATCGATGGGTTTCAGACCGGCTTGCGCTCGTAATTGCCGCGCACTCCAGACCATTTCAGAATAAACTGAGGGACCAAGAATTTTGTCGCCTTCCGCGTCAATGCGCGCCAAAAGGTCGAAATCTACAAAACTGTCGTTTAACGGGGTGATCAGCGTGTCAGCCAACGAATGCGCCACTTGGCTCAAACGCGTGTGAGAACCGGGACAATCAATGAGAATGAAATCGCAATCCGGTTCCAATGCGGCCACGGCTTCGGACAGACGCAAGTCATAGATGTTTTCGCCCTCGGCCACGCTGGCAGGGTCAATTTCGGGCAGCTCGTGATATGTCGGGCCGGGCAGGGTGACACCGATTTTTTCGCAAAACGCCGCGCGGTTTTCGACATACCGGCCAAAGGTGCGTTGACGTAAATCCAGATCCAGCACGCCGACCTTATGATCCATACGCGCAAGGGCTGTTGCCACATGCATCGACATCGTCGATTTGCCTGCGCCACCCTTTTCGTTACCCACGACAATAATATGTGCCATATCAGCCGTTCCCGCCCGTTGTTTCGCCTAAGCGTTGTTCGCTAGGACTGTGTTATGCGCACTATATGTTGGGCAGATCAAGAGGGGAAGCAACAGGTTTGCCAGCCCAATTTTCATTCGAAAACGCGGTGTGAAAGACACATTAAAACTGTCAACTCGTGGTTTCCAGCCATGCCCCATTTTCCAAACCGTCAAGTGTCCATGACCCGATGCGGTATCTGATTAACCGCAATGTCGGGTGACCAACTGCGGCTGTCATGCGCCGAACCTGACGGTTTTTCCCCTCCGTCAGGGTCAATTCTATCCAACTGTCAGGCACGGATTTACGCACGCGAATCGGCGGCGTCCGGGGCCATAGATTGGCAGGCGGTTGAATGCGTCGCGCCTTGGCGGGGCGGGTTTTACCGTCTTTCAACATGACACCATTCTGCAATTGATGCAGGGCTTCGTCAGAGGGAACCCCCTCGACCTGCGCCCAATATGTTTTGGACATCTTGTTTTTGGGGTCGGCGATTTGGCTTTGCAATTTGCCATCATCCGTCAAGAGTAATAGGCCCTCGCTATCACGGTCCAACCGCCCCGCAGCATAAACCCTAGGCACGTCAATAAAGGCCGACAGGGTTTGGCGCGTGCTTCCATCTGTGCCTTTGTCGGTGAATTGCGACAACACATCAAAGGGTTTGTTGAACAGGATAAGTTTGGACATGACAGCGCTTTACACCACTTCGGGTGGGTTTGGCTATTGCAACTATTCGCGGATCAGGCACAGATTGAGTGGCATGAATGGAGGCCAGTATGGACCCTAAGACAGTGAAACCCGCAACGCTGGCCGCTCAGGCTGCTGGATCTGTTGACGCCGCCAGCGGTGGTGTGGTGCCGGCAATCCAACTCTCGACGACATACCTCAGGGATCGCGATTATGCTCCGGTAAATCCAGACAATGTGTACCTGCGGTATCACAATGAACCAGTGCGGATCGCCGAGCAGGTTCTATGCGGGTTGGAGGGCGCGGCTGACACGCTTCTATTTCCTTCCGGCATGGCTGCAATCGCCGCTGCGTTTCGATGGGTACCAACAGGGGGCACAGTGGTTGTGCAATCCAATATCTATTGGGGCACAACAAAATGGTTACGTGAATTTTGCACCCGTCGTCAGATTACACTGCACGAAGTTGATGCAAGTGATGCAGAGGCTCTGCGAGCGGTATGTGGCAGCGGGCCTGTGGATTTGGTATTTATTGAAACACCGTCAAATCCGTGGCTAAAAACAACAGACATCATTGTTTCTGCGAGCATTGCACATGAGGCCGAGGCAATATTGATCGTGGATGCCACGGCGGCCTCTCCCGTTCTTTGTCAACCATTAGCGCTGGGTGCGGATATTGTGATGCATTCCGCAACCAAGGTGATCAACGGGCATTCTGATGTTTTGGGTGGCGTTCTCAGTGTTCGTGAAATTTCGCCAATCTGGGAAAGCATTGTTGCCGAGCGCAATGATGCTGGTTCAGTGATGGGTCCGTTTGAGGCATGGCTGATGGTGCGTGGCATGCGGACGCTGCCTCTGCGCGTTGACCGGATGAGTCGTAACGCGATGAAGATCGCGCAGTTTCTTACGGAACACGCTGCTGTGACAGATGTGTTTTATCCCGGACTTCCCAGCCACAGCGGTCATGAGATCGCCACCAAACAGATGAGGGACGGTTACGGGTGCCTGCTCTCGTTTTTGGTAAAAGGCACGGGTGAGGATGCTCTGCGGGTTGCGGGACGCCTCAATCTGTTTCACCGGGCAACTTCGCTTGGTGGCGTCGAAAGCTTGGTGGAGCATCGCCACACTATTGAACCCCACACCGGCATCCCCGAGACATTGTTGCGTATATCTGTCGGGATCGAGGATGTAGGCGATTTGATTGATGACCTTACACAAGCGTTGGGGCAATAACATTGGAGGCCATGACCACAAAATTACGCGCGGCGTCTCAATCTGATTGCTCTAGCCTCGCGGCATTGTCGATTGAGGTCTGGCTAGCCACCTACATCCGCGAGGGCGTGAACGCCGTTTTCGCAGAGTATGTTTTGCAAGAATATACTCCAGCACGGTTCGCCGCCATCTTGACCGACCCTGATGAGCATTTGTTCGTTTCAGAAAATGTCGATGGTATTGATGGATACATTCGCCTCACGCAGGGTAGTGCTTGTCCCGTAAAGACTGGCTCAAATGTTGAGATTAAGACGCTCTACGTGCAGTCGCGCCATCATGGGTTGGGCAAGGGGGCGCTTTTACTGTCCAAAGGCCTTGCACATGCTAGCCAACAAGGATGGCCTCGGCCTTGGCTAGCTGTGAATTCACAGAATTTGAATGCATTGAATTTCTATGCACGTCACGGGTTCGACCCCATCGGCATCACCCAGTTTCAGATTGTAGATGCCCAGTACCAGAACGAAGTTTTACAGTATTCGGGCACTCAAACCCATCCTATTTCTGCATAAGTTTAGCGAGGCGTTCCCCGATCATCGCGCTTGCCTTTAGCGACGGGTGGATCATATCCATTGCGTGAAACGAACGATCCCCATTAGGAACAAGATCAGCCAAGGAAACAAAATGCAGTCCCTTGTCGATCTTCGAAAGCGCGGAAACACGGTGTTCCAATTCGTTGCCATCATCGTGGCAATGTTCGATCGGTGATCCCACGCCCGGACTACGCAAATAGCCAACGTAAATCACTTGGGCACCTGTACCGCGCAACCGACTTAGCAATCCAGGCAAAACCCCGCTGCGGCCATCCTTGGAAATCATCTTGTTCATTTTGGCATCGCATTTGTTGCATCCACACCCGAGCCACAGGTCGTTTCCGCCCCCATTTACGATGATCCAATCCCATTTGCCGGGGCGGAATTGTTTAGCGATGTTCATGCCAAGCGCCCCTGAAAGCGGGAGCTTATAAATCAGCCGCGCCCCCGAAACAGAGCGATCAGCAACGGGTTCCCCCAGTGATTTGGCAATGGAATCGGAAATGGCGCGCCCAGAGATACGGTGCGCTGCCATCAATGAATCTCCCATGACCAGAATACGCGGTGTTGTATCGCGCGCCTCGGGTGGGGTGCCACTGATCAAGAAAAGGCCAAGTGCACAAAACAATGAGTAAACATAATTCATGCAGCGGTTTTACTGTGTTGCTGGTTACAAGCAAATGAAATTAAACGCTGCAATGACGTTATTTAGAGTCATGCGCGATCTCGCGTCTTTTCGCAAGCAAGCTGCTGGAACTGCCAGTTGGCAAATGCCTAACGTCGTGCCGAGGCCAATGCCAGGCCGTCGGTGACGGCTGTGAAAACCTCAGTGAACGAATGTTCGGCGTTTGGAAATTGCGTCTTCATGGTTTCGGTTACCATCGACATCAGGCTGGAACCTCCAACATAGATCACCCGATCCACTTGATTTGACCGTAAATCGGCAATGTTCAACGTCTCTTGGGCACCTGATTTCAGAGCTTGGGCGTGGGGTGCAAGAATTTGGGCAAGGGCGTTTGCAGGCAAGGGCGCAGAAAGATTTCGTTGGATCTGATTGAGCGAAATGACCGATTGCTCATTGCCGGAGTTGGCGGCGATTTTTCCACGTTCAACCGCAAAGGCCAATTCATGACCCAATTCATTTTCTAGAACCTCTGACAGGCGGTTCAGTTTCTCTGGCTCTTCCGATAGGCGCACCATCTCGGAGACCATGCGCCTGTTCTGGGCTGTGTAAAGAAAGGGGATTTTCTCCCATGTCGCAAGATCATTGAATATGGCAATAGGTGTGGGGGATGTGCCGGGACCAATAGCCTTGCGCAGCTGCGTGCCCTTGCCCAGCAACGGCATAACCCGATCAATATTGATTGAACGATCGAAATCCGTGCCGCCAATGCGCACACCATGATTGGCAAGAATTTTCACGCCTGCATCACCGGATTGGAATAGGGAGAAATCCGATGTACCACCACCGATGTCGACAATTAGCCCGATCTCACCGGGCTGCTCCAGGGCCCCGCTCGCGATGGCGGCAGCTTCCGGCTCGGGGACGAATTCCACCTCTTTGAACCCTGCTGCCAAGTAACATGTGCGCAAATCTGCTTCGGCTTGCGCTTCTCGCGGATCATTCATGCCGTGGAAAACTACAGGACGACCAGAAACAACATGATCAAACGTCAAACCCGTTTCTCCCTCCGCACGAATTTTTATTTGATGCAAGAAACGGGCGATGATCTCCACAAAGGTCACCCGCTCGTTCAAAATTTGACGGTTTTCATGCATCAAAGTGGTGCCCAAAACACGCTTTAGCGCGCGCATGAACCGCCCGTCGACGCCATCCAACAACGCTTTGTTGGCTGGATCACCCATCAGGGTTCGGCGGGTCTCATAGTCAAAAAAGAAGGTGGTAGGCAGGGTTGTCTGGCCCGGAGACATTTCGATCAGGCGCGGCTTGCCCTCATGCAGATATCCTGCTGCCGAGTTAGAGGTTCCAAAATCAATTCCCAACACGTGGCTATGTTGTGCCATGTTCGAACCTCCCGGCGCTTAAACGAAAGGCGCGGGTTTATGGGGTGATCTAAACAAGGTCAAGCACGAACCGTATCGCGACGCTGTGCAAAAATTGCCCAACCCAAACGACACAAAGTGACCCAGATGAATCAGCTGTGTATCGGGATCACCGGCGTATCTGTCAAAGCAGTACCCCAAACAAAAACGCCGCCTCGAAAGAGACGGCGTTTTGCAAAAATCTGAAAGACTGGCTTAGAAGCCAAGACCTTCGTATTTCTTTTTGAACTTGGAAACACGTCCACCAGTGTCCATCAGACGTGTGCCGGCACCAGTCCATGCAGGGTGCACAGTTGGGTCGATGTCCAATGACATTGTATCGCCCTCTTTGCCCCAAGTTGAGCGCATTTTGAGGATTGTTCCATCGGTCATTTTCACGTCGATGAAGTGGTAGTCGGGATGAGTATCGGCTTTCATAAGACCACTCCTTACGCTTTTTTGGCTTTATAACGTGAGTCTTCGGCGATACGGGCAGATTTGCCGCGAAGTGCACGAAGATAGTATAGTTTGGCGCGACGGACGCGACCACGACGTACAACAGTGATGCTGTCGATGTTGGTCGAGTGCAACGGGAACACACGTTCCACGCCTTCACCAAATGAAATTTTACGCACGGTGAACGATCCAGCGATGCCGTGGCCGTTTTTACGGCTGATGCAAACACCTTCATAGTTCTGAATACGGCTGCGCGAGCCTTCGGTTACTTTAAAACCGACGCGGATGGTGTCACCCGCTTTAAAATCGGGAATTTCTTTCCCTAGGGCGGCAACTTGTTCCGCCTCAATCTGTGCGATTAGGTTCATCGCAGGACTCCTTTGTACTCGTGGTATATCCACGAAGATTGTGATGCGTCCTCAGAGCTCTTGGCCTTCGACCGGGTCCGCATATGCGCCCGCCAGAGTTCAGGTCGTCATTCCTATTGTGTCGTGCGTGTCCCAATTGTTCCGATGTGGCCAAGGCAGAAGAAAACCAATTTCACAAAGGATGCGAACACCCAAAACGCCCGACTCGGTAAACCGAACGGGAATGGGCGGTGTCTAGGGCAAGTGAGCAGGGTTGGCAAGTGGTTTGCGTCGCGTGAAATGAGCGATATCAGGGCAAAACGCGCGTTCTGGCATCGGCATCAATTATCGGTACAATCAGGCAAAGTAATCTCTGCCAAAAATTCTGCTAATCGCCCTTTGATTTTAGGTGTTTTTCCCACATATCAGGCCGCCGCGCTTTAGTCAGCTCTTCGGCCTGCTCTTGACGCCATTTGGCGATTTTACCGTGATTGCCAGACATCAAGATATCAGGAATGGCATGCTCGTTCCACTGGGCAGGACGGGTGTATTGTGGATGCTCCAACAACCCGTTTGAATGGCTCTCTTCCTCAATGCTTTCGGCATTGCCAAGCACTGAAGGCAGCAGTCGCACCGCGGCGTCGATCATCGCCTGCGCCGCGATTTCACCGCCCGTTAGAACAAAATCCCCTAGGCTGACCTCTTGAATGTCATAGTGATCCAATACGCGTTGATCGACTCCCTCAAAGCGCCCACAAAGCAGGGTAACCCCATCACATTGTGACCATTCACGCGCTGTGGCCTGATCAAAACGCCGTCCTCGCGGAGATAAATATACCAACGGCCACCGCCCGCGCGTGCCCTTCATACTATGATCAATGGCCTTGCCCAGAACATCCGCCCGCAAAACCATGCCAGCACCACCACCCGCCGGGGTATCGTCGACATTGCGGTGTTTGCCCTCGCCAAAGGGGCGCAGATCGGTGGTTTCCAGCTGCCATTTTCCATCCTTCAGCGCCTTACCTGTCAGGCTTTCACCTAACACTCCCGGAAAAGCTTGTGGGAAAAGCGTGATGACGTGCGCAGTCCAAACATTGGCCAATCGCGGGTTATGCGAAATCAATGCGCGCGGTTTGAGTGACACCGAAATGGATTTGCGGCCATGTGATTTTGCGGGCTTGCTCATGGTGCGGTGCTTTCTTTGTTGCCTAGCATGGCATCTTTGGTGCGGCGTAAATCGTCTTTGGTGCGCGCGCCTTGATTCATCTGCAAGAACGCGGCTTCTTCTGCCTGTGATTGCCCTGCGTTGGCGCGTTTGGCGTCGGGCAATGTCGCGCGCGTCGCTTCATCCACTGATGCCAGATCAAGGATGGCCTTGGCAGGGCCAAAGCGGCTGCTAACCAGCGTTTCCATGGGCACCACATTTATTTTGCAGGGGGCTAAATGCGTGCCGATACGCTGCGCTTCGGCATTCAATTCAATTAACTTTGGAAACTGCGCGCGAAACGCCTCAAACGTCTCCTTCAGATGGATTGAGCGCAATAAGTGCCCATAAACCGACCGTATCCAGCTTTCGCGCTCACGTGTGGTGAACAAAAACTCAATCTCAGTATCCTTGCCAAAGCGTTGCGTCAGGCAGCGAATTACATCTTGGCATAACGGGATCGCTGCGCTGAAATCTTGCAATGTACGCCCGCGCCAATCACGGTGACCCGGCATCACTCCAACAAATGTCTCTCGCGATAGAACGATTACCTTCGCATCGGGAATTTCAGCCAAAAACGCAGCAAAGGCGCGGCGAAATCGTAAACGTCGCCAATAAAACGGCTTTTGCGCATAAATACGCGCCCTTGCACCAGCAACTTTGAAATCGTCTTGTCCGTAGTAACTGAACCATTCCGCAAGCAAAGGGCGCGTTTCAGCAAGGTATTTTTGCAAACTTGTCGTGCCGGTTTTATGAAATCCGGCATGAACGATGATGCGTGTCATTCCGGGAAAATACCTGCGGGCGGATCAATGATCACGCGCCCGCTTGCGATATCCACCGTGGGAACAACTTTGCGCGTAAAGGGCACCAGAACAGATGCGCTCAATCCGGCACCATGCACCTCTAACAAATCATCGGCACCGTTATTCTGAACAGATTTGATCCGCCCCAGAACAGTGCCCCCAGTATCGCGCGCCTCTAATCCGATCAGGTCGTTGTAGTAATACTCATCATCAGGCAGTGCGGGCAGGCGGTCACGCGGGGCGAATAGCTCTATCCCCTTCAGAGCGTCGGCTTCTTCTTTGGTGTCCACACCTGACAAACGCACCGAAAGCCCGTTTTTGATCGACTGGATTAGGGCCACGTCGAAACTGCGGCTGCCATCCTCCGTGGTCAGCGGCGCATAGTCGATAAGAGCCTCCGCCTCGGCGGTAAAGCTTTTCAGGCGTGTCTCGCCACGAACACCAAAGGCTCCGGCGATGACGCCGACACAGATCATTTCTGACATTGCTCAATCCGATCATTTTCTGAACTGTGTTTTCCACTATCCAGGGTTTGGTGGCAAGGGATGGTTGTGGATCTAACGGGTCTGCATAGGTAACGCACCCCGGCGATCCTCCCAACCGATTTGTTCCAATTCGGGCGTCTGCGATTGTGTTTCGGGCCAGCCAACACAAAGGTAGGCCACCAATGACCAGCCTTCTGGCACGTCAAGATCACGGTTCAACCGAACAGGATCAAGGATCGACACCCAACCGACACCTAACCCGCGTGCACGCGCCGCCAACCAAAATAGATTGACCGCCCCAACCACCGAATAACGTCGCATTTCCGGCATGCTTGCAGCCCCTAGGCCTGCACCTTTGGCAGTCTCTTCATCGCAAAATATTGCCAGTTGCACCGGGGCTTCGCGCATGCCCGATAATTTCAAATCAGAGTACAACGCGGCCTTGTCACCGTCATATCCGGCCAATGCCTTGGCATTGGCGGCTTTGTAATTTTCTAGCGCAGCAGTGCGTGCAGCATCGCTTTCAATGCGCAAGACACGCCATGGTTCAGATAACCCCACCGAAGGGGCCAGCAGAAATGCGTCGAGGCACTCCTGTAGGAGTGCCTCGTCCACAGGGTCGCTGCGGAAACGACGCACATCGCGCCGCCACCGCATCAACCGGGTCAAACCAGCCTGAAAGTCCTCTGAAAAAGACTGCATTCCGGTGTGTAACCCTCTTATGCTTCAGCTTCGGCTTCTGCCGCGTCTGCTGCTTTGGCCGCTTTTTCTTCAGCACGTGCAGTCGCTTTTTTGCCTGGTACAGCTTTCTTAGGGTTGCTGCGCTCTTTCTTTTCCATCACGCCAGCTGCTTCCAGCATACGCGCAACACGGTCAGTAGGCTGAGCGCCTTTTTCGAGCCATGCTTTGATGGCTTCGACGTTCATTTTCACGCGCTCTTCGCTGTCTTTAGGCAAGCGTGGATCATATGTGCCCAGTTTCTCAATGAAACGGCCGTCGCGTGGCATACGGGCATCCGCAGCAACAATCCGGTAAAAAGGGCGCTTTTTTGAGCCGCCGCGGGCGAGACGAATTTTCATAGCCATGGTGATTTCTCCTTTAGATGGCGTAGGAAGGCGGAAAAAATCCACCTTACATCGGTGTTATTCTTGATGTTTCTTGTGATGCTGGATGACTTCCTGAATGATGAAATTCAGAAAGTTTGCTGCGAATTCGGGGTCAAGATCGGCCTCAAGCGCCATAGTTTGCAGGCGCTCGATTTGTTGGCTTTCTCTTAACGGGTCAGAAGCGGGTAGGGTGTGCTCAGCCTTTAGGCGGCCCACGGCTTTGGTGTGTTTGAAACGTTCGGCCAGCGTATAGACCAACACGGCGTCCAGCCGGTCGATGCTTTCACGATGGTCTTTTAGTACCTGTGCAGCGCGGATCACAGCGTCGGTCATGCGTAGGCCTCCATTCCGCCATCACCGATGGTATCGGGGCCGGGGTGGCGCCAAATTTCGATATCACCGTATTCAGGGTCGTTATAGATCGTTTCATAGGTGGCACCCAAGCGGCGAGCCACTGCCTTGGATGGTTCATTCGCCGGATCAATCTGCGAAATTGCCGTGGTCCAGCCCAAAATCTCGTATGCGTGCTGACGCGCACGCTGGCCTGCCTCGGTGGCATAGCCCTTGCCAGTCGCGCCCTGCATCAGGGACCAGCCGATTTCGCGCTCGTACCAGCCATGCGGGTACCACAAGCCAACACGGCCCAAGTAATCACCGGTGGACTTCTCTTCGAGGGCCCAAAAACCATAGCCGCGCATGGCCCAATGCCCAATCATCATGGCAAGGCTGCGCCAAGTTTCATGTGGCTTTTTAGGGCCACCCACGAAACGGGATGCATCACTGGCGTAAAATACTGCTTCGGCCTCAAAATCGTCTTCGCAAGGCGCGCGCAGGATCAGGCGCTCGGTTTCAAGAACAGGGATAGACAGGCTCATGATACAGCACCCCCGGCTTGGGCAGTAGGTCCGGGATGGCGATACAGCATTTCCGTGCCATGAGAGACGTTTTCATAGGTGCTCTCGTGATGCGCGCCCAGACGTTCAGCCAAGGCAACCGATCGGGTGTTGCCCGGCATGATATTACTGCTCAACGCACTTAGTCCAAAGACCTCATAGGCATATTTACGCGCTGCAAGGGCTGCTTCAAAGGCATATCCTTTGCCCTCTGATCCCTCAAACATCACCCAACCCAGCTCTGGCTCGGGCCAGCCCTCAGGCTCCCAAATACCGGCCATACCAATGACCGTATCAGAGGCCGTTTCCGTGATGAACCAAAACCCATAGCCCCGCAGAGCCCAATGACCAATCAGGCTGGCAAACCAGCGCCATGCCTCATTGCGTGTCAACGGGCCGCCGAATCCCCAGCTATAATCGCCATTGGCGAAAAATGCTGCCAAAGGTTCAAAATCGCTAGGCACGGGGCCTCGCAATGTCAGACGTTCGGTCGTCAATGTGGGGATGGGGCGGATATCGGTCATTTCTTTTTGCCAAATCCTGACAGACCGGAGGGCAAGCCCATGCCACCGCCCAAGCCACCTAGGCCGCCGGGCATCTTACCACCCAGCGCTTTGGCCGCTTGTTCCAATGCTTTGGGGTCCATTTTGCTGGGGTCCATGCCACCCGTCATATCAGGCGCGCCGCCTTTGCCGCCGAACATGCCGGACATGGCTTGTTTTAGCATGCCGCCTTTGCCCATTTTACCCATCTTTTTCATCATATCTGACATCTGGCGCTGCATTTTCAGCAGCTTGTTCAGATCAGCAACATCCAGACCCGCACCCTTGGCGATCCGCTTTTTGCGCGACGCTTGCAGGATCTGCGGGTTGGCCCGTTCCATTTTTGTCATCGACTGCACCAGCGCGATTTGCTGTTTCAGCACCTTATCGTCAAAACCGGATTCTTTGACCTGCTTGGACATTTTGGCCATGCCGGGCATCATACCCATCACACCTTCCATGCCGCCCATCTTGATCATCTGCTCAAGCTGCATTTTCAGGTCGTTCATGTTGAAACGGCCCTTTTGGAACCGCTTGAGCATCTTTTCAGCTTGCTCGGCCTCCAACGTGTCCTGCGCTTTTTCGACCAAGGCAACGATGTCGCCCATGCCCAGAATACGGCCCGCGACCCGCTCCGGCTCAAAGGTTTCAAGCGCGTCCATCTTCTCGCCGAGACCGACGAATTTAATAGGTTTGCCAGTGACCGCACGCATCGACAGCGCTGCACCACCGCGCCCGTCACCATCCATCCGCGTCAGCACAACGCCAGAGATGCCGATTTTGCCGTCAAACTCTTCGGCGACCTCAACAGCGACCTGACCCGTCAGACCATCAACCACCAGCAAGGTCTCGCGCGGATTGACCGCATCACGAACATCCTGAACCTCTTGCATGAGGATCTCGTCAATCTGCAAACGGCCCGCAGTATCCAGCATGTAAACATCATACCCACCCAGCGTGGCCTGTTGTTTGGCGCGCTTGGCGATCTGAACGGCGGATTCACCGGCCACGATAGGCAGGGTATCAACGCCGATTTGTTGGCCCAAAATCTGCAACTGTTGCTGCGCTGCTGGGCGATAAATATCCAGCGATGCCATCAGAACGCGCTTGCCGTTCTTCTCACTTAACCGCTTTGCAAGTTTACCCGTGGTGGTGGTTTTACCAGAACCTTGCAAACCAACCATCAGAATGGGCGCAGGGGCGTTGTCGATCTTTAGCGCGCCCGGCTCACCTTCGCCTTGCAGCACATGCACCAGCTCGTCGTGCACGATCTTGACGACCTGCTGACCGGGGGTGATAGATTTGGTGACGGCCTGCCCAGAGGCTTTTTCTTGTACAGCCTTAACAAAATCACGCGCCACCGGCAGCGAGACATCCGCCTCAAGCAGGGCAACACGCACTTCGCGCAGGGCGGTTTTGACGTCTTCGTCGTTCAGCGCACCCTGTTTTGTTAGCCGGTCAAAGACACCAGAAAGGCGTTCGCTTAGATTCTCAAACATCGCTTTGGGCTCCTTCGTGACCGTTTCATATGTGGCTCGTACATAGGGACGAACCGCTCAATAACCAGCCTAGAATACAGAAATGCCCCCGTGGGCGAAACTCGCTGACGGGGGGCGATCCTGGCGCAAGGCCTGAGGACCGGAAGTGATAATACTCCCGGAGATTGAGGTCATTTAAACCCGCGTGGGCAGGGAGTCAAGCGAGGCGCACCTTGTGCGGCGCATTGACGTCCTATAACCGGCCAACCCCGTCCCCACCTACTATTTTGATCCGAACCAGCACGAAATCCCTCTCGCCTTTTTCCGGGCTTATTGGCATGTAGCTGGGCAACAATGTCAGTCAGGGACAATAACGATGGACGCTTCTTCTACTTATCAGGATAGCCTGCCGATCACATCGGATGCTTTGTTGGCGATGTTGGACGAATGGGGGCTGACTTACCGGTTGCATACCCATGCTCCCCTGCGCACCGTTGAGGATTCTAAATCTATCGAAGATGAAATTCTGGTCCCTGGCGAAAACGCGCTACGGATCAAAAACCTGTATCTGCGCGACCGCAAAAAACGCAACTATCTGGTAACGCTGGAACAGGACCGCGACATTGATCTAAAGGCATTGGGCGCAGATCTTGGCGTTGGAAGTCTGTCGTTTGGTTCCCCCGATCGCCTGATGGAGCATTTGGGCATTCGTCCCGGTGCCGTTAGCCCGCTTGCGATGATCACGGGGGCCACCAAAAATGTGACGTTCTATATGGATGCATGTGCAAAACAGGCCGACCTGATAAATATGCACCCTTTGGTGAACGACCGCACTGTTGTGATGAAAATGACAGATGTGATGCAGTTAATGGAGCGCCTGAATGTTTCGGTGATGTGGCTGCCATAGTAGGGCGGACGTTATAGAGCGAGCCGTTGGAGGCTTCCCATTGCAAATAGGCACGCAAAGGCTAGGGTCTAGACTGTCGTGTTTGAATTCGCACAGGTGTTTGCATGGATAATTGGGACGAAATCAAAACTGCCTATCAGGTGGCACGGCGTGGTACGGTCAGCGGTGCCGCCGAAGAATTAGGCGTGCACCACGCCACAGTGATCCGGCATATTGATGCCCTCGAAGGCAAACTTGGCGTCAAACTGTTTCAGCGCCATGCCCGTGGATATGCTGCGACCGAGGCTGGAGAAGATTTGCTGCGTGTGGCGCAGGCAACAGATGATCAGTTTGGCCAGCTTGAAGGCCGCATCAAAGGCCGCGGTGCAGAGGTATCAGGAGAGTTAGTTATCACCTCACTATCCGCCTTGGGCGCGGTGCTGACTCCGGTTTTGGCTGATTTTCAACAGGCGCATCCAGATTTGGTTGTGCGGTTCTTAACCGGAGATCGTCTATTCCGATTGGAATACGGTGAGGCCCATGTGGCTGTGCGTGCAGGGCCTATTCCAGAAGAGCCCGACAATGTGGTTCAACCTCTCGCCATTATGCCTGTCGGTCTGTTTGCCTCCAAAGGATACGCCGCTCAACACGGGCTACCCACCGGTATTGAGGATTTTGGCGGGCACAGGTTTGTGGGGCTGGATAGCTTGCGCACGCGGGCACCGTTTCAAATGTGGCTGAACGATACGATCTCACGTGAGCAGCTTGTTTTCCGCGCAAGTGATCCAAAAATCCTGGAGCAAGCCGTTCTGGGCGGAGCGGGAATTGGCTTTTTGCCGCGCTGGATGATTCAGGAGCGCAACGATCTGATTGAGGTGATCCCGCCGCACGAGAATTGGCAAGGTCCGCTATGGCTCGTGACCCATGTCGATTTACACCGCACCACCAAAGTCCAAGCGTTTCTGAGCTTTCTAAAAGAGCGTGCCCAAAACTGGAATACCCCATGACCAATGCCACACGAGGGCATTTTGCCCTGCTGATGTTTTCGGCACTTGTTGCGGGGTCGTTTTCGTTGGGGTCACTTGCCGCCAACGATATCGCTCCAGCTGCGTTGAATGCTGTCAGGTTCCTGATTGCGGCAATTGTGATTGGAGGGGTGGCGTGTGTGACCACAGGTCTGCCACGCAGTGCAGCACGCGCACCATGGCGGTATTTGGTGCTGGGAGGTTTGTTCGCGATCTATTTTGTGCTGATGTTTGAGGGGCTGAAAACCGCGGCTCCGGTGTCGACGGCGGCTGTTTTCACGCTGACGCCGGTTGTGACAGCTTTCTTTAGCTATGGGCTGTTAAGGCAAATCACTACAAAACGCATGGCGTTGGCATTAGGCATTGGTGCAGTGGGCGCGTTGTGGGTGATCTTTCGGGCTGATTTGGCCGCGTTACTAAGGTTCCGCGTTGGTGTTGGGGAGGTCTACTACTTTTGGGGCTGTATTGCGCATGCTATCTATACTCCAATGGTGCGCAAGTTGAACCGGGGCGAGGCACCCCTAGTGTTTACATTTGGGACGTTGGTTGCGGGTTTTGTGATCCTGATGGGCGTGGGGTGGTCTGATATCATCGTGACCGACTGGATGCATCTGCGCCCCATAGTCTGGATCACGCTGCTTTATGTGGCGATATTTGCTTCAGCAGTGACATTTGTCTGTATTCAGTTTGCTGTTTTGCATCTGCCAAGCGCAAAGGTGATGGCCTATACATATCTGGTGCCCAGTTGGGTGATCGTCTGGGAAATCGCGCTGGGCCACGGCGCGCCGCGCGCCTTGGTGCTTGGGGGGGTGGCGCTGACAATAGTTGCCTTGATACTGCTTCTGAAGAACGAAGAGGTTGCTGCGTAGGGGTATAATCTCATGGAGCGCCTGCGGCGCGCTCGACTATTTGATCTGTGGGTGTGGCTCGGTTGGATGACGATCTGGTGCCGTTTTTGCCGCGCCGTTTTGGAAGGGCAGCTAGTCGTCACCCTCGGGCAATTCGGAGAGAAGGAAGCGTTCAAACGCATCCAGGTTCACGGGCTCAAACTGTCCAAACCCTTGCATCCAGACCGACGCATTGCGCAGTGCGTCTGGCTCTAACTTACACCATTTCACCCGCCCGCGTTTTTCCTGCGATATCAGGCGTGCTTTGGTCAAGATGATCAGATGCTTTGATATTGCGGCAAGGGACATGTCAAATGGCTCTGCAACGTCGGTGACGGCCATGTCGTCCTCTAGCAACATCGCAAGGATGGCCCGGCGGGTCGGGTCGGCAAGGGCTGCGAAAACAGTATCAAGCATGTGGGTCATAGGGTGTGCATAGGCGGTGTGGCGTCTGATCGTCAACCAAATGGTTGAATATAGCTAAAGCAAGGGATTGGGCATATTGGGGTGTATTTTCAATTTGAGCGTCGCAGTGGTGAAAAATTAAAATGCATAATAACAATGAGTTGAAGGGATACTTGCTGTGACATTCATGCGCTTGACTCGCATGCTTCTGCGCCTTAGCAATGCCGCAAGTTCAACCATTGGAAATGCGCGTGACCGATCCAGACCAGACAGAGCGCCTAGCGCAGCTGGAAGCAAAGATCGAGGCGGCCAAAAAGGCCCAGGCACCCAAGGACCACATGGAGGAGCATTATTCTCAGGCCAATCTTGCCTGGCGGATGGTGATTGAGCTTGTTGCCGGTCTTATGATCGGTTTTGGCATTGGATTTGGGCTGGATAGCCTTTTCGGCACTATGCCGATTTTTCTGGTGCTGTTCATATTGTTGGGTTTCGCCGCCGGGGTAAATGTTATGCTTCGCAGCGCGCAAGAAATCCAAAAGAAACAATTGGCCGATGAGGCCGAGCGAGACGAGAGGAACTAGACGTGGCAAGCGAAGCAACAAGTACAGCTCACGGTGCAGAGGATGCAGGCGGATTGGTTTTCCATCCGATGGATCAGTTCATCGTACAGCCACTGTTTGGGGATGGCCCAATTGGGATGTTCACAATCACTAACGTGACTTTGTGGATGGCACTTTGTGTTGTTGCAGTCATCGCGCTTTTGGTTGTTGGCAGTTCGCGCCGCGCCGTGGTGCCTAGCCGCAGCCAGTCAGTTGCAGAACTGGCCTATGTATTCGTTTACAAAATGGTCGAAGATGTTGCCGGCAAAGACGCCATCAAATTCTTCCCATATGTTATGACACTGTTCATGTTCATCGTTATGGCCAACTTCCTTGGCCTCCTGCCGATGAGCTTTGCCACTACATCACATTTTGCTGTGACTATCGTTCTGGCGATGCTGGTTTTCCTTACTGTGACCATCGTTGGTTTCGTAAAGAACGGTCTCGGGTTCTTGGGCCTCTTTTGGGTTAGCTCGGCACCTCTGCCGCTGCGTCCGATCCTCGCCTTGATCGAATTGATCAGCTATTTCGTGCGCCCCGTTAGCCACAGCATTCGTCTTGCTGGCAACATCATGGCTGGCCACGCGGTTCTAAAGGTTTTTGCAGGCTTCGCCGCGATTGCTGTTGTTAGCCCGCTGTCGGTTGTCGCAATCACCGCAATGTACGGCCTAGAGGTGCTTGTTGCCTTTATTCAGGCCTATGTATTCACCATTCTAACCTGTGTTTATCTAAAGGATGCGTTGCATCCGTCACACTAAGGGGCGGCGGGATAAACCCGCTCAACCGCACAGGATTTCACCTATCTACATATCTAAACTTCCAACGTAAGGAGACTACATCATGGAAGGTCAACTCGCACACATCGGCGCAGGTCTAGCAGCAATCGGTTCCGGCGCAGCCGCAATCGGCGTTGGTAATGTTGCAGGCAGCTACTTGTCTGGCGCATTGCGCAACCCATCAGCAGCGGCATCGCAAACAGCGACCCTGTTCATCGGTATCGCGTTCGCAGAAGCACTGGGCATCTTTTCGTTCCTCGTTGCTCTGCTTCTGATGTTCGCCGTCTAATCCACGCGGAACCATCCTTACGTGCGGGTGGGATTGCATTGCGCATCCCCCCCGTAACCCTACGGAAGTTCCCAGGAGGACGATATGGCGACTGAAACGCAAGAAGCCGCAGGTCACGCCGCATCCGCGCCGGGCATGCCGCAGCTAGATTTTTCAAACTGGGGCAACCAGATTTTCTGGCTAATGGTCACACTCATTGTGATCTATTTCGTCTTGTCACGCATCGCGTTGCCACGCATTGCGTCGGTACTGGCGGAACGTCAGGGGACGATCACTAACGATATCGCCGCAGCAGAAGCGCTGAAGGCTAAAGCCGTTGAAGCGGAAGAGGTCTATAACAAGGCTCTCTTGGATGCGCGTGCAGAAGCACAACGTATCGTCGCAGAGGCCAAAGCCGAAATTCAGGTTGGTCTGGATGCAGCAACTGCCAAGGCGGATGCAGAGATTGCAGCCAAAACAGCCGAGTCGGGTAAGGCAATTGCCGAAATCCGCGACGGTGCTTTGGGCAATGTCAAAGAAGTAGCGACTGATACCGCTAAAGAAATCATTGCAGCCCTTGGTGGTACGGCAGATGCCAAAGCCGTCGATGCTGCAATCCAAGACCGGATGAAAGGCTAAGAGACATGCGTAAACTCACAACTCTCCTCGCCCCTATCGCTGCTGTTACAGTGGCGACTCCGGCCTTCGCGGCAAGTGGACCGTTCTTTTCGCTTCACAACACGGACTTCATTGTTCTGTTGGCCTTTATCCTGTTCGTTCTTGTTCTGATCTATTTCAAGGTGCCGGGCATGATTGCCAGCATGTTGGACAAACGCGCAACGGATATCAGCTCTGATCTGGATGAGGCGCGCACATTGCGCGAAGAAGCCCAGACTTTGTTGGCGTCCTATGAGCGTAAGCAAAAAGAAGTTCAGGAGCAGGCAAATCGCATCGTGGCGCAAGCCAAAGAAGAAGCGACTGCGGCGGCTGAACAAGCTAAACTTGATCTACAAGCCTCTATTACACGCCGTCTTGCTTCTGCCGAGGAACAAATTGCCTCCGCTCAAGCGAACGCCGTGAAAGAAGTACGCGATCAGGCGATTGTTATCGCAATTGCTACTGCCAATGACGTGATCACTAAACAGATGACGGCTGCGAATGGTAACAAACTGATTGATGCGGCTATTGATGAAGTAGAAGCAAAACTGCACTAAGTTATTCAGGCTCAGAATACCTATTCTGATCTGTAGCATAACAACGAAAACCCGGTCCATTGTGGCCGGGTTTTCTGTTTGATGCCTGTAAGTTTCCTGAAAATTTACGGTCCAGAACGTGCGTAAAACCAACTGGCCTTAACGCTGCTGCTCGTGCTCAAATCGTTGCTTTGCCACGGCCTCGTTGCTCACCGCCTTGGCGTGCTCAGTTAGTGATGCCTCGACAAAATTCAAATGCCCCTCAACGGCATTCCGCGCCGCCTTTGCATCGCGTTTTTGTAGCGCCACATTGATCGCGCGATGTTGTTCCAACAACTCAGACCGCGTTGTGCGCTGCTTGAACATCGTGGTGCGATTGTAAAACACCCCCTCGCGCAGCAACTGGTACATTGAGCGCATCATATGCAGCATGATCACGTTGTGGCTGGCCTCAATGATCGCCAAATGAAACTCCGCATCCAGCCGCGCCTCATCTGATGGGTTCCGCTTGGGATGCGCGGCTTCCATCTTTTGAAACACCGTATCAATCACCTTCAGGTCGGTCTCGGTGGCGAACTGTGCGGCGCGTTCTGCCGCCAGCCCCTCCATGTCCCGCCGAAAGGAAATGTAATCAAACACCGCCTCATCATGGGCAGAAAACAACTTGATCAAACTGCCGGAAAAGGCGCTGCCCAGCACCTCGGCGATGAAAATTCCTGCCCCAGCTTTGGCTGTTAACAACCCCTTGTCCTGCAACTCCGCAATCGCTTCCCGCAGGCTAGGGCGCGACACGCCCAGACGCTCGGACAATTCGCGCTCTGCCGGCAATCGCTCACCGGGGCGCAGAATGCCGCGAAGGATCAACAGCTCTATCTGGCGGACCACTGAGGTGGATAGTTTTTCAGGCGTCACTTTCTGAAAGGGCATGGATTGATCCTTTGAATTGGTCAGATCATTTGACCATGAAGGGCCTCAGCCTTCAAGATAGGACCCGCAAGTTCATCCCGGTTTTGTAAGCCTATGAACCACTAAGTCAGTATTGTTGACATTAAAAACGCAATGGGTATATTTAAGTCAGAGAGGATGACCTAATGAGCCTAGAGCAGATATTCGCCACCCGAGCCTCACGCATGAAGGCATCGGAAATTCGAGAGCTGTTAAAGTTGTTGCAACAGCCGGGAATCATTTCATTTGCGGGCGGCATTCCCGACCCAACCCTATTTCCGGCGCAGGAATTTGCGACGGCCTTTGCCAATGCGCTAACGCCGGAAATGCAGACAACTGCCCTGCAATACTCGGTCAGCGAGGGCTATTTGCCGCTTCGGGAATGGCTCGCCAAGGAGATGGCCAAAATCGGCGTGCCCTGTGGTCCAGACAACATCCTCATCACCTCAGGCTCCCAGCAGGCTTTGGATTATCTGGGTAAGCTGTTTCTCTCGCCGGGCGATACGGCGTTGGTCAACTGGCCCACCTACCTTGGTGCCCTAGGTGCGTTTAACGCCTATGAGGCGGAGTATGACCAGCTGACGGTGAATACAAACCGTGACGCCATCGACTATGCTGCACGGGCCGCTGCAACGGGTGGGACGGTTAAATTCGCCTACCTCTCTGCCGATTTTGCTAATCCCACTGGTGAAACTGTGGACCAGCGCGGTCGAGAGAATCTGTTAGATCTAGCAGAGCAGCTTAACTGCGCCGTAATCGAAGACGCGGCCTATCAATCTCTGCGCTATGATGGCGATCCTGTGCCCTCAATTCTGGCACTAGAAATCGCGCGGAAAGGCAGCCTTGAAGAGTGTCGCACGATCTATTGCGGTAGTTTTTCCAAAACCCTGTCACCCGGTCTGCGGGTAGGGTGGGTGGTCGCCGCAAAGCCGGTGATTTCTCAGATGGTGTTACTGAAGCAAGCGGCAGATTTGCATTCCTCGACCATCAACCAGATGGCCATCCATGATGTGGCAGAGCGGTGTTTTGAAGATCACATTGCAAAACTAAAGCAAGCCTATCGAAATCGTCGCGATGCTATGTTGGCAGCCTTAAGTCGTCACATGCCCCAAGGTGTAAATTGGACACGCCCTGACGGCGGAATGTTCATTTGGCTTACTTTGCCTGAGGAAATCGACGGCGCGGATTTGCTGGCGCGTTCGTTGGAAACGCAGAAAGTGGCTTTTGTACCGGGGCGAGCATTTTTTGCTGATGGCTCAGGGGGGAACACTATTCGGCTAAGTTTTTCCTGCGCGGATGAGACGACGATAGAAGAGGGAATGAAGCGGTTAGGGGCCTTACTGCGCGAAATTATCTGATGATGGGGTTGGTCGAGCTGCCGGAGCCTCCGGCGGGGATATTTTTTCTCAGAAGAAGCGAATAGAGCGCATGTTTAGGCGTTGGTAAGGGTTTGTTAACCTCGTTGCAGGAGCTTGGGGCATGCGAGTTTTTTGTACAATTCTTATGGTCGTTCTTTTGGTGGGCTGTGATACGCCAAGCCCTTATTTTCGTGGGGCTGAGGTCACACGCATAGAGGTGCAAGGCAGCGTTTTTGATGTGCGTCGTAGGGGCAAGCTGGCTGAGGCGATCCGCACGAACGCTGAATATGCGCCGCGTTTAGGCAAAATTGCGCGCCGCGCAGAGATCGCGATCGAAACCGTGACAGGTTGCCCGGTAAAGGAATTACGCGGCGATGCGGCGGTCGTATTGGGAATTTTGAAATGTGGTAAACCTGATGATTTGGCAAAGATTGGGAAGGGTGCACCACCGATAACCCTGTATTGTGACCCAACCGGCACCAAAAAAACCTTTGAGTGCTTTTGAGGCCTCGTATGCGTGGCCGTCTTTACGCAAGAGATTTGGTCATAAATACCGATGACTCGCTGGCGCTGTATTCTCCGAAGGGGGGGCAGATTGTGAAGCCGTGCCGCTGGTAGAGTCTTTGTGCAGCAAGTAGTTTGTCCCCGGTTTCCAGTTTGATCTCGCCAAATTCTTGTGCGCGCGCTTCATTTTCAATGTGCTGTAGAAGGGCATCCGCGATGCCTTTGCCTCGGGCCGCGGGTTGTACAAACATGGATTTTATTTCAGCGTAGGAGCCTTTGTTCGCGAGAGCGATGCAGCCAAGGGTTTTACCCTCATGTTGAGCTACGAAAAACCGGATTGTAGGCACGCATAGCTCCGAAATCTCCAGATAGTGATTATCTATGGGGTCAAACAGTTGCTGCATCAATGCGTGGCTGGCCTGTAGTAATGCGGTTGCTTCGGGTCTGCGTGGGTCGCCAAGAGTTATGCTGATGTTTGACATGGGGTGCCTCTTGTGTGTGGCGATTGATTGTAGGAATATCGAATGTGTGGCAGGGGATTGCGGCGTAGTCCAGCTAAAGCGTTTCTCGTGACAGGAAAGATCAATGATGGGTCATGTTGTGTTTATCTGTGAGACCTGTTGCCTAAAGAACGGACAGGTGCCGGGCGCGGAATTCGCGTTGGGGTTGGAGACTGCATTGGCGGGTGACGACGTGGACGTTCGCAAAGTGGCCTGTATGAACATGTGTGACGCGCCGATGTCTTTGGCCTTGGGGGCTGCGGGCAAGGCGAGCTATTTATTTTCGGGGGTTGAAGCGGGTGATGTTGCAGATGCGGCGGCCTTGACGCGGCTATATATCGCTGCAGAAAAGGGTGAGATCACCGATGCGCGCGCGGCAGGCCGGTTGCGGTTATGTTTGGCTGGTAAGGTGCCTGCGCTATAGATTTGGCTGCTTGGGCGGCGGGTCAACTGTTGTGATTATGGATGTTTTGCGTGCCCGCCGGGGTGCAAGCGGTGCGCTTGCGGCCCCGTTTAACCTATCAGATGTTGTGGGAGTTGATCTGGATGGGTGTACTGCAAAGGCCGCGTTTGGAGGCCTTTGCAGTTATGTTTATAGGGTTCAGCCGGTCTCGCCTTTGGAGAGGAAATAGGCACTGAAATAGCCCATCAGACACCATCCGATGGCCGCCATGCCAAGCGATTGTGTGACAAACTCAGCCGCCAGTTCTGGCGGAGCCACCCCAAAGTAGGTATCCAGATGCGGTGCCCCAATCAGTTGCGGCAACAGGATCAGAACCCCGCCCGCAGCTTGCCAAACACCCTCACGGGCAAAGGCGATCAGCGACAGGCCAACCGTTGTCGCAAGGATCGTTGATACCCACCAGATCTGACGCGGCGCAAGCTCTGCTGCCAAGGTGCCTGGCAATTCAGGTGGCAATCCAACGGCCGGGGCCAACTGGACAGCAATAAACCCGCATAGCCCCCAAATCAGGCCAGACTTGGCCGTGATCTCTACGTCAAGCTTGGCCCGCGCAGCCCCCATCGCAGCAACCATTATCAATGCATACCCGGTGTAGGTAATCACATTAAATGCAACCGTCATCGCATGGCGCGCCCAATCGGTTCCTAGACCCGGCGCTCCTTTGTCTGATTGTGTCATCCCGTCGACGAGAAAGTGCAGGCGTTGCCCGCTCTCATACAATTCGCCCTCAAGCAAAAGTGGAATGACCAACAAAAACTGAAGCAGGGCCGCAATGGACCCTGCTATCAGGCCAGCGAACACAGCGCTGGACAGCAAATTTTTTGACATTGTTTTAGATGCTGCGTCGCTTAGTGGCAGGGAAATGCCATTGCGTGACGCTGGTCATGTGCTGCGTCGTGCAGAACAGTGGCCTGTGCCATGCCGGATACAGTCAGCAATGCCACACCAACAGTCAGGGCCAGAACATAGGCGCCAAAACCAGTGCGGACAGCAGTGATATTTACAGTTTTAGTTGTCATTCTATCGTCTCCGTTTCCCGTCACACCCGACGGGGTGGGGTTAAATTCAATTCACACGGCTGGTCTCCTGGCTCGCGGGTCAACGCGTTACACTTCCTTCCCGGGGCACTCCCCAGTGGCTTAGTGTGTACGCTAACCGCTTACAGTCGCGGGGGCGGCTGTGGCACAACCCCGTTAGGGGCCTTCCACATTCCCATTTCATCCCTCAACATAACGCCGTACCGGGCGAGTCTGCATTGGAAAACCATGTCTTTCCTGTTTGGCCGCGAATGGCCCTTCAGGTCAAGTTGAATTACGACACGATTGGGCGCATGAGCGTCCAGTGCCGCAAGCTATGCAAAAATATCACGTAACGCTTTGGACGGGGAATATTCAATATCTTGTGGATAACTCACCAAAACTCCCAACATTGTGGGGTAAACGCCGACATTATCGTTGACTCGGCCCCCGTCGACTTCGCAAACTTTGTAAACACGGGGAATCACAGGACACCTGCCATTTGCGTTTTTCCAAGCTCAAACTGACTGGCTTCAAAAGCTTCGTTGATCCGACCGATCTGATCATCGCGGATGGGCTGACCGGCGTTGTCGGCCCGAATGGTTGTGGGAAATCCAATCTGCTAGAGGCGTTGCGCTGGGTCATGGGGGAAAATCGCCCAACTGCCATGCGCGGCGGTGGGATGGAGGATGTGATTTTCGCTGGTGCCGCCACCCGCCCCGCGCGCAATTTTGCCGAGGTTTCCCTGCATATCGACAACTCTGATCGCCTTGCTCCGGCAGGATTCAATGACGATGACGCCCTAGAAATTGTGCGCCGTATCACCCGCGATGTGGGCAGTGCTTACAAGGTAAATACCAAAGACGTGCGCGCCCGTGATGTGCAAATGTTGTTTGCCGATGCCTCCACCGGGGCACACAGTCCGGCCCTCGTACGCCAAGGTCAAATCGCAGAGCTGATCAGCGCGAAACCCAAATCGCGCCGCCGCATTCTAGAGGAGGCGGCAGGCATTTCAGGCCTCTATCAGCGCCGCCATGAGGCAGAGCTGAAACTGAAAGGGGCCGAAACCAATTTGGCGCGTGTGGATGATGTGGTCGAACAATTGGCCAATCAACTTGCCCAATTGGCCCGCCAAGCCCGCCAAGCAGCCCGGTATCGTGCCATTGGCGATGAGCTACGCCAAGCAGAGGGGCTGCTGCTCTATCGTCGCTGGAAAGAAGCAGACGAGGCCCGCGCCAAAACCGACGAGGAACTGCGCTCTCTCACCACCGCCGCCGCACAGGCCGAGGGTGCCGCACGCAATGCCGCCAAAGACCGCGTTGCCAAGGATGACGCCCTGCCACCCCTGCGCGAAGAGGAGGCAATTGCCGCCGCCGTTTTGCAACGCCTTCAGGTGCAGCGTGACACCCTTAATGACCAAGAGGCCCACGCGCTTCAGATCATCGAAACGCTGACCAACCGCATCGAACAGCTTGCCAAGGATATGGAGCGCGAAGCTGGCCTAAACCGCGACGCTGTTGACACCATCGAACGCCTCGAATGGGAGGCGCGCGAACTGGCCAAAGCAGGCGAAGGCCATGACGCCCGCCTCGAAGAGGCGGCCCAATCATCGCGCGAGGCCGCCAGCCTGTTGCAAACCCGCGAAACCGACCTGTCAGAGTTGACAGAGGACGTTGCCCGCCTTGCTGCCCGCCACCAATCCGCACAACGTTTGCTTGATGATAGCCGCAAAACCCAAGCGAAAAGCGAGGCTGAGGCCGAGCGCGCCCGCCTCAACGTCCGCCAATCCCAAGAGGCGCTGGACAAGGCCGTGCAGGATTATGAAAACGCCGGCATGCTAGAGGGGCAGGCGGTTACTGCCGCCGCAGATGCCGATGCCGCGCTGACATTGGCCGAGGATCAGCGCGCCGAAACCCAAGCTCGCGAGGCCGACGCCCGCGGTGAACGCTCCGAAGCTGAGGGCGAGTTGAACGCCCTGCGCGCAGAGGTCACAGCCCTTGCCAAGTTGCTGGAACGTGACACAGCCGAAGGCGGGCAAATCCTTGACCGCCTTCAGGTGCAACAAGGCTTTGAAAAGGCGCTGGGGGCGGCCATGGTCGATGACCTTCGCGCCCCCGAGGTTGACGAGGATGGCCCCTCCGGCTGGCACGTTTTGCCGCCCTATGCCAACACGCAACCCTTGCCTGACGGCGTCACCTCCTTGGTCGCGCATGTCTCTGTCCCAGAGGTGCTAGAGCGCCGCATGAGCCAGATCGGCCTTTGCGCTACAGAGGATGCGATGCGCCTGCAACCTTTGCTGCAACCGGGCCAACGTCTGGTCTCGCTTGAGGGGGATTTGTGGCGCTGGGATGGTTACCGCGCTTGGGCCGAGGATGCGCCCAGTGCCGCCGCCCTGCGTTTGCAACAACTCAACCGCCTAGAGGAGCTGAAACAACAGCTTGCCCGCGCCACCGCCCGTGCGGATGGTGCCGTTCAAGCGCATGAAACCCTACAGGCCCGCCTTGCCATGTTGGCCGAGGCCGACAAAAACGCCCGCCTTGCCCGTCGTGATGCCGACCGCGCCCTAACCGAGGCCAACCGCGCCCTTAGCCGTGCAGAGGCGGACCGCACCCTCGCCGAGGGGCGTCTTGAATCCCTCGGTCTCGCCGTTTCCCGCCATGAAGAAGAGGCAATGGCCGCCCGCGCCCAAGTCGCCGAAGCCGAACGCGCGCAACTAGACCTTGGCGATCTTTCCGCTGCCCGTGCCAGCGTTGACGACATCAAAATGACCGTTGAGGCCGCGCGCATCACCATGATGTCCAAACGCTCCGCCCACGACGAAATTCGCCGCGAGGGCGAGGCCCGCGTGCGCCGCAGCCAAGAGGTTACCAAGGAAATCAGCGGCTGGCGTCACCGCTTAGAGACCGCCGAAAAACGCATCGCAGATCTGGCCGACCGTAAAACTACGTCTGAGGCAGAGCTAAAGGAAGCCTCAAGTGCACCCAACGAAATCGCGGCCAAGCGCGAAGAGTTGACCGACGCCATTGAGGTGGCAGAGACACGCCGCAGCAACTCCGCCGATCATCTGGCCGAGGCTGAAACAGCCCTGCGGCAGGCCGAAAATACCGAACGTGACGCCGAACGCGCCGCCTCCGAGGCCCGAGAGGCCCGCGCGCGCTCCGAGGCCCGCGCAGATGCCGCCCGCGAAACCGTCGCCTATGCCGCCGAGCGTATCTTTGAGGAAATGGAGAAAACCCCCGCTGACCTTCTGGAAATGCTGGGTGTTGATGTCGACAATATGCCCGATAGCCACGCCGTTGATGCCGATGTAAATCGCCTAAAACGCCAACGCGATGCTTTGGGCGCGGTCAATCTGCGCGCCGAAGAGGACGCCAAAGAAGTCACCGAAGAGCACGACAATCTGGTCACCGAAAAGGTCGACCTTGAGGAGGCAATCAAGACACTGCGCTCCGGCATCTCCAGCCTGAACCGCGAAGGTCGCGAACGCCTTCTCACCGCGTTTGAGCAGGTGAACACCAATTTTCAGCTGCTATTTCGGCACCTCTTTGGCGGTGGCGACGCTGATCTTGTTTTGGTCGAAAGCGATGACCCGCTAGAGGCAGGCCTAGAGATCATGTGCCAACCGCCAGGCAAGAAACTCTCAACCCTCAGCCTGTTGTCGGGGGGGGAGCAAACCCTGACAGCCATGGCCCTGATCTTTGCGGTATTCCTTGCGAATCCCGCCCCGATCTGTGTTCTGGATGAGGTCGACGCACCC
>CAXIAD010000001.1:0-108469 GCA_964021645.1 uncultured Cognatishimia sp. | reverse complement strand
TCAACGACGTTTCATGCGGGGTGGTATGCGCCTGTTGATGCAAGCACGACCCCCGATACGTTGGAGCTGTCACTGAACAAAGAGACCTTTCGGAGTGGCGAAACAGCAATGGTGCGCATTGTTCCGCGTTTTGCAGGCACGGCATTGATTTCAGTGATGTCAAACCGGCTTATATCCATGAAGGCTGTTGAGGTGCGTGAAGGCGAGAACTTGATAAACCTTGATGTCACCGATGAATGGGGAAGCGGTGCCTATGTGACCGCATCGGTCATTCGGCCAATGGATCAACAAGCAAAACACAACCCAGCGCGGGCGTTGGGGCTGGATTATGCGATGATAGATCCGGGCAGCAAGCAATTGTCTGTCACGCTGGATAGTCCTGAAAAGATCTCCCCGAACAATACACTGTTTGTGGATATGCAGGTGGATGGCATTGCCGAAGGCGAAGCGGCATTTGTAACGTTAGCCGCAGTAGATGTGGGGATTTTAAATCTGACGGGTCATCAAAGCCCGAATCCCTCTGCGCACTACTTTGGGCAGCGAAGATTGGGAATGGAGATCCGCGATATCTATGGTCGGTTGATTGATGGTCTAAATGGGGAAATGGGTGCCGTTCGTTCAGGCGGTGACAGCGCTAATCAGGTGCGCTTGCAGTCTCCTCCTCCTACAGAGGAATTGGTGGCCTATTTCGAAGGGCCGGTTGTGGTAGATGCCGATGGCATGGCGCGCGTTGAATTTGCCATACCAGATTTCAACGGGACGGTTCGGCTGATGGCCATCGCATGGAGTGGCACTTCTGTCGGACAGGCGGAGCGGGACGTATTGGTGCGTAATCCAATTGTTGTGACCGCAAGTTTGCCGCGTTTCCTAGCGCCCGGCGATACAAGTCGGTTGCTATTGGAAATAGTCCATGCCGAAGGCCCGACGGGCAATGTGGGGTTAGATATCAAAAGCGATGGTATCAGCATGGCCCAAGGTGTTGTGCCGACTGGTGTTACTATGGGCGCAAGTGAAACTGTCAGGCTGTCGATCCCCATAACGGCCAACGAAACGGGTGATCACAGTGTGCGCGTCGCGTTGACGACACCTGACGGCAAGCGGTTGATTAAGGTGCTTTCGATCCCTGTTAGGGCGAATGATCCTGCGACCAGCAGAACGCAAAAAATCACATTGGGAGCGGGTGATACTTTTTTGCTGGATGAAAATCTGTTTCAGGAATTCAGATATGGGTCGGCGTCGGCCGTTATCTCATCTGGAGTTTTGGCGAAATTCGATGCGCCGGGTATTTTGAAGACATTGAATGTGTACCCCTATGAATGCACTGAACAAATCACATCTAAGGCAATGCCATTGTTATACTTTGGCGATGTGGCGGATGCCTTGGGCCTTACGTCGGAGTTCAATGTACAAAGGCGCATAGATCAGGCGGTCGCCCACATTTTAACACGCCAAGCCAGCAATGGGGCTTTTGGCTTGTGGCGCGCGCAATCGGGAGATTTTTGGCTGGATGCCTATGTCAGTGATTTCCTGTCACGCGCCCGTGGGCGGGGTTATGATGTATCTGAATTGGCATTCCGTCAGGCTTTGGACAACCTGCGTAACCGGATTAACTATGCGCCAGATTTTGACACTGGTGGCACCGACATTGCCTATGCGCTGATGGTGCTTGCGCGAGAGGGCGCTGCCTCGATGGGGGATTTGCGGTATTATGCCGATGTCAAAGCAGAGGCGTTTTCGACGCCTTTGGCAGCTGCGCAATTGGCCACGGCATTGGCGTATTACGGTGATCAAACCCGCGCGGATCATTTATTTAAGCGTGCCTCAAGGCTGATTTCGGGGCGCTCCAGTGCCGAAGCACTGCCGGTTTGGCGGTCGGATTATGGAACGCGCCTACGTGATGCTGCGGGCGTGTTATCGTTGGCGTCAGAGGTGGGCAGCAATGTTATCGACCGCCAAGCCCTGATTAATTTGGTCGCTCAAAACGCTGGAAATCTATCAACTCAGGAGGCTGCTTGGTCGTTGCTTGCGGCAAAGGCCGTGTTGGATGATGCTGAAACTTCTGGGCTAAGTGTGGATGGGGTGGCTGTTTCGGGCCCGCTGGTGCGTGCATTTGAACATGAGGCGGACATGCCTTCGGTGCGTATTCGCAACGAAGGCAATCGGCAGGTTGAATTGACAGTGACATCAGTTGGCGTGTCGGAGATTCCGCTTGAGCGTCGAGGATATGGCTATGCGATTGATCGACGGTATTACACGCTGTCGGGGGAGTTGACGACATTGCAGAGCGTTCCTATGGGCACGCGCCTCGTCACAGTGATCGACGTCACACCGTTTCAGAAATCTGGCGCGAGGTTGATGATCAATGACCCGTTGCCCGCTGGGATGGAAATCGACAATCCCAACCTTCTAAGATCAGGGGACATACGCGAGTTGAGCTGGTTGAAGACAGCACATGTTGAGCACAGCGAGTTTCGGTCGGATCGGTTCCTGGCAGCAGTGGATTGGCGTTCTGATAAACCGTTTCAGTTGGCCTATATTGTGCGGGCGGTTTCGCCTGGGAATTACCATCACCCTGCGGCCTCGGTAGAAGATATGTACCGGCCGCAATACCGCGCAAATACAGCCGTTGAGCGTATGTCGGTCGTTGAATGATACGCGTTTTGGGCGGCCTGTTTATTGTCCTTTATCTCGGAGCGGTGGGGCGCGATCAGTTTGATCATTTAATCGGCGATACCGTGCTGCCGTCGGTGCTTGCGGAAACGTCGGTTGAGGTGCGTGACCGGAACAATCAGATGTTGCGGGTGTTTCCTGTTGAGGATGGGTTGTGGCGCCTTGGCGTGAGCACAAGTCAGGTTGATGCGCGATATTTGCACATGCTGATCGCCTATGAGGATAGGCGTTTTTATTCGCATGGCGGTGTTGATGCATTGGCTATGGTTCGGGCCGCATCACAGGCGATTTGGAACGGGCGGGTGATTTCCGGCGGATCGACGTTAACCATGCAAGTTGCCCGATTGCTTGAGAATGGCAGTACGGGACATGTGGGGGGGAAGTTACGTCAGATGCGTGTGGCGCTTGCGTTAGAGCGGAGATATTCGAAAACCGATATTCTCAATATGTATCTTATCCACGCCCCATTTGGTGGAAACCTCGAAGGGGTTCGCGCCGCGACGCTGGCCTATTTTGGAAAAGAGCCTGCCCGCCTCACTCCGGCGGAGGCGGCGTTGATGATTGCGATACCCCAAAGCCCGGAAACCCGGCGACCAGACCGGTTTGTGGATCGCGCTTTGGGCGCGCGGGAACGTGTGGTTTCTCGGCTTGCAGATGATGGGTTTCTTGATACTGACACCGCGAGAGTCGCCATTGCTGAAGCGATTCCAAACCAGAAACAACGGTTTGCGCGATTGGCACCGCATTTAGCTGACCGCGCAAGGCGGGAAGTGCCCGAGAGGGCCATTCATCAGCTGACTGTTGATGCAGAGCTTCAGAAAAGCCTGGAAATACTGGCGAGAACTGCCGTCGAAGAATACGGCGAAAAGCTGTCAATTGCGGTCGTGGTGATGAATCATTCTAATGGTGAAATGCTGGCATCTGTTGGGTCCGCTGGATACGGAAATGACGATGGTAGGCAGGGATTTGTGGATATGACAAGGGCGGTGCGATCGCCTGGATCGACGCTTAAGCCGTTAATATACGGCCTCGCGTTTGATCAGGGGTTAGCGCACCCCGAGACCTTGATCCGCGACCAACCTACGCGCTTTGGCTCCTATGCGCCGCAGAATTTTGATGGGCAATTTCGCGGCGAGTTGAAGGTGTCGGAAGCCTTGCGCCTTTCGTTGAATATCCCTGCGGTTTTGCTGACGGATGCCTTGGGACCAGCAAAGCTGATGGCGTCTTTGCGCGCGTCGGGGGCAAAACCAGTATTGCCAGCAGGGCAAGCTGGATTGGCTGTCGCGCTGGGCGGGGTCGGCATGACCCTTGAGGAGCTTGTGCAATTGTATGGGAGCCATGCAAGAGGCGGGCAGGCGGTTGCTTTGGGCTGGCGAAAGGGCGAAGAAAAAGCCAGTGGTCAGACGTTAATGAATAGATCTGCCGCCTGGCAGGTGGGGCAAATCCTTCGAACTTTGCCACGTCCTCTTGGCGGGACGCAAAGCCAGCTCGCCTATAAAACTGGAACAAGCTACGGCCACCGCGATGCATGGGCGATTGGATATGATGGCGAACATGTTATCGGCGTTTGGATGGGGCGGCCAGATGGAACACCTGTTCCCGGTGCTTTTGGTGGAGGGCTTGCCGCGCCAGTGCTGTTTGAGGCGTTTCAGAGGGTGAAGCCAGAATTGACCCCTTTGAACCCGCCGCCTGCCGAAACATTGATGGTTAGTGGCGGTATGCTGCCCGCCCCTTTACAACGCTTTAAAACACGAAATGGCAAAGTTTTGGATGCGAAGTCCCCTAAGGTTTCGTTTCCTCCAGATGGCGCACGATTGGCGGAGATGCAGGGTATGATTACTCTGAAATTTGACAGCGGTGATTTTCCGTTTGCGATCCTAGTGAACGGAATACCCTTGGCCACAGATGTACGAAGCCGAGAGGTGTCGTTGCCATTTGCAGAGCGTGGGGCCTCTACATTCACGGTTATTGACGCTCAGGGGCGATCAGATCGTGTGAGCGTCTGGTTGGAATAGAGAGATATTGTGTCTGAACACCTCGTCAAGAAAAGGGGGGGGGTCAGACGATGACCTCTTGTCGGTCCTGCTCTCCAACACCAAAAACCCTTTTGTAGCGCTCTATCTGATCTGCGGGGCCCATCGCCTTGTTTGGGTTGTCCGAAAGCTTGACCGTTGGGTTACCGTTTGCCGAAATCGCCTTGCAGACGAGTGAGAAAGGGGCCAGCAGATCATCGTCAACGAGGTTGCGAAAATCGTTGGTGAGAAGAGTTCCCCAGCCAAACGATACCCTCACCCGATGTCCGAACTGCGCTTGCAGCTCTGCGATTTTGGGAGCGTCCAAACCGTCGGAAAAGATGATGCGCTTGTCTAATGGGTCTTCGCCTCGATCTATCCACCATTTGATCGCGAGTTCAGCACCTGTAGCTGGATCGCCGCTATCAATGCGCATGCCTGTCCAACCCGGCAACCAATCCGGGGCGGCTTCAAGAAAACCTTGCGTGCCATATGTGTCGGGCAATATTATACGCAGGTTCCCATCATGCTCGTCTTGCCAATCCCTAAGCACATCATATGGGGCCTGTGCGAGAGAGTCGTCATCAGTCGCAAGCGCGGCGTAAATCATAGGTAATTCATGGGCATTGGTGCCAATCGCTTCGATGTCGCGTTGCATTGCGATGCGGCAGTGGGAGGTTCCGCCGAATTTATCTCCAAGCCCTTCCATCATCGCCTGCACGGCCCAATCCTGCCACAGATAAGAGTGCCTGCGTCGGGTACCAAAATCTGCAATTTGTAGATCTGGAATTTGACGCAGAGTATCAATTTTTTCCCAGAGTTTGGTCATTGCGCGCGCATATAGCACCTGAAGTTCAAATTTCTTCATTGTGTTGAGCACGGCGCGACCACGCAATTCCATCAATATTGCAAGGGCGGGAATTTCCCACATCATGACCTCGGGCCACGTTCCTTCGAAGGTGAGCTCGTATTGATCGTTCACCCGTTCCAAATGATAGGGCGGCAGGCGGAGGGTTTCGAACCATTCCATAAATGCGGGGGTAAATACCTGACGTTTGCCATAGAAAGTGTTGCCTCGTAGCCAGGTGCTTTCGCCGCGCGAAAGTGAAAGCGTGCGAACATGGTCTAATTGCTCGCGCAACTCGGCCTCGTCGATCAACTCAGCAAGGGGGATGTGACTGCTACGGTTGATCAGTGAAAACGTGACTTTGGTGTCGGATTTGTTACGGAAAACTGATTGGCACATCAATAGCTTATAGAAATCCGTGTCGATCAACGAACGCACGATCGGATCTATTTTCCACTTGTGATTCCAGACGCGGGCAGCAAGATCGACCATTGGGTTCTCCGGGTTAGATGATGCGAACATTGCCGACTGATGTCATGGGACGCAAGGGATATCCCTAGATGGGCAGGGATCCGGGATACAGATTTCACCTAGATGGTGTAGGTGTGGAATGTGTTGATGGCAGGCATTGAACATTTACGGCTTAGCGATTGTTTTCCAAGTTTTTACGAAGCTGTGAAACATGCGCGACCAATTGATCAAGCTGCGGCAGATCCAGGCCAGTTTGCTGGACCATACAGGCAGTGATGTCCTTTGCTTCTTTTTGCAGGCTGCGCCCCTTGGAGCTGAGGTGCGCAAACACTTGGCGTTCATCTTTTTCGCCGCGGCGTCGCTCTACCAACCCGATGGCCTCAAGCCGTTTTAACAATGGGGTAAGGGTGCTGGTTTCCATTCCCAACGACTTTGCAAGTGTACCGACGTTCTGGCCATCCGTTTCCCACAAAAGCGTCAATGTGATGTACTGGGGATAGGTTATGCCCAAAGGTTTAAGCAACGGCGCATATGCTCGATTTATCGCATGAGTAGCCCCATATATCGCAAAGCAGAACATATCGCGGGCGTTTTTGGGCAAGTTAGACAAAGCAAAGCGTCCTTTTGTGGCGCAGTATCGCACACGACATTTATTATTGACTGATGTGCATGATGTCAATTATGTATCGTGTACGATAATATCGTGTAGCTCTATTATCCATCAAGATTTTGATTTTTTCGAGGAAGAGAAACCATGACGCAGGCAGTTGATTTGGTCGATGCATTGAACGGTACGTTTGGACGCCACAAAGGGTTTCGGGCCTCACATGCCAAAGGGCTTGCGGTAACCGGGCGCTTTTTGCCGAGTGATGCGGCCCGTTTAGTAGGTGTTCCTATGTTAGACACTGAACAGCCCATCACGGGGCGGTTTTCTGTTGGAGGCGGCAAGCCGAACATGAGCGACAAAAGCCCCTCTGTGCGCGGGATTGGTCTAACTATCGGTGAAGGAAAGGACGCCTGGACGTTGTCGATGATTTCCGCCCCTGTCTTTTTCGCTAATTCTGCAGAGCAGTTTAGGGCGTTTTTGGCAGCGCGTGTAGCAGATCCCGATACAGGTGGGCCGAACCCGGAAAAGGTACAGGCATTCAATGCGGCGAACCCGAATACAGTGCCGCATCAGGCCTATCTGAAATCGACGCCCCCTTGTGTTTGCTATTCGGCTGAGCGGTATCATTCATGCCATGCTTATGGAGTTTCGGTTGATGGAGAAATGGTGTCAGGCCGCGTTTCCTTGGAGCCGGAGGATGGTCGGATAGGTCTATCTGCTGAGGAAATGGAGAGTTTTGACCACGACTTTCTGTTTGCAGGCCTCAGAGAGCGGCTTGCTCAAGAGCCCGCTCGCTGGACGCTGAAGGTGATCGTTGCAAACCCTGATGATGAATTAGCCGATCCAACGACACCATGGAACGGTGAGCATGTCGAGATTGAGCTAGGCACAGTTGAAATTAGCGCCTGTGATGCGACCGAACCGGGGCAGATACGTGTTTATGATCCAACTCAATTTCCAATCGGGATTGCGGCCCCGCAGGATGACGTGTTCTCGCTGCGCGGCCCCGCCTATTCCGTCTCATTTGGGCGGCGTTCGCAATAGTTTAAGCCGTACCGCCACCATGCGAACCCAACAGATAATCTTTGTTGGGTTCGTTCGTATTTTTGCCTCACAGGCGTTGCTTTGTATCTGCAAACGCTTGCTCAATAGGTGGGGTGGAATTTTCCGTCAGCAGATAGGGTGAAAACATCCGCGCCAGTTGCGGTAACACCGATGGAATGTTCAAATTGCGCCGACAGGGATTTGTCGCGGGTTACGGCTGTCCATTCATCTGCCAATACTTTGGTTTCCGGACGCCCGAGATTCACCATTGGTTCGATTGTAAAAAACATACCTTCCTCTAGCACGGGACCCGAACCTGCACGGCCATAATGCAGAACATTGGGTGGGGAGTGAAATACGCGCCCCAAGCCATGGCCGCAGAAATCTCGCACCACACTCATGCGGTTGCCTTCGACAAATGTTTGGATGGCGTGGCCAATGTCACCAAAGGTGTTGCCGGGCTTCACAGCCTCTATGCCCACCATCAATGCGTCATGTGTTACTTGAATCAAACGCTCTGATCGGCGGCTAAGTTTGCCTGCGACATACATCCGAGACGTGTCACCAAACCAACCGTCGACGATCACAGTAACGTCGATGTTTAGGATATCGCCGTCTTTTAGTTTTTTGTCCCCGGGAATGCCGTGACATACGACATGATTTACGGAAATACAGCTGGCGTGTTTATAACCTTTGTACCCGATGGTTGCTGATTTTGCCCCGGCAGCGTTGACCATGTCTTCGATCATGCGATCCAATTCGCCGGTTGTTTGACCCGGAAAAACATGTTCAGCAATCCTATCGAGAATGCTGGACGCTAAGGCACCTGCAGCATGCATTCCTGCAAAATCGCTGTCTTGATACAGTCTAATACCGTCTTTGGTTTGGCCGCCCTTGGAACTCATGTCCTGCTCCGATGTTGTATACGCGACCTTATTTAGGGGGCTTTGAACAAAAGAGCCAGAGGGGGAGGTGCTTAAGGCTCAAATGGTAATCTTTGAGCGAGCGTCACGTGATCTGGTGAGATATCGCAAGCGTAACACAGGACTTCGACGCCAGCCTGCATCGCTTGGTTGAACAGATGCGCATAGGTGGGGTCGATGTCGGAGGCGACAGAAACGGCCCTCGCATCAGTGCGTTGCACAAGATAAAACAGCATGGCACGATGACCTTGATCGACCATAGCAGTCAGTTCTTGCAGGTGTTTTGCGCCCCGAGAGGTAACACTGTCAGGAAACTCGGCATGGCCAGACCGGCGTGATAATGTGACGCTTTTGACCTCAAGATACAGATCAGGTTTTCCATTGTCCGACAGCAGAAAATCAACCCTGCTGCCATTTCCGTATTTCACCTCGGGGCGAATGGTTGCGTAATCTGCTAATTCTGAAATTTCACCATTCGTAAGAGCCTGTCGCACAATCCGGTTAGGCAGTGATGTATCCACACCAACAAACGCGCCGTTTGGTGCCTCAAGAAGACGCCAGCCGAATTTCAGCTTTTTCTTGGGGTCGTCATTGGGTTCCAGCCAAATCCTGCTATCAGGAGTGGCCATGCCCAGCATTGAACCCGGATTCGGGCAATGCACTGTGACCTCCCGTCCATCCATTAGACGGGCATCCGCCAGAAAACGTTTATGGCGACGGAGCAGGACGGCGGGTATGAGAGGGGTTTGAAAGCGCATGTTACTGCGCCTATACCTCAGATATTGTTCTGACAAGGAGAAGCCATATGTCCATGCCATCTGCCGCACTACCAACAGCTGCAATGCTTGTGATCGGTGATGAAATTTTGTCAGGACGCACGCGCGATGCGAACACGCATTTTCTTGCTGGAGAGCTGACGCAACATGGGATTGAGCTGAAAGAGGTACGGGTCGTCAGCGACGACGCTGGTGCGATTGTTGCGGGGGTTCGTGCCTTGTCGCTACAATATGACACCGTGTTTACATCCGGCGGTATTGGTCCAACGCATGATGACATTACCGCAGATTGTATTGCCGCTGCCTTTGATTTGCAGATTGATGTTCGGGCGGATGCGCGCGCGTTGTTGGCCGCACACTACGAGAAATCTGGAACTGAATTGAACGAGGCACGACTGCGTATGGCGCGCATACCAGAAGGGGCGCTGTTGATTGATAATCCGGTTTCAGTTGCGCCGGGATTTATTGTGCGCAACGTGCATGTGATGGCAGGCGTACCTAGTGTGTTTCAAGCGATGGTGGCCAGTGTTTTGCCGGGATTGACCGGGGGCGAGCCAATTAAATCGCAAAGCATGCCGATATTACTGGGCGAAGGTGACATTGCGGGGCCTCTGTGCCAACTTGCTGATGCATTCGCCGACCTATCTATCGGTTCCTATCCGTTTCAAAAAGACGGGATATATGGTGCCAACATTGTCATTCGCGGCCCGGATGAGGCACGAATTAGTGCAGCAATGACCAGACTAAGAGAGTTGTTTGAATGAATTTGCCTAATGTGACGACCTTGTATGAGGTGATGGAGAAGACTTGGCCGGCAGCCAAACAAACCAATCAGGGGCCTTTTACGCTGCGATTTGGGGCGGGTGGTGGCAAGCGTGTGTCCGCGGCAACGGCAAATTTGCCGGTAGCACTGGATGATCTGCCTCCAGCGGAGGCCGCGATGCGCGCAATGGACCAATCGCCGCTTTTCATGATCCGAGAGGGCGACGAGGCATTGGATGCCCTACTAGAAGAGGTTGGGTATCAAATCGTTGATCCGGTGAATATTTACGCTGTTCAGGCGACAGAAGTCGCCACCGAATTGCCCCCAAGAACTGTGGCAATCGCCGCGTGGGAACCTTTGCGGATCATGGAAGAGATTTGGCAAAGCGGCGGAATTGGCGCAGAGAGAATTGACATCATGCACCGTGCTACCGAGCCAAAAACCGGATTCATTAGCCGTTGGCAAGACAAACCAGCAGGGGCGTCTTTTGTGGGGATGCATCAAGGTATTGCGATGGTTCACGCGCTTGAAATCGTAGAACATCAACGGCGTAATGGCTTGGCGCGCTGGGCGATGCGGCGTGCTGCCTATTGGACCTTGGCCAACGCCGGAGAAACGCTTTCGGTGATGTGTACAGTAGAAAACACCGCTGCCAACGCTCTATACACATCGTTGGGAATGAGGCGTATAGGTGGTTATCATTATCGAATTAAATCAGTTTGAAGGGGCATACATGTCTGAAGATCAAAGTCCGACAGCATTGAATTTGCTACCCGCAGATCCTTTGCCACCTGCCACACAAAAGTATTTTGATATATGTCAAGAAAAGCTTGGGATGGTCCCTAACGTATTGAAAGCATATGCTTTTGATCCCAATAAGTTGAACGCATTTACAGCCATGTATAACGACCTGATGCTGGCTGATAGTGGCGTCAGTAAACTAGAGCGCGAGATGATTGCGGTTGTGGTTTCGTCGATCAATAAGTGTTTTTATTGCTTGGTTGCCCATGGTGCCGCGGTGCGGGAATTGTCAGGCGATCCCTTGCTGGGCGAGGCAATGGTTATGAACTACCGTGCCGCTCCCTTAGACGCTCGTCATCGCGCAATGCTGGATTTTGCCGCAAAGGTAACCGTCGCAAGCGTCACGATAGAAGAGAGTGATCGGCAGGCATTGCGTGATGTTGGGTTTAGCGATCGCGACATTTGGGATATCGCCAATGTAACGGGCTTTTTCAACATGACCAATCGCGTTGCTTCGGCGACTGCAATGCGTCCGAACGAAGAGTATCACGCGCAGTTCAGATGAGAATATTTTTGCTTATAGCGTTTTGCGCGATGCCAAGCATCGCGCTGACGGCTGGTTTGGCCGCTCCGACAGGGGGTGAACTTGTAACCGAGTTGAAGGCCGAACCGGGACAGCACCTATTGCCATTGGCTCCGTTTCAAGATGATTGGCTGCCCACGCGAGTTGTTAAGGGAGCCGTCTCTCGTGAGGTGTGGCGTATAGAGCAAACAGAGCCGACCACAAATGCGGTGATGTCAGAACTACGCCAGCGGATACTGGCGGCCGGTTTGTCGATTCAATTGGATTGTGTTGACGAACTGTGTGGCGGTTTTGATTTTAGGTTTGAAACCGAGGTACTACCTGCGCCGGATATGTACGTGGATTTATCGGACTTTCGCTTTCTGTCAGCGCTGGGCGAGGACACAGACGATCTACGGGCGGTCAGTATTTTGGTTAGCCGTACCTCGACGGCGGTTTTGATCCAGATGATCTCTGTGCGTGCGATTTCGGACGTGGTGGATGTTTCTGAAAACCCGGTGACGACAGAGCCACTTACGACACAAAACCAAGAGGGCGAGATTGCGAGTCAATTGACTATCTTTGGTCACGCAGTTTTGCAGGATCTCGCGTTTGAGGCGGGCCTGACGACACTGCGCGTGGAGCCATATCAATCCCTCACCGAGATAGCAGCTTATCTAAAAGAACATAAGACAGCCCGTGTCGCGCTTGTGGGACATACCGACAGCGTTGGCGCTTTTGATGATAATATTGCGCTGTCAAAAAAACGTGCAGAGGCCGTGATGGAGCAGTTGGTTACAGACTACGGCGTCAACACCACACAGTTGGAGGCGCGTGGCGCTGGGTATTTATCGCCAGTTGCCAGCAATACAACCGATCAGGGACGTGCCGAGAATCGCAGAGTCGAGGCAGTATTGCTGCCATAAATCGACATGATTATTCGCCAAAGAAAAAGCCCGAGCACTAAGCTCGGGCAGGTGTGCTTTCATCTGAAAGCCCAGGGAAGCAATGATTACCAGTCTGTCGGGCCTTTGTCGGCAAAGGCGTGTACGAGAAAATCAATGAAGGCACGTACTTTGGGCTGTGTAAAACGACCCGGCGGGTAAACCGCATAGATGCCTTGCGTTTCGATCGGTAGTTCGGGAATAGCGTCTTCGACCAGCCCTTTTTCCAAGGCCTCAGCGTAGAGAAAGCTTGGAAGATAAGCGATCCCGAGACCAGCAACCGCTGCATTCAGCAAGGATTGTCCGTCGTTAACGCTTAGCCAGCCAGCGGTCCGTATTTGGCGCTTTTCGCCAGAGGGGGCCGTCAATTTCCACACTGCGCCATTTGATTGGCTAGAATAGTGAAGCAGCTTGTGATCGTTTAAATCATCAATCTTTTCAGGCCGCCCGAATTTCTCAAAATAGGCGGGAGATGCGATCATCCGTTTGGTTGTTTCGGTGAGCTTACGAGCGCGCAGCGTGCTGTCTTCCAGCTCTCCAATGCGGATCGCCATATCAAAGCCTTCGCTGATCAATTCCACATATCGGTTGTTTAGCACCATATTGACGGTGATATCCGGGAAGTCGGTCAGGAACTCTCCTAAGACGGGGCTTAGATGGTTTACACCAAAATCGGTTGCCACACTGATGCGCAGCAGGCCCGAGGGTGCAGATTGCATTGACGTTACTAACGCGTCGGCCTCACCTGCATCATTCAGAACGCGGCGGGCTCGATCATAATACGCGAGGCCGATTTCCGTGGGGCTAACCCTGCGTGTGGTTCGGTTTAACAGGCGTGCACCTAATCGGGCCTCCAAGCTAGATACGTGCTTGGAAACGGCTGACTTGGAAATCCCCATTTTCTTAGCGGCGTCCGTAAACCCGCCCTGATCCACAACAGTGGCGAATGCTTCCATTTCCGTCAGGCGATCCATTATTTGCTACCTTTGCGCTTCAATTCTTGCTGTCTGGTATGACGGCGAATTCAGGCAAGATCAGGGCAGTTAATGGACAATATCAGGGTTATGTTGGGTATCGTTGATCGTGTGGAAACAGAGAAACAATAGCGTCACAGTGTTTCGTTGAACTGTTTGGCGGCTGTAATTACAGCATCGGAGTCTTGTCCGCCAATGAGTAAAAAGCCATACCCATCGCGCGCCCAGCTTACGGCCTGCATGCCTTGTAATTGTTTAGGCTGAAAGGGTTTCGTGCCCGGTTTTCCATTATGGATGATGCAAAGCGCAACCGGATCGCCTGAACTGGTCAAAAAGGCGAGTTGCACCAGATTTTTCCCATTCAAGCCAAGCATTTGCCCGCGCTTCAGGGTCATGGTCTGCCCGTCACGTACATTGCTGAGGTCAAGGTTAATCAAGGACGACAACGATTGAAGCTGCGCCGTCACCGAGGCCTCGTCGTGGTCAAGTGAAGCCAGGGTGTCCGCGGTGTATAGCGCCTGATAGGTGGCAATTTTATCCTGCCAACCGGGTTCCTTGGGCCGCAACCACAGGGCTGCACCAGACATCAATAGTGCCCCAACAACAAGCCCAGCCGCCATTTCACGCCAGCCAAAGCTGCTGGGCGCTGGAGTCACCAGGCTGGCAGGTATTTGTGGCGCATGTGTCAACAATGCCTCAAATGGGGCTCGAATCAGGGTTTCTGCATGGCGCAGGTCATCAAGCCGCGAGGCGAGATTCTGATCCTGCTCAACCGCAAGCGAAATGGCGCGCATCACTTCGGCCTCCGCTTCTCCATCCAGAAAGGCAGTCAATTCCTCGTCGGTGTGGTGTGCCATATCAGTCATCCGAACGATCCTGCGTCCATATTCATTTGTTTGGCCAGCTTTACCCGCGCCGCTGCCAGACGGCTCATTACTGTGCCAATCGGGATATCCAGCATTTCAGCGCATTCGCGATAACTGTACCCTTCGACATAGACCAAAAGAACAGCAACCCGTTGTGCTTCTGGTAGGCCCTGTATCTTAGATAACACCTGACGAGCGAAAATATTCACTTCTGTTGTTGGGGAACTATCTGCAAGTGGCGTCTCCTCGGTGGGAACCAACCCGCCTCCCTCACGGACCTTGCGCGAGCGCAACTCGTTTAGCCACAGACGCTGCGCCATCGTGAATAACCAGCGATCCAGGTGGGTTCCGGGGGTGAATTTTTCGGCTTTGTCCAATGCGCGCAAGCAGACGATTTGCGCCAGATCGTCCGCCCAATCGGGGCGACCGGTTGCGGCAACGCAATAGCGCCAGAGCCGTGGATAGACGGCTGGTAGCTCTGCCCGAATAGTTTCTATCGGAGTTTTTTTACGAAAAAACCGAATAAGAGCGTCCCCTCTGGTGTTTCCTTATCATGGCAGGCCAATGGGCCGCTGCACAAGACTGACTGGAGGAAGATCATGAAATTTATTTTATCCGTTGTTACCACGGTGGCATTTGGTGCTGCCTTACCTGCAATCGCGGGGGACACCACGCGCCCCGCCGACGCAAAGGTGTATTTCATCAACTTGCAAGACGGAGATACCGTGAGCGCCCCTGTGCGTGTGGTGTTCGGATTGACAGGAATGGGCGTTGCTCCCGCTGGAACGGAGAAAGAAAACACGGGCCATCATCATCTGCTGATCGACCGCCCATTGCTAGGCCAAGGCGAGGACGGGGCCGAAGAGGCGGACTATGGTTTGCCAGCTGATGAACAGCATATCCATTATGGTGGCGGGCAAACTGAAACAAGACTGGATTTGGCACCGGGCACGCACACTTTGCAATTGGTATTGGGTGACTTGAATCACGTGCCCCATATTGATCCGGTAACGTCTGATCAGATCACCATTACCGTCAAATAGGCGCATTGGGATTTGCATGGTTTCGCCGCGAAACCTTCCGCACTCACCTTTGTTCTCTGTAATTGGTGGGTGTGGAATTTTTGGTTAGCGTGCCCGCACCCTATTTCAGAGTAGGGTGACACCGGCACCAATCATGTCATTGGTCGCCGCTGCCAAGGAGCCGTCTAAATCAATCCCTCGGCACAGATTTGTATCAACGGCAACGTCAAAGCCCAGCTTCGCCGCATCCATGGCACTAAAGTAAACACAGAAATCTGTGGCGAGGCCCACGAGAGTTAATTCACTGATACCACGTGTCCGAAGGTATCCTTCTAAACCCGTGGCCGTCGTCTGGTCATTTTCGAAGAATGCGGAATAACTATCAATTTCTGGATTAAGCCCTTTGCGAATAACCAAATTAGCCCGGTCCGTTTCCAAACCCTCGTGGAATGCAGCCCCTTTGCCTCCCTGCATACAATGGTCAGGCCACAAGACTTGGGTGCCATAGGGCATCTGTATCGTCTCATACGGGTTTGTGTTCGGGTGGCTGCTGGAAAACGATGAATGCCCGGCGGGGTGCCAATCTTGCGTCAAAACAACGGTCGAAAAATCCCGCATTAGGGCGTTTATCGGGGCAACTATATGATCCCCTGAGGGAACGGCCAGCGCGCCACCGGGGCAGAAGTCGTTTTGTACGTCGATAACGATCAATGCTTTGGTCAACAGGTGGCTCCTTTGCTTTGTCAAAAGAGGTACGCGCAGTCCCTGAGACCGTCAATGTTTGAGTAATGAACAGCGACCTTGCGACTCGATGCGGCTGTGGTGTAAATCGCGCCTATGTTTACAGTTGCTGCACTCTATCATTTCACGCGTTTCGACGATCCCGCTGCCTTACAGGTGCCTTTGCAGGCTCTGTGCCAAAGCGAGGGCATTACCGGAACGCTATTGTTGGCCCATGAGGGAATAAACGGCACCGTTGCCGGATCTCGGTTGGGAATTGATCTGTTGATCAAGCATATTCAGGCCATGCCTGGATGTGCACAGTTTGAGTGGAAAGAAAGCACCGCCAGTGTTCAACCGTTCCCACGCATGAAGGTTAAGCTAAAGAACGAGATTGTGACCCTAGGGCAGCCCAATGTCGATCCATTGGCCGCGGTTGGGCACTATGTTGAGCCTGAAAACTGGAATGATCTAATCCAAAGCCCGGATGTCGTTACGATCGACACTAGAAATGACTATGAGGTTGCGATTGGCACTTTTCACGGGGCAGTTGATCCCGCGACTGAAAGCTTCCGTGATTTTCCGCAGTGGTGGGAACAGAACAAAGACCGGTTTCACAACAAACGCATCGCGATGTTTTGCACAGGTGGTATCCGGTGCGAGAAATCAACGAACTATCTGATTGGTCAGGGCGTTGAGGATGTGTTTCACCTGAAAGGTGGCATTCTAAAATACCTAGAAGAGGTTCCCCAGCAGGACAGTACTTGGGAAGGAGAGTGTTTTGTTTTTGATGCCCGTGTGTCTGTTGGACATGGCCTCAAAGAAGGCCCTCACCTGTTATGTCATGCCTGTCGGCGGCCAATTTTACCCAAGGATCAGGCCCTGCCTGAGTATGAGCAAGGCGTGAGTTGTCACCAATGTGTCAATGATACCTCTGAATTGGACAAGGGCCGTTTTCGCGAACGCCAAAAGCAAATATTGCTCTCCCGAGCGCGTGGTGAAACCCACGTAAAGGGGCGTGGCTGAAACCTGATTACCCAAGAGACAGGAAAACAGTTGCCCCCAGCCTTTGGGGGTGGGTACAATGGTGCCAACAAGGGGCAAGATAGGTAAACCTACGATATCTCCTGAGGCAGCGGGTACAGTATGATTCCTTCGGCCAAGTTTGTTGATCGCTCCATCGTTCATCAACTAGGTGACCGGGAAGCCTGTGTGTTGTCCTATGACTCTGACACGTTAGACACTGTTCTGGGGGCGTCTAGTGATATGACGCTGGCGTGGGATAGTGCGCGAAATAGCGTGTATTCTGTGAACGGATGGTCACAAGACAACGATCAAGTGCGAAATTCGAATGTAAACAATGCCTATAAAACAACGGGCGCGTTGGAGTGCATTCTAAAGGCCGGGGCGAAATTTGATTTTCTGCTTGATATGCAAGACCACCGGGCGCGCAAAGCGATTTCACCAGATGGACATGGTGTTCCGCTATTTACCTTTAATCGTGGATTAGGGCGGCCAACCGGGCACGTGTTGTGGCCCCTTCCGATCTATCAAGATGTAGAGAATGACGAGTTTCTGGGCGGGCTTGATCCAGAAAGAGTGCCCTGGAACCTTAAGCGCGATGTGGTTGTGTGGCGTGGTGGCGCGGGCAATCGCGGTCGTTTGGGGCGGCATGCCAGAGGCGGACCAATCCGCATGGTGCCGCTGTTGCGTCAATTCAAAAATGATAAAATGAGCGCGGAAGAGACCGAACGCGTTTTACTGTCCATGCCGCGCTATAAAACGATTCATCGCTACATTGCTGATGAGCGTTTTGATATTGGTTTCACTAATGCTGATGGGCTTGTTCTGAAGGACGAACCATTCTTGAACGGGTTAGAGCGCCCGCGAATTCAGCGTCAGGATTTTCAGCTATACAAATATATTCTGGTATTGCCGGGCTCTGACGTCGGGTCGAGCTTTTACTGGACGATGAACAGTGGTTCCGTTGGTTTGGTTTTTGATTGCGACTTTGAGAGCTTCGCCTCGCATCACTTTAAGCCGTGGGAACACTATGTGCCCATTCGGAAATCCCTTGGGAACATGGAAAAAGCCCTGGAGTGGTGTGAAAAGAACCAAGAGGAATGTCAGGAAATGGCCCGCCGTGCTGCGGAAGTATGTAGGTTGTTGGCTAGGCAGGACTTACGCGAGAAAATCCAACAAGGTATCGTGGGTGGCCTGAATGATATTCTGCCTAAAGGGGCCAAAGGTTGGACCCACCTCGAATAGTTATGGCCATAAATCGACGGAAACTTGCGCCTCTTGATGACAGGCGTTGGATGCGATGAGAGATCAGTGAGACGAAAGGAACGAGCGAAATGGTAACTCCAAGGCTCTCAATATTCTTTGTGGCTGAGCCGCCCAAGTATCAGAACATGGGGTGTTATTTAGCAGCGTCTGTACGGTGCCATTTTGACGAACCGATTGATCTTATTGGTTATGTGCCTGAGGGGCGGATGGATGACATGGATCCGGGTGCCATGGCCGTTTTCAAAAAGCTGGATGTTGATATCCGCCCGATGAAAACAGAAGGGGTTTTTGATCCGGACTATCCGCATGGCAACAAAATGGTCGCCGCTTTGCAACCGCGCCGTACGCCTTACTCGGCATTCATGGATTCAGACATGTTGTTTATTGCGGGCAACAGCCCTGATGACATGATTCAAGAGGGGCATGTTTCTGTTGCGCCTGCGACGTCGATGTATTGGAGTGGTCAAAAAATCTGGGATGACATTTACGCAGCTTGCGGAGTGGAAAAACCAGAAGATCGCATTTGGCTATCGCGTCAGCGGCGCAAAAAATTGCTGCCCTACTTTAATGCAGGTCTTATTGTTTTCCCCGAAGGTCCGGTTGTGGAAAGCGGTGAGAGTTTTGCAGAAGTGTGGATGCGTTTGGCGCAACAAATCGACAAGGTCGATATCATCAAAAAGCGCCCCTATCTGGATCAGATGAGCCTACCGATCGCCATTCGCGCGGCGGGTCTGGATTGGAACATATTGCCCGAAGAGCAGCACTATATCCTCGGCGGTCAATTGCGCGGAGAGCCGCTGCCGGAAGACCAAGGTATTCGGATGATCCATTACCGCAACTTTGATGTCCTCCGAGAGATTGGCTATCTGCGCAAGGCAAAGCGGATGCTGGAAAAAACGACCGGGGTGCGCCGTTTGGACAAGGTCGACCCCAAGGCAATGCTTGCGGATGATTGAGGATAAGGGCCTTCCTGACAGCTGGGTCATGCAGGATGTTCTCTGGCAAAGCGACACTCTGCGACTTGAATATTCAGGCCCTGCTAATCCGACGAATGTTGTCGTGGCGTTTGCGCCTATTGATCACCCATTTGACGCCAAGGGAGGCTGGGGCGCGAAGTCTTTTGCCAAGCGCAATATGGCGCATATTTGTGTATTTCACGCGCGCCCGACTTGGCATCAGGAGGATGACTTCTTTGAGGCAATGCAGGCCTGCCGTGCCTACGTGGGCGAGGCATGCCAAGTTGTTTCATATGGATTCAGTATGGGGGGGTACGCGGCCCTTTTGGGCGCTCAATCGTTGAGGGCGACGCGGGCGGTAGCCATATCACCACAGGTTTCGATTGACCCGAAAACTGTGCGATTTGAGCGGAGGTATCTCGACGAATGGGCCGAAATGGGGCCTTGGCTGCATCACCTGCGTGATCATATGGATGGTAAACGCGAATACATAGTGGTGTATGATCCCCTGCACCGGTTGGACAGCAAGCACGAAAATCGTCTTCCGCGCCGCAGGGGATATCGCCGTGTGTTGATGCATGGTGTGGGCCACTCTGGAATTCAAGCATGTGGGCAAATGGGCATACATGAAACGCTGTTTGGTGTCTTGCGTGGAGAGATCGGTGCATCTGAAATGCGCCGGGCATTTCGCGCGCGCCGGCCCCAAGGTTTCCGCTATGTGCGCAAGATGGGGACACTGTTGCACAAGCGAAACCATCCCCTAGCGCAGCAATTTAGAACGATGGCAGAAGAGGGTGGTTTTGACCGACTTATACGGAAGTGGCTGGAATAAGTTGATTCCGCATTGCGCTGTTGCGGGGCTTGGACGAAACTACTGCTCATTGGTTAAGGGGCTCTCGGGTGGCAAAACACGACGAAACGGACACGCAGCAGCCTCAGGGTATCCTGCTAAAGGCGCGCAATGGTGATGTGATTGGTTTCGATGAGACCGGATTGCGCATGAACCTAAGTGATTCCGTTATTACCGATATCGGGCAACGATTGGCTGTGCGAACGGATGCCTCTGTTTTGGGGGATGTTGATGCGTGGAATGTGCGCGCGATCGGGGATTGGTATTTTTTTGATGCGCGCTTACCGGGGAAACAGGGTGTCAGATCGTTTCGCCGGTTGAAAAAGGCCGTCGATGATGGCGCACCCGATATGTTCGCTGACCCCACACATGCGCTATTTGCGGTGCTATCGCTTTGCGGCCCAAGACGGGCGCAAACGCAGAATACGCAGTTGCGTTTTCCTTGGCATGTGGTGACAGCTGGGGATGATTTAGGTGTTGCTGGGAACTCGGGCACAGAAGAAGCCCGCGCCGTATCGCACTTGCAGATTTTACATGAACAGACGCGGGACAGTCTGATTGCGGATGCGTTGATATCTAGACGCCATGAAGCCTTTCGCGCCTTGCCCGTTATTTTCGCACGAACAGAGGCCGACAGTGCCGGATCGGTCAGTGCCTTGCTGGGATGCCAGGGCTACAAAAATTTCGCGCAAACTGTGTCCAACCTTTTGAGCACGGCCCAAACGCTGGGCCTGCCAGTCAAGGTTTTGGCCGTTAGTCTGGATTATACTTTGGAGGACGCGATCAGTGACGGCGTTCAATGGCGTGACGGCATCTACCGGTTGATGGAGCAGATCACCGCCTTGTTTGCAGATCACGGATTGCGCAAACCACTGTTCACTTCGATGTTTGATGCGGGCACGCGCGATATCTCGGATCATTCGGTGATACGCGGGCAGTGGGAGCTATCATGGAACCATGGTCAGCATGATTTCTTGCATGTTGCCCCCAGCTATATGTTTGCGCAGGACGCCTATGGTCACCCAACAGAGGGCGCGTGCCTAGAAATGGCAGAGATGGAGGCCGCAGCGATAGAGGCCGCAAATGAAGATGCGCCTTGGACGTGTCCGTTGTTTTTGCTGGCAGAGCTAGAGGGTGATGGCACGGTTATTCGCTGCCGTGCCCAAGCGTTGGGTGCGTTGGTGTTGGATTCCGATGATCCGTTGAAGTCTGGTTCTGATTGTGGGTTCTCGTTGGTCGGGGCCGATAATGATCCAAAAATCATTGACGTCTGCATCGCATCTGATGATTCACAGGATATTTTGATCCGCGTTGACAAGGCCCCAACGGGTCAAGCTGTCCATCTAGCCTATGCAATTGGGCACGACGCCTCGACCGATGAGATGCCCGCAAATCGCGGCGCTGTTCGCGATACGTGGTCAGAGCAAAGCATCACAGGCCGTAGGCTGCACCGCTGGGCATTGCCTGCAATGTTGCCGGTGCACGGATGAGTTATGAGCCCTACTTTGTCGACGTTGATGTGCCCGACGCAGTATTGCTGCGCAGCCCAGATGAAATCCCCGCTAAGGCCATCGTTGCGGGACCAAAAAAGCACCCAAATCAATGTGATGCGATTTGGTACGCAGGGGCATCGTTGTGTGGCGATCCAGATGGGGTTGCCATCAATTGGTCGCCAGAGAATGGGGTTGGATTACCTGCAACACCAAGCAAGCCCAACGAGGCAAACGGCAAATTAGCCACCGATGGAGGGTTGATCTGCCTTTCAGGCGTGAATTGTGGGCTGGTCGTTGAAAACGCGCTTGTTGATGCAACGCATTACAGTTGCGCAATCCGCGTGCAAAGCCCGCGCCAAGATGCGCGCACGCTGATAACGGTGAATCCATCGGGGCATAAAAATTACCTGTTCCTTCAGGAAAATGAGGGAATGCTTACGCTAAAAGATCAAAACGAAACGCTAGAGCTGAAGCTGGTGTCACCTGCCGCGTCGATGTGGGTTGTGATGGGCTATAGCTTGGGGCGTATATCGCTGACAGCTGTTTCTGGATCTGGCCGGTTTGGAGACAATTTGGTTCACAGCCCTGTCAGTATGGATTTGGCGGCGTCGATGCTAGGAACTTCGGACATGTTCTTTGGGTGCCGGAGCCATCGCAAAGGCATCCTCAAAACACTGGGTGAAATGACCCTTCAGGACGTATTGTTTTGGTTTGATCAGGATTGTTTGGCGTCGGATCAAGGGGTTGCAGGGCTAGAGCAGGCCTGCCGTTATGTTGAGTTACAAGGGGACGAGGCATGAGATTTGATCGGGAGACAACGGCAACTGACAACATCTGTGTGATCTGGATTGATGACATGATTGATGTTTTCACATGGCGCGCGGCCTTTGGTCTGGGCATCAGCACGCCGAATATTGACCGTTTTATGAGCGAGGGTGTTCGGTTTGCTAACGCCTATGCCACGGTGCCGCTGTGCGCGCCATGTAGAGCGGAATTGGCAACCGGTCTGTCGCCGTTTCGCACGGGGTTGGTTGATCTGAACAGGTTTTGGCGGGACATTTTACCGCCCACCAAGGGCTGGCAATTTGACCTGCGCCGTGCGGGTTTCAAAACATTCACGACAGGCAAAGTTGACAGTAACTACAAACCAATGCCGCAAGAATACAAGCGGGTGCTTTTTCACGAAGAGCCCGAAGCAAAGGACGCCGGAAAACGCGACAAGGTGAAGGAATACCTTGGTAAGGGGCCGGGGATTTCAGGGGTTAATCACCCGGATGATGATGGGTCTCAGGATCGCAAATTCTATGATTATCGCGTTGCTCAAAATGCGATAGATTATCTAGGGCGTGCTGATCCAGAAAAACGCCACCTGATGCAGTTGGGGTTCAAGCATCCGCATTACAACTTGCAATGCCCTGACCGGTTTTATCAGGCCTATGACACCACCCAGATCAAGTGGCCCGAGACCGCAGCGCCTGAGGACTATTTTGGCCCACAAGAGGGCATGGCTGTCTATGAGGCGGCCTATATTGCGAATGGTCCGTGGACACCGGAAAAGGCTGGGGATGAGGCGTGGCGTCAGGTGGTCCGCGCCTATTTTGCCGCGATCAGTCATGTGGACCATGAAATTGGCCGCTTCATGGATGCGTTGCGAGAGTCTCCGCTCGCGCAGAATACAACGGTGATGCTGTTGTCTGACAACGGGTTCAATCTGGGCACACACGACAGTTTTCACAAAATGAGCCAGTGGGACAGCGCAGCTCATGTGCCTTTGGGCCTATGGAACGCGCGCCTTGAGGGCAATAAAACCGTCGATATTCCGGTTTCGTTGCACAATATCCCGAAAACGATCATGGATCTTGCCGGGTTACCCTATCGCCCGGATTGGGTATCGGGACAAAGTTTGTTGCCGCTAATTGATGCCAGTTTCGGCACATATGATCGCGATAGATCACCCGTGACAGGTGTGTTTGGCACGCTTTCGGTGCGTTCTGCCAAGCCTGGGCTAAGCCAATACCGGTATTTCCGTTACCCCAACGGCGAAGAGCATATCTTTGACCTTGTGAATGACCCCGGCGAAACCGAAAACCTGATCGACAGTGGCCCCGTGACAGAGCTGAGGGCCGAATTGGTGGACAACGCATTGGAGCTTGGGTTGGACCTGCGGGGCTTTGAAAACCCACAGCGCGGAGTGAATGCCATGATGTCGCTCGACGGATCTGTTGTGATGGCTGGGGGCAATGCCGACAATGATTATTGGGCCTACGGCTCTGATGCGGAAAAGATTGTTGAAGACGCCGACGGTGGCAATGACACCCTGTGGTATATGGCTGGGCCAGACGATTATGTTCTGCACGCGCCCGCGCATGTCGAAAACATTCGCATCGCAACGGTGGTGTCACGCCACGAGGAAAACGTGAAAGAAGGCAAAGAGCTAAAGATCGTGGCGCACCCCGATACGCCGATCAATTTCGAAACCTCGGAACGCGTCGTTGTTAATGTGCGCGGCAGCCGGGGCGATGATGTGATGATCGGCCCCAAATATGGCGGCGCAGAGTTTCACGGTGGTGCGGGCAATGATGTTTTGATCGCCAAATCAGGACGTGGCAAAGACGTGCACCGGTTCTTTGGCGGGGCTGGTGACGATACGCTTATTGGCGGCAATGGACGGGATGTTTTGGACGGCGGTGCAGGAAACGATGTAATCCGCGGCGGTGCAGGGCGTAGCAGGATTTATGGTGGTCCCGGTAATGACGAGATTCACGATGGGCCGGGCGGGTCGGAAATCCACACGGGGCCGGGCCGCAATACCGTTTGTTCCGAAGGAGGTGACGACCACATCTATGTCGGAAATGGCATCAACGAGATTGAGGCTGGCGAGGGGAATGTCACATTTACGATAGATTATGGCGGCGTGACTATGATCCGGAACTGGCAAGAGAACTACCGCCTCGATCTTTCGCGCTGGCCCGCAAAACCAACGGTGTCAGAGCCCAAAAAGGGGGAGGTGACGATGCGCCTTGGTCTTAGCGTGGTTCGCCTGCAGGGAAATGTTGACGGGTTCTCCCTGTGACCAAATAAGCGTGTTATAAGTATTTAGACGGATCTGATACGGTATTGATGTGGAGTGCAAAGTGCTGAAACTATTCGCAATAGTCGGTGTGATTGTTGGGCTTGCGACAGGTGGCGCTGCGCAAACTGATTTACGCAACTATGTCTTTGGCAATAGTTTGATCCATCACGTCTCAGATACTGATGAGACAACCGTGCCGCATTGGGTGGCCTATTTTGCCCGAAATGCGGGCAACACATATCGGGCCTCTGGGCAGTGGGGTTTTCTGCGAAATTTCTCAAAAGAGTTGCCGCCAACATCGACGTGGTCTTTTAAAGATGTCCTTCCGGCGTGGGACGCAGAACGCAAGCCGTTTGGTCAGGCGGGTATTGACGTTGTCATGATGAACCCTGCGAATTTCATCCAATATCAATCACCTGCACGACCTTATGATGGGGATAATCCAACACAGATATCGCCATTAGCGGCTAGTTTGGCCTTGCTTGATGGCGTTCTGGCGCAGGGTGGCCCTTCGCGATTTGCCGTCTACGAGGGGTGGTCGGATCTGGCGTTGATTTCGCAGTACCCTCCTTCGCGGCGCAAGTTGAGGAAATACCATGTCTATAACGCTGACGACTATCATGACTGGTATGTTGATTTTGTCGATCAAATGCAGAGGGACCGACCGGAGGTGCAGGTTGACCTCATTCCTGTGGCGCGGGTCTTGGCGCGGGTATTCTTGGAAACCGGTCTGAAAGACATTCCGGTTACTGATCTATATGTGGATGACGCGCCACATGGGTCGCCGACGATATATTTCCTTGCAGGAGCAGTTAGTTACGCGGGGCTCTATGGTGAATTACCCAAAGCAGGGGACATACCAGACAGCATTCATCCGCTGGTGAAAGACCACTTTGCCGAGTTACGCGAGATTATTGCGCAAGAATTGGTGATAGATGAGCACGCCGCGTTGTTTGATGGTTTGGTGACGGATGTCGTGCCATTGATGGGCGCGATTGGCGGCTCCCTTGATGATCCGTCATTGGCCATGGGCCTAAATGGGATCGCTGATTGGTCGACGCAACAGCCCTTTGTTGATGTGATGAAAACGGCGCGCCGTTGGATCGGGCATCTGCACGGCCAATGGGGCGGGGTCAGCTATGCTGAGTTGAAAGCTGCAGGTGTTCTGGATGAAAACGGCTGGCCAACTCGTGTTCCGGCGGAGGTGGACCGGATTGAGACCTTTGTTCTGACAGAGCAACCCGAAGAATTCGCCACGTTGGCAGGGCGGTATCGGCTGACCTATCAAGGGCGTGGCAAGCTGCGATTGACGGGACGGGCAAGTGTCGTGTCACGCGACGAAGGCGAAATTTGGTTTGAATATCAACCGGGTGAGGGGCTTGTCGGGTTGGCGATACTAGAGACGGACCCGGACCAAACAGGCGATTACATTCGCAATATCAGGATTATTCCCGAAAAGCTGATCCCGCTGGATGAGGTTGGGGCGGTGTTCAATCCTGATTGGTTGGCCCGGATTGAAGATCTGCGGTTGGTGCGCTTTATGGATTGGATGTCGACCAATAACTCGGACATCGTATCGTGGGATGAACGGCCTACCTTTGATGACTTTAGCTATACGCGACGGGGTGTCCCGATTGAGCTGATGGTGAGGCTGTGCAATCAGATTGGCACGGACGCCTGGTTCAACATGCCACATAAGGCAAATGATGCCTATGTGTCTGAATTTGCTAGTTATGTTGCCGATACCCTAGATACCCATCTGAAGGCCTATGTGGAGTATTCAAACGAGGTTTGGAACTTCACTTTTGACCAAGCACATTATGCTGCGGCGCAGGCTAAGGTGCGATGGGGGACGGGGGCTGATGGCAATGCGTGGATGCAGTTTTCGGGTGTGCGCGGTGCCGAGGTTATGCGGATATGGTCCGATGTTTATGGTGCGACGGCGAAGGACCGGATTGTGCGGGTTGCGGGCACCCATACGGATTGGCCCGGATTGGAAAATGCGATGCTACAGGCCCCATTGCGCAAGGGGGTAAATCCCACCCCGCCAGCGCCAGTGGAATCGTTTGATGTCCTTGCAATCACTGGATATTTCGGCTTTGAGCTAGGCTCTGACGATACGGCCCCCAAGGTGCTGAATTGGATCGCGGCAGGGCGCGCGCGGGCAGAGCGGGACGGGCGTGATTTGGGGCTCAAGCAGGTCTTGTTGGAGAGCTATGTATCCGAGCATGAATTTGACACGGTAATCCCAAAGGCGATCAAGACTTTGCGCGAGGGGTCATTCGGAACTTATATAACAGAATCATTACCTTACATGGCAAAATCGGCCAAAGAAAACGGGCTGGGATTGGTGATGTATGAGGGGGGCACCCATGCGGTTGGCCTTGGCGGATGGACGGGCAATGAAGACCTGACCCGTTTTTTGCAACATTTGAATTATTCTGATGACATGTCAGTGCTTTACGAGGAATTACTCGCGGCGTGGAAGGCCTCTGGAGCGGGGCTGTTCAACGCCTTTGTCGATGTGGCACCACCCTCGCAGTTTGGCAGTTGGGGCACGCTAAGACACCTAGACGACGCAACGTCGCGCCATGACGTGTTAATGAAGTTTAACGCAGAGGTTCCGGCGTGGTGGGAAACCCGCGCGGCTGGGACATTTACCAATGGCGGCTTGATCCGGGGAAGCGACGTGGCGGATGTGCTGAAAGGCACGGGCAAGCGCGATATTATCGTTGCAGGACAAGGCGATGACGAGCTGTGGCCATCCGGACCGGATGATCGTTTGCATGGTGGGGATGGTGAGGATCACGCGGTGTTGCCGGGTGTCTTTGATGACTATGAATTCATGCGCGATGGCAGGCGGCTGGTGGCGCGTTCAAAGGCGGGGAAGGTAACACTTTACGCGATTGAAACGCTGTCTTTTGCGAATGACCCCGACTTTATCCTGCCGGTTGACGGGTTTTTCTAAAACTCACTGCGTGCGCCCTGTTAACCCTGCCTTTTCGGGTGGTTTTTGTGAGGCGAAGACCTGAACGCGATTTGAATAGCCACAACATATGGCCGCAAATTGGCCGTTAACCCACAAGGTGCGTTGGTGTCACAATTGTCGAAAGTGGCGAAATGACAATTTCGGCGTCTGAAATATACGTTTCGCGCCAAATGTCCGCGAATCATGGTTAACACGACTGTTTTTGGGAACGATTATTCGGGATGGCCCAGCCGTTGGACTTCGCGTTTCAGGGTCTCGGCACCAAGGCGAGAGGCGCAGTTCGCAACCACATAATCACGGCCTGTCGTGCTGAGGTGATGGGCCAAGTCGGAGTCGCGCGCGATACGTTCGATGGCGTCGGCAAGGGCGGCAGGGTCTTTGGGCGGGACCATGAGACCGTTTTCGCCATCGGTGATCAGCTCTGGCACACCGCCGGAATTGGTCGCGATGGTGGGCACGCCGCAGGCCATTGCCTCCATATAGGCGACGCCTAGGGGTTCGTGCCAACTGGCCAGGGCAAAGATATGGGCGGTAAGCAGTTTTTGTTTGACGGTTTCTGCGCTGACAGCCCCCAGCAGGGTGACGTGGTTTTGCAGGTTTAGGGCATCGCAATGGCGTTGCAGTTCGGCGTGGTAGCCGTCGCCGCCGTCGTCATCCTCTCCGGCGATTTCTAGCGTTGCGTCAAACCCGCGATCCCGCAGTAAACGCACGGCCTGCATGAGATCCTGATGGCCTTTGACGACATTCAGGCGGCCACAGGAAAACAGGCGGATCGGGGTATCGGGTTGTGCCGGAATGTAGGGCGTTTCGCGGTTGAGGGCGTCGACGTCCACGCCCATGGGCTGCACAATGATGCGGTCGGGCAGGTCGGGGCCAAGTTGGTCGGGCAAAAGCGCGCGAAGTTTACGGGTGATCACAGTGGCAAAGGCGGCATGGCGCCATTTTAGCCGCTGGCCGACGCCGTAATCGGACATGGGGCCATGCAGGGTGATGCTGTAGGTGAGGCCCGTGAGGTGGTGCGCCAGCGTCGCGATCAGGGCGGCGCGCCCGCAAGAATGGACATGCACGTGGCTGATGCCCGCGGTTTTGCACGATTGTGCCAGTTGATCGGCGGCGGCGGCACAAATGAGCAGGTCTTTTAGCAGGGTCGCGCCCTCGCGGCGCACATCCTTTAGCCAGACGCGGGGCGGGATGCGCAGCAGGGTGGCAAGCGCACGCAGGGGGCGGATTTTGCCGAGGTATTCGGTGAGCGCGATGGCCTGATCTGACCAATCATGCGCAATGAGGCCGGGGGGCGGGGGGCGTGTGCTGAATAATTTGGTGGTGACGTTCATATCCCCAAGGGCATCGCATTCGCGCCAAAAGAAGATATGCGTTTGACCCGGAAACTGCGGTATCAGGTAGCCGATTTTCAGGGGCGTGGTCTGTTGGTGGGGTTTGTCGGTGGTTACACGCTTGGTCAATGGGGGCGCCTTGGTATATCGTTGGTTTCAGGGTGGAAACTATGTTGTTAAGAGCGATGTAGCACAATTGGGCACAACCGTGGACCTCTTTTTGAGGCGCGGCAAAAACGGAGCGGAACCAGATGCTAAGCATCATCATACCCGCCAGTAATGAGGCAGATTGGATCGGACCTTGTTTAGAGGCGGTATTGGCGTCTGAAGGGCCGGTGGTGGGCGAAATTGTGGTGGTTGCCAATGGGTGCCATGACGGCACGGCTGCTGTGGCGCAGGGGTTTGCGGTGCGGGTTGAGGCGCGTGGTTGGCGGCTGGTGGTGCTGGATCTGGTCGAAGGTGGCAAGCTGATTGCGCTGGCGGCGGGGGATGCGGCGGCAACGGGAACGCGGCGGGTGTATCTGGATGCGGATGTTGTGGTGTCGCCCGGTTTGATGGGGCAGTTGGATGCTGTTTTACAAGGCGAGGCGGCGGTATATGCCAGCGGGCGATTGGTGATATCCGAGGCAAGGAGTTGGGCCAGTCGGGCGTACCGGCGGATATATCAACAGGTGCCGTTCATGGCCGAAGGGGTGCCGGGCGCGGGCGTGTTTGCGGTGAATGCGGCGGGGCGCGCGCGGTGGGATCAATGGCCTGCGATTATGTCGGATGATACGTTTGTGCGGCTGTCGTTTGCGCCCAAGGAACGGCGTTTGGTTGAGGCGCGTTATAGCTGGCCAATCGTTGAGGGGTTTCGCAATTTGGTGCGGGTGCGCAGGCGGCAAAACGCCGGAGTTGCAGAGATTAGGCAGCGGTTTCCTGAATTGTTGAAAAACGACGATACACGCCGACTTGGGCGGGGTGAAATGATGCGTATGGCGGTGGGCGATCCGTTAGGATTTGTTGTTTATGTTGGTGTCAGTTTGGCGGTGAAGGTGACGGGTTTCATGGGTAAGACTGAGTGGAGGCGTGGCCGTTGAGCGGTGTGCCTGAGGGACGCATGAACCGGATGCTGGACCGCGTTCGGCACGGGTTGCGCGGTGACGGGCTGAGGGCGCGGGCATTGCGCAGTTCGGGGCTGACATTGATGGGTTATGCGGGGTCGCAAGTGTTGCGGTTGGCGTCGAACCTGATCCTGACGCGGCTGTTATTCCCCGAGGCCTTTGGCGTCATGGTTTTGGTGTCGATATTTATGATGGGGCTGGCGATGTTTTCCGACGTCGGGGTCGGTCCGTCGATATTACAAAGCAAACGCGGCGATGATCCCGAATTTTTAAACACGGCGTGGACCATTCAAGTGATCCGGGGCGCGCTATTATGGGTGGCGACCTGTGTGCTGGCAGTGCCTGCGGCCACGTTTTATGATGCGCCACAACTGGCGCAATTGTTGCCGGTTGCGGGGATGACGTTGTTGATCACGGGGCTGAACCCGACCCGATTGGAAAGCGCAAACCGGCATCTGATGCTGGGCCGGGTGACGGCGATTGATTTTGTCACGCAGATCAGCGGCATTGTTGCGGCGGTGCTAATGGCATGGTGGCTGCAATCGGTCTGGGCGCTGGTGCTAAGCGGACTGTTGAGCGCGTTGGTGCAGTTGTATCTGTATAACGTCTATCTGCCCGGAGAGCGTAATAGGTTTCGCTGGGAAAAATCCGCCGCAGAGGAGCTGATCCGGTTTGGTAAATGGATATTCCTAAGCACGCTGGCGGGTTTTTTGCTGTTTCAGGGCGACAAGGTGATTTTGGGCAAGTTCCTGACGCTGGAGGCGCTGGGCGTATTCAATATCGGGTATTTTCTGGCGAGTTTTCCACTGCTGCTAGGGGGCATGGTGGTGCGTAAAACATTGATCCCGATTTATCGTGAATTGCCGCCCAAGGAGTCGCCCGAGAACTTCGCCAAGCTGCGCAAGATGCGGTACGGGCTAAGCGCGCTGATCCTGATTTTGCTGGCGATGTTTGCGATGTCGGGCGTTGTGCTGGTGAATTTCATGTATGATGCGCGCTATGCATTGGCGGGCGGAATTGTGGTGATCGTCGCGGCGATGCAGGTGCCCAGTGTGGTCGTGTTGACCTATGATCAGGCTGCATTAGCAGCGGGGGATTCACGGCAATTTTTCGTGTTATCGGCAGTGCGGGCAGTTCTGACATTGGCGGGTTTGTTGCTGGGCGTGCAGTATTTTGGGTTGATGGGGGCCTTGATCGGGCAGGGGGTGGCCTATGTGCTGGCCTATCCGGTGGTGGTTTGGTTGGCACGTAGTCAAGGCACGTGGGACCCGCTGCATGATGCGGTGATTTTCGCGTTGGGCGTGGCGGTTGCGGGTTTTGCGTGTTGGATAAACATGGATGCCATTATCGCGCTAAGTGCCATGAATTCGCCTTGATACTTTCACGTTGAGGCAACGGTTGTCGGGTAAATTTTGAGATGAGTTAATCCGTCACGCGGGCGTTTGTGCGTTTGATGGTAGTGTTACATTGGCGGTGAGTGTTTGAATGACTGATGCGGGTAATCCACAAGGCTGGGGCGAAAATGACGTTGCTATCGTAGGGATGGCGGCGCATTTGCCGGGGGCTGCCTCGGTCGAGCAATACTGGGAAAACCTGCGGGATGGGGTCGAATCCATCGTGCCGTTATCAGAGCAGGAATTGCTGGCGGCGGGGGAGTCCCCAAGCCGAATGCGGCACCGCAATTATGTCGCTTCTGCGGCAAAGCTGGAAGGGTTTGAGCAGTTTGATGCGGAGTTTTTCGGGCTAAGTCCGAAAGAGGCGGCGATCATGGACCCGCAGCATCGCCAATTCCTGGAGGTATCATGGGAGGCGTTGGAAAATGCCGGACATATGCCTGAGAATTTTGACGGCCCTATCGGGGTTTTCGCGGGCTGCGGGATGGGCAGCTATTTCTATTTCAACGTCTGTTCAAATGCTGATCTGGTGAAAAATACCGGCATGTTTTTGTTGCGCCACACGGGCAACGACAAGGATTTTCTGAGCACGCGGTTAAGCCATTTTCTGGATCTGCGCGGGCCAAGTGTGAATGTGCAGACGGCGTGCTCTACCTCATTGGTGGCGGCGCATTATGGCTGTCAGGCGCTGTTGAATGGCGAATGCGATATGGTGCTGGCTGGGGGCGTCACGATCGAGTTGCCGCAGGGGCGGGGCTATGTGTTTCAGGAGGGCGAAATTCTATCGCCGGACGGGCATTGCCATGCGTTTGATCACCGTGCACAGGGCACAGTTTTTGGCAGTGGTGCGGGCGTTGTCGTATTGCGCCGGATGCAGGATGCGTTGGCGGATGGGGATCATATTTGGGGCGTTATTCGCGGCACTGCGGTGAACAACGATGGCTCTGATAAGGCGGGATATTTGGCGCCAAGTGTGAGCGGGCAAGCCGCCGCCATTGCCGAGGCGCAGGCGGTTGCGGATGTATCTGCGGATACGATTGATTACGTGGAATGCCACGGCACGGGCACCTATCTGGGGGATCCGATTGAGGTGACGGCATTAACCGAGGCGTTTCGCGAGACCACGGATGAGGCAGGGTTTTGCCGCATTGGATCGGTGAAAACCAACATCGGGCATTTGGATACGGCGGCGGGGGCGGCGAGCCTGATCAAGACGTCATTGTCGCTGCATCATCGCCAAATTCCGGCCACGTTAGGGTATGAGGCGCCAAATCCGGCGATTGAATTTGAGGGTAGCCCGTTTGTGGTGAATGACCGGCTAAGCGACTGGGTGAGCCATAAGGGGCCGCGACGTGCGGGGGTGAATTCGTTAGGTGTTGGGGGCACAAATGCGCATGTTGTGTTGCAAGAGGCACCCGCGCGTGCGGCAAGTGAGCCATCGGATTGGCCCTTTCAATTGTTGACTGTGTCAGGGCGTAATCGCAAGGCGCTGGATGCGAATGCGGCGGCATTAGTTGCGCATCTGCGCGCCCACCCAGAGCAGGATTTCGCGGATATCGCATGGACGTTGAAAGAGGGGCGTCGTGCCTTTGAAAAGCGCCGTGTTGTTGTGGCGGGAAACCACGCTGAGGCGGCGGACCTGCTAGAGGGCAAAGTGGCGGGGCGGGTGTTTGATCATGATGCCGCAGCAGACGCGCCAGATGTGGTATTTATGTTCCCCGGAGGGGGCGCGCAATATACCCGCATGGCGCAGGATTTATATGAGACCGAGCCGGTATTTCAGGAGTGGATGGACCGTGGATTGGACGTGTTGCAGGCGCAGGTTTCGCATGATGTGCGGGCCTTGTGGTTGGGGCAGGTGCCTGATGCGGATGTGCTGTTAAAGCAACCCTCAAATCAGTTGCCGTTGATCATGATTGTCGAATACGCGCTGGCGCAATTGTGCCTGTCGTGGGGGGTGACTCCGGCGGCGGTTGTTGGTCATTCTATGGGTGAAAATACCGCTGCGTGTTTGGCGGGCGTGATGCGGTTTGAGGATTGCATTGGCTTGGTTCTGTTGCGTGGGCAGTTGATGGATAGCGTGCCCGCAGGAGGCATGTTGAGTGTGCCGTTGTCTGCGCCGGATGTTGAGGCTGTGCTGGCTGAGGGATCGCATGGGGGCGTGGATATTGCCTCGGTCAATGCGCCGACGTTGACGGTGGTTTCCGGGCCGGATGCCGCGCTGATAAAGCTGGCGGATCATTTGCAAAAGATGGAGGTTGAAACGCAGCGCGTGCCGATCAACATTGCAGCGCATTCCGCCATGTTAGACCCTGTTTTAGAGCAGTTCAGAGCCTATTTAGTGTCTATTCCACTGGCGGCCCCGACGTTGCCGATCATCTCAAACCGGACAGGAAAAACGCTTAGTGACGCCGAGGCGCAAAGCCCGGATTACTGGGTTCAGCATCTGCGCAATGCGGTGCGATTTGCCGATTGCATGGCCACGCTGACAGAGGAGCAAAACCGGGTTTATCTGGAGGTTGGGCCGGGGAAAACGCTAAGCTCATTGGCGCGTATGCAGCCCAAAATTGAGGCCGGACGGGTGATCAACCTTGTGCGGCATATGGATGAGACCGTCGCGGATGACGTGTTTTTCATGACTGCGCTTGGACGGCTTTGGGCCTGTGATGTGGCCATAGATTGGGACCAGATTTGGGGCGAGGCCGCGCGCCAAAAGGTGGTGCTGCCGACATATGCATTTCAGCGCTCGTCCTATTTCATTGAGCCGGGACAGCAGGGCGTTGCGCCCGTTGCTGAGGATATTTTGCGCAGTGATGATCTGGCGGACTGGGGTTATCGACCCGTGTGGAAACCCGCACTTGCGCAGTGCGAATTGGATGTCACACGAGAGCTGCATTTGGCCCCAAAAGAAAGCTGGCTAATTTTCCGCGACGAGGCGGGTGTTGGTGCGGATTTGGCCGCAAAACTGCGCGGTGCGGGCCATGATGTGGTCGAGGTTTCGGCGGGTGACGGGTACGGGCGGCGCAGTGCGGATCATTATGTGTTGGCACCTGAACGCGGGCGCGAGGGATATGACCGGCTGCTGTCTGAGTTGATTGCTGAAGGGCGTGCGCCCGGGCGCATTGTGCATATGTGGCTGTTGACGGAGCGTGAGAATTTTCGCCCCGGCAGTTCATTTTTGCACCGTAATTTGGAGCAGGGATTTTACAGTCTGATGTTCCTAATGCAGGCAATGACGGACGAAAACCTGCCACGGCCTGTGCATATTACCTGTGTCACCTCGGGCGCTGTAAAGGTGCGCGAAGAGGCATTGTCCTATCCCGAAAAGGCGACGGTTTTGGGCCCTATTTTGGTGGCCCCAAGAGAGTTGCCGCAGGTGTCATGTGCGGTGGTGGATGTGGATGTCACGCAACTGGCTGCGGCGAAATCTGCGCGCAAAGTGGCGGCGCGGGACAGCATTGTCACCACCTTGATCGAGGAAATTCTGGCCCCGCCGCGTGATTTGGTTGCGGCCATTCGCGGGGAAAAACGGTTTGAACGGGTGTACCGGTCGCATGAGTTGAATAACGCGCAAAGCGAGCCGCGCATCAAGGCGGGCGGCACCTATGCGATCACGGGTGGATTTGGTGGGATCGGCCTGACCTTGGCCGAAGAAATGCTGCGGCGTGGGGCAAAGAACATCGTGCTGATCGGGCGCAGTGGATTGCCCGAGCGTGAGACATGGCATGAGGCGCGCCTAAATCCGCGATATGCACATAAAATCAAAGCGGTGGAGAAGCTGGAGGCGCTGGGTGGTGAGGTCATGTGCACCGTGGCGGATGTGTGCAACCTTGCGCAGATGCAAGCGGTGGTGGCAGCTGCAACGGCGCGGTTTGGGGCGATAAACGGGGTTATTCATGCGGCGGGGGTTGTGGATGACGCGCCCTTGTTGACCAAGCATTCGGCAAGTGTTGAGGACGTGTTGGCGCCTAAACTGCACGGCACGCAAATTTTGGATCGGGTGTTGCCGGATGGCACGTTGGATTGGTTGGTGCTGTTTTCATCAACCTCGACCGCGATCGCGCCTGCGGGACAGATAGATTACGTGGCGGCGAACGCCTATTTGAATGCCTTTGCTGACAGTCGTGCGGGGGGCAAAACCCAAGTTATGGCGCTGAACTGGGGTATCTGGAGCGGGGTTGGCATGGCTGCTGCGGCTGTGGCGGATGGCACGCAGAGTGCCGAGGTTTTGGCCCCCATCGAGGCCGCGATTCTACAGGAGGCGGGTTTTGACAAGGCGGGGCATAGGGTGGTTTCAACCCATGTTGCGCAGGATTTCTGGGTGCTGGATCAGCACCGCACCAAAGATGGCACAGCGATTTGGCCGGGCACGGGATATATTGAGCTGATCGCCGAGGCATTGGCAGCGCAGGGGGAGCAGACCCCCTATGAAATCAGGGACTTGATATTTCTGAGGCCGTTCATTGCGTCAGGCGATGAGCCGCGTGAATTGCGGGTGACATTGCGGCGCAGTGCAGAAGGGTATGACGTGCAAATTGTCAGCGCCTGCATCGTGACGGGGCGCGCCGCACATCAGTTGCATGTGGAGGCGACGGTTGCGCTGGGCGATATTTCGGGGGCGACGCCGGTTGCGTTGGATCAGGTGGCCGCGCGGTGTGGTGAGGTTGTGCGTGCATCCGAGGGGACAGCGCTGCCATCCCTGCAAGAGGCGCATCTGACGTTTGGGCCGCATTGGCAGGTTTTACGCGCGCATCAGTTGGGTGAGGCCGAGGGATTGGCTGAATTGTGGCTGGATGCGGGGTTGGACGCGACGGGGGCAAAGTTGCATCCGGGGTTGCTGGATATCGCGACGGGCTGGGCGATGGGGCTGATTGAGGGCTATTCGCAGCAGGCGCTATGGGTTCCGCTGTCTTATGGGGCGTTGCGGGTTTACGGGGATTTGCCAGCACGCGTGCACAGTTGGGTGCGGCTGGTTTCGGGGACAAATGATGCGGGTGTTGCGCGGTTTGATGTGACATTGATGGATGAGGCGGGGCGGGTGTGCCTGACGGTTGAGGCCTTGACGATCAAACGGCTGGAGGATGCCTTTGCGCCGCAGGAATTACGCGCGATTGATGTGACATTTGTCGATGATAACGGCGCGGATGGGCGTGATGGCGGGGCGGGTGCATCGCCTGCCGAGGACCGGCTAAGGCACAATTTGGCGCAGGGTATTCGGCCCAAAGAGGGGGCCGAAATGTTTGCCCGTGCGCTAGACAGCGGGTTGTCACAAGTGGTGGTTTCATCAATGAGCCTGCCGGAGCTGATGGCGCAGGCGAGTGCGATGGATGAGGATGCGGGTTCCAGCGGGCAAAGCTTTGAAAGGCCCGAGTTAGACACTGATTTTGTGGCACCGGAGACGGATGTACAGCGCACCTTGGCCGGGTTCTGGCAGGAGTTATTGGGTGTTGAGACGGTTGGTGTTGAGGATAGCTTCTTTGATCTGGGGGGGCATTCATTGATCGCGGTGCGGCTGTTTTCGATGGTGAAGAAAGCGTATCGTGTGGAATTCCCGATCTCGATCCTGTTTGAGGCACCGACGATTGAAAAATGCGCGGCATTGATCGAGGCGCGTCTGGGGCCACGTGCGTCGACTGATGACGTGGCGGGCGGGGCGGAGGCGGCTGTTGTGCCCCTGCGCCGGTTCACCCATCTGGTGCCAATGCATCAGCGTGAAAGCGCGGAGAAAGCGCCGTTTTTCCTAGTGGCGGGCATGTTTGGCAATGTGTTGAACCTGCGGCATCTGGCGCATTTGCTGGGCGAGGGACGGCCGTTTTACGGATTGCAAGCGCGGGGATTGTTTGGCGACGCGGCCCCGCATGATGATCTGGCAGAGGCGGCACGCGATTACATTCGTGAGATCCAGATGGCGCAGCCCAAGGGGCCGTATTTCTTGGGCGGGTTTTCTGGTGGCGGTATCACCGCCTATGAAATCGCGCGACAATTCGAGGCGATGGGTGAAACCGTTGCGCTGGTGGTGATGCTGGACACGCCGCTGCCGCAACGCCGCCCGCTGAGTTTTGGGGACCGGATGCATATTCAGGTGGCTGAGTTGAAGCGCCGGGGCATCAAGTATCCGTTTCAATGGCTGCGCAACCGGGTGGCATGGGAAATCGCCAAACGGCGCATGCCTGAGGACACAGGCGAGCAGGATAGCGGCCCGCAATTTCATAACGCAGAGATCGAGGCAGCGTTTCTGACCGCCGTTGAGAAATACGAACTGCGCGGATGGGATGGCCGGCTGGAACTGTTTAGGCCGCCACTGGTTGGGCATTGGCAGGTTGGCGGGGGTCGCTCTGTCGATCAGCAGCGCGCCTATGTGTTTGAGGATAATGACTGGGGCGATTGGGTGCCAAGCGTGCGCGTAACAGAGGTGCCGGGTGATCACGATTCCATGGTATTAGAGCCTAATGTGCGGGTTTTGGCGGCGGGAATGGCACGCGCCATTGCCGAGGCAGAACAAGATATCGCTGCGCGCGGTGCCTCTGATCAGGCGGCGGAATAACACCATGGCAAACGTATTATGCATCATCCTGAATTATAAAACGCCGGAAATGACGGTGCAGTCGGTGACGGCTGCTCTTGTGGCGATGCAGGACGTAGAGGGGATGATTGTCGTTGTTGATAACGCCTCTGGGGACGGGTCGTTTGAGGCGTTGAAAACTGCGGCTATTGACGAGGGATGGCCCGTTGAGCGGGTCCATGTTGTTCAGTCTGGTCACAATGGTGGCTTTGGCGCGGGGAACAATTTTGGTATTCAATACGGTGCGCGGCAATACGGGGCGATGCCGGGTAGAGGCGCGCCGGAGTACGTTTATATTTTGAACTCAGATGCCTTTGTCGACAAGGACGCCATCACGCAGTTGATCACACATTTTGAGGGGCATGAGGACTGTGGTTTGGCGTGCAGTCAACTGTATGAAGAGGGTGTGCCCGCGGTGCATTCCGCGTTCCGGTTCCCCTCTATCGCGAGTGAGCTGGAGGGGGCCGCACGATTTGGCCCGATCAGTCGACTGCTTGCCGGTAAAACGGTGCCTTTGCCCATCCCAGAGCAGACATCCGAGGTGGATTGGGGCGCTGGGGCCAGCATGATGATCCGCTATGATGTTTTGCAGCAGATCGGCCTGTTTGATGAGGCGTATTTTCTGTATTTTGAGGAAACAGACCTGTGCTTGCGCGCGCGCCGCGCGGGTTGGCGCACGCATTACGTGGTCGAAAGCCGGGTTTTGCATATTGGATCGGTATCGACCGGAATGCGCAGTTGGGCACGGATGCCGGGGTATTGGTTTGACTCGCGGTTGCGGTATTTCACCAGCAATCACGGTGCAGGCTATGCTGCCTTGGCCAGTCTGGCGCATCTGGGTGGCGGTATTCTGGCGCGGCTGCGTGGGTTGGTTCAGCCCAGCAAGCGGTCTGGGCAGGATGCAAAGTGGTTCTTGAGAGATTTGGTGATGCACTATGTCAAAACGATCATGACAGGGCGCAAAATCACAATACGAAAGGTTCCAGAGTTGGTGAAAATCAGTGACGGAACAGGAGGTTAACGATGGCTGAAGGCAAATTTTCCGCGCTTGTGATTGGGAATGAATCCTTGGTGGTTCAGTGTTGCGAGGCATTGTTGGGGGCCGGACATTTGGTGTCGGCTGTTGTGACGCGCAATGATGATATTCGCGATTGGGCCATCGGAAAGATGATCCCGGTGCTGTCAGCGGATGCCGATCTGGTTGAGGCCTGCGGCGCGGTTTCGTTTGATTGGCTGTTGAGCATCGCAAATCTGGATATGTTGCCCGAGGCGTTATTGGCGCAGGCCAAATCGGGGGCTGTGAATTTTCATGATGGGCCATTGCCGCGCTATGCGGGATTGAATGCGCCGGTGTGGGCCTTGTTGGGTGCAGAACAACAGCACGGCATCACGTGGCATTTGATGACGGGCACGGCGGATACCGGGGATATTCTGGCGCAGCGGATGTTTGATATCTCGTCAAGTGCCACGGCGTTGACGTTGAATACCAAGTGTTTCGCAGCAGCAATTGATAGTTTTTCCGAGGTGATCAGCGGGTTGGAGAACGGCGGCGTTGAGCGGCAGGCGCAAGACCTATCGCTGCGCAGTTATTACGGGCGGGATGCGCGTCCGGCATCGGCAGGGCGGTTGGATTTCACGCAAACCACGGCGGAAGTGTTGCGGCTGGTGCGCGCGCTGGATCATGGGACGTATTGGAACCCGCTGTGTTGCCCAAAGATCGAAATTGAGGGTCAAATTGTTTGTGTTGGTGCCGCTGAAACGGTGGCTAGTGATGGTTTGGCGACACCGGGCACGGTGATTGCTTGTGAGGCGGCGCAGGTCGATGTGGCGACCTTGGACGGGGTCATTCGGTTGCAGGGGTTACGCGGGTTTGGTGCGGAGGCTGTGCCAGTTGCCAAGGCGGGCACTGTGTTGGCGGGTGTTGTGGCTGATCCGACTGCTGCGTTGGACAGGGCAATGCGGCATGCGGCGCGCAGTGACGGGTTTTGGCGCGCGCGGCTAAAGGGGTTTTCAGCGGCGCGGATGCCATTGCTGGCGGCGGACGAAGCGGGTGCGAAATTTGAGACGCTGGACGTGAGTTTGCCTGCGGGGATGACGGATGCGCAGTGCTTAGCAGCCGTGGCGGCATGGGCGCTGGGCGGTGGTGTTGAGGTGGGCAGTGATATTGCGGTTGTCGTGGCGAATGATGTCGCGGCGGCCCCCTATCTAAGCGATTGGGTGCCTGTGACGTTAAGTGATGGGACTGTGACCGATGTGGCCGAAACCCTGCATGGGCAGGTTACGGATGGCGTGCGACGTGGTGGTTTTGCGGTAGATATTGCGCTGCGGGATCAGACTTTGCCTGCGATTGATGCGCCTGACATTGCGATATTGCGCGCAGCGCAGGATGGCCCGATTACGGGATGCGCGTATAATTTGCGGGTGCCTGCGGATGGCGGGGTGATGGCGTTGCTATATGATGCCTCGCGCATTGATAGCGCGCATGCGGCGCGGATGATTGCACGCCTAGAGATGGCGGCACAGGCGGTTATTGCGCAGCCTGAAGGCGCAATTAGTGCACTGCCGATGTTGTCAGAGGATGAGCGCGCGCAGGTTTTGACCGGCTGGAATGAGACGGCGCTGGCGACAGATGCAGCCTGTGTGCATCACGCGATTGAGGCGCAGGTTTTGCGCAGCCCAGATGCCACTGCGGTGGTATTTGAAGGGCAATCGCTAAGCTATAGCGCGCTAAATGTGGCTGCGAACCGGGTGGCACATCGGTTGATCGCGATGGGCATTGGGCCGGGTAAACTGGTGGGTTTGCATTGCGCGCGTTCGCTTGACCTGATGATCGCGGCGTTGGGGATATTAAAGGCAGGGGGGGCCTATGTGCCGCTGGATCCGGCCTATCCGCTGGACCGTTTGGCGCATTATATCGCTGATAGTGCGGCACCCGTGATCATAACACAAAGCGCGCTGGCGGGTAGTTTACCCGAGCATGCGGCGCAATTGCTGGTGATTGATGCGGACCCGTTGAATGACCAACCTGAAGAGAACCCAGAGAGCAATGTCAGCACGGATGATCTGGCCTATGTGATTTATACTTCTGGGTCGACCGGAACACCCAAGGGGGTGATGGTTGAACATGGCAATGTGGCCAATTTCTTTGATGGAATGGATGCGCGGGTGCCCCACGACATGGGGGCGGGACAACAGGTGTGGCTGGCGGTTACCAGCCTGTCATTTGATATTTCGGTGCTGGAGTTGTTTTACACCTTGGCGCGCGGATTCAAGGTTGTTGTGGGTGGTGACAAGCAACAAATGCAGGTTTCCAACGGATCTGTGGCCACGCAGGGCGGTATGGAGTTCTCGATCTATTATTGGGGTAATGACGACGCGCCCGGCCCGAAAAAATACGAATTGCTGCTGGAAGGCGCGAAGTTTGCCGACCAAAACGGCTTTGTCGCGGTCTGGACGCCTGAGCGGCATTTCCATGCCTTTGGCGGCCCCTATCCTAACCCATCGGTCACCGGCGCGGCGGCGGCGGCGGTCACGAAAAACATTGGCGTTCGGGCAGGCAGTTGCGTTGCGCCATTGCACCACACCGCGCGGATTGCCGAGGAATGGGCAGTGATTGATAATCTGACCAACGGGCGTGCGGGTTTGGCAATTGCGTCAGGCTGGCAGCCGGATGATTTTGTACTGCGCCCGGAAAACACGCCGCCAGAAAACCGTACCGCCATGTTTGAGCAAATCCGTGATCTGCGCAAATTGTGGCGCGGGGAGGCGGTGGATTTCCCGCGTGCTGATGGCACCATGTTTAGTGCGGTAACGCAGCCGCGACCTGTGTCTGATGCGCCCGAAATCTGGGTAACAACGGCGGGGAACCCGGAAACGTGGAAAGAGGCGGGCAAGGCTGGCGCGCATATTCTGACGCATTTGTTGGGTCAAAGCATCAGTGAGGTGCAGCAAAAGATCGGGCTGTATCATGATGCGCTGCGCGAGGCGGGCTATGATCCGGCGGAGTTTAAAATCACGCTGATGTTGCATACTTTTGTTGGCGCTGATCGTGAAGAGGTGCGTGAAACCGCGCGCGAACCGATGAAAAACTATCTGCGCAGTGCGGCTGGATTGATCAAGCAATATGCTTGGGCGTTTCCGGCATTCAAAAAGCCCGAAGGCGTGAGCAACCCGTTCCAGCTGGATCTGGGTAGTCTGAGTGAGGACGAGCTGGAGGGTATCCTTGATTTCGCGTTTCTGCGGTATTTTGAGGATTCCGGCCTGTTTGGAACGGTTGAGGATTGTGTGACGCGGGTTGAGGAATTGAAGCTGGCGGGTGTCAGCGAAGTGGCGTGTTTGATTGACTATGGTATCGCAACTGATGTGGTTCTGGAGGGGTTGAAACCCTTGGCCGAAGTGCTGCGACGCACCAATGTTGAAGGCGGGCCGCACGACAGGGATTTCTCGCTTGCGGCGCAAATGGTGCGGCATGGGGTGACGCATTTGCAGTGCACGCCAAGCATGGCGCGGATGTTGGTCACCGATGATGTCGCGCGGGGCGCTTTGCGGGGTGTTGAACATTTGTTTATCGGGGGCGAGGCGCTGCCGGGGACATTGGTTCGCGAATTGTCAGGGGCCACCACCGCCAGCATTGAAAACATGTATGGGCCAACGGAAACCACTATTTGGTCCACAACGGGCGCGGTTGATGAGGCCGCGGATGCCATTGCGGATACGGCCAATATTGGCAGCCCGATCACCAACACGCAGGTGTATGTGTTGAGCGAGGAGATGCAGCCCGTGCCTGTCGGTGTGGCAGGAGAGCTGTATATCGGCGGCAAGGGAGTGACGCGGGGCTATTTGCAACGGGATACGCTGACGGCGGAACGGTTTGTCGACAATCCGTTTGATGCAGGAAGGATGTACCGGACCGGGGATTTGGTTCGGTGGCGTCAGGATGGGAAATTGGATTTCCTTGGCCGGATTGATCATCAGGTGAAGCTGCGCGGATACCGGATTGAGCTGGGTGAGATCGAGGCCAAGTTGGAGGCGTTGGATGCCATTGGTCAGGCCGTGGTAATCGCGCGCGAGGATCAACCGGGCGATATCCGTTTGGTAGGATATGTGACGGCTGATGGGGTGATTGATCAGGCGGATTTGCGTCGTTCGTTGCAGGTGGTTTTGCCTGAATTCATGGTGCCTGTGCATTATGTTCAAGTGCCGGAATTTCCGTTGACCCCCAACAAAAAAATTGATCGCAAGGCCCTGCCTGCACCGCGTCGGGGAGGGGCTGTGGCTGCGCCCGTTGAACCTGTTGCTGCTGTGAGTGGTCCTGTTGTTGCGGGTCAGAAAACGGAAACTGGCCGTCAGATTTCTGAGATTTGGGCACGTATTCTGGGGCTTAACTCGGTTTCGTTGCGGGATAACTTCTTTGATCTGGGGGGGCATTCGTTATTGGCAATTCAGGCCCACCGTGAAATTCGCGACACGCTAAAGCTGGAGAAAATCAGCATTACCGATATTTTCCGCTTTCCGGTATTGAGCGATTTGGCTGCGCGATTGGATGCGCAGAATGTGGTTGCAACGGTTGCAGAAACCGAGGCCCCGGTTGCGGCGAATGATCGTGCCACGGCGCGCGGGGATGCGATGTCAAAACGGCGCGCGATGCGGGCCAAGCGACGCACCGCTGCGCAATGAATGTTGGGGCAAAATTGCAAAGCGCGCTGGAGGCAATATTGCCAGCGGGGGTGGCGGTCTGTGTTTTGCCAATAGAGACGGTTGCCGAGCCGTTGTTTGCACAAGAAGAGGCCGCAATGCAAAAGGCCGTCGCAAAACGGAGGCAGGAATTTGCGCTGGGCCGCATGGCTGCGCGGCGGGCATTGCGCCAGTTGGGTATCGTTGCCGGAGCCTTGCCTGTGCGGGCCGATCGTCAAGCGAGTTGGCCAGCGGGCGTCACGGGCAGCATTTCACATAATGACCAATGGTGCGTTGCCGTTGTGGCAAAACAGCCGAATATCGTGTCGATTGGTGTGGATATCGAGGTGGCCACGCCGTTGGATGCGGGGTTGGAACATCTGGTTTGCCTAGCCTCGGAACAAGCGAAAACAGCACAAGATCGCGAATCTGGCCTGACGGCAAAACGGATATTTAGCGCCAAAGAGGCCGCGTTCAAATGCCAATATCCGCTGACGCAGCGCATGTTTGGATTTGAGAGATTTGAAGTGAAATTTCCCAATGAAACCTCGTTTGTGGCCGAATTTCAGACCGAAACGCCCCCGTTCAAGCAGGGTGATTTACTGCGCGGGCATAGCCTAAGAATGGGCGGGCAGTTTCTTAGCCTTGTGATTCTGGGCGAAAATAGCGGATATTAACGAAGATTCCTTAATTGGGTCACGTCGTGACCACATTATGTGAGCAAGACTACCGTCAGCTTGAGCAATAACGAACGGTTGGTGTTGGTGAATTAACATCGCGCACCGCATAAGGAGCAATCATGGAGCAACTTCAGTCATTTGATGACTTTGTCGGAATGCTGCGTCGGCATGTTTTTCTGATTGTTGTGATCATCGCCTGCGGCATCGCCGGATCTGTCATCTATGCGACGAGCCTGCCGCGCCTGTATGAAACCAGTGCCGTTATCCAGATTGAGCAACCCAGAATTCGTGATCCATTGGGGTCAACCACGTCGGTAAATGCAGCCATGTTGCAGCAATTGCAGATCATTGAACAACGGGTGATGTCGCGCAATAATTTGCAGCACATCATCGACAAATATAACCTGTTTTCGGCGTTGGATTTGTCCGACAGCATGAAGGTGGATGCCCTGCGTGAATCGGCAAGTGTGACGCGCGCCATTGATCCTAGTTTGCAATGGCGACCGGATGTGTCGCCCACGGCGCTGACAATTACGGTGCGTATGGCCAACCCCGAATTGGGGGCTTTGGTTGCAAATGAACTTGTGACCAATGTGCTGGAACAAAACCAACAACGACGGTCTGATCGTGTACGTGAAACGCTGGAGTTTTTTGAAAGCGAAGAGGCGCGTGTTGGTGAGGATATTGATGCGCTGGAATCCGAAATTGCCGTGTTTAAAACGGAAAATGCCGATGCACTGCCCGCTGGAATGGATGATAAGCGCGAACAATTGGCCAGTTTACGCGAAGCCGAATTGGAAATTGACCGCCAGATCATTGAGCTGAACACCGGCGGATCATCTGGCAGCAACTCCATCCGGGGTAATCGGGTTTTGCGGCTGGAGGAACAGCGGGCCTTGTTTAGGCAGCGCGCCGAAGAAATCGAAGCCATTCTGGATATCGCCCCACAGGTGGAGCAGACATTCAACACACTTGAACGTCGATTGCAGAAATTGTCAGATCAGTATCAGGCGATCACGCGTAGTCAGGCCGAGGCAGAGATGGGCCAAATGCTGGAAAGTAGCCGGCAATCTGAAAGCTTTACCGTGCTGGAACGCGCCTTGGTTCCGGCCTTGCCGATTTCGCCAAACCGCAAACGGATCGTCACCTCCGGCACGTTGCTAAGCATGATTGTCGCCATTGTTTCGGTGTTGCTTTTGGAATTGCGCAATCCGGTTATTCGCACCGCGTCACAATTGGAACGTCAGGTCGGCATTCGCGCAATTGTTGCCATCCCAGTTGTGGAAATGGGCTCGGGGAAAATGCGCCAGCGCGTTATCAAATCCGTCGGCATGGGGTTAATCGTGTTGGTTGCGGTTTTGATCGTTGGCCTGATTATCACCTGAATTATCAACTATTTATGCATGTGTTTACCGCATCGCATTTGAATCGATCTGTGGATATTCGCGAATCGCAGGCCGAATTCCCCGAATTCGTTGACAAATTTCACCAGATTCGCCGTTTTTGACTGCCACAATGTGTTTGGGCGTGGAAACAATAACCCGTTGCGAATGTTAATATTTCCAAATTAGCAGTGATCATAAACCTATGGGTGTATTTGTGTGCCTCAATCTGTGACCTGTTAACAATGATTTCAAATAAAAACGTTTAATATCAATGGATTAAGATTTTAATCGAATTTTGAGCAGTAGACTTAGCGCCAGTTTTTCGTCATATTTTAAACATAATGAGTGAAGTTGTGTAAGAGTTGAGGAGAGAATAAGGCGCTGTTGCTTGAGTGAAATCCCTGCTGCCAATTGGGAAATCACCGCATCCTTATCCAACCTGTCGGAAGTACGGATTTTGGTTTGGAACACATGTTTTCATGTGTGTTGGATGGTGTGCGCCTTTTGATCTTTCTGGTCACCTGAGGGGAACGGAATATGGCGTATTTTTCACATCGGGATTTTCCCGACGCGTTTGTATTGGATGCACCACGCTACGGCATCTATCGCGGCTTTGCTAAGCGCGCGATTGATATTATTCTTACTGTTGCGTTGGCACCGGTCGCGTTGATCATCATCGGATGCGCGGCGCTGTTCATTGCCCGTGATGGCCACTCGCCATTTTATACGCAACGCCGCATCGGGTTGAATGGACGTGCGTTCAGCATGCTCAAACTGCGCAGCATGGTGCCCAATGCGGATGACCTGCTGGAGACCTATCTGGACAGCAATCCTGAGGCCCGCATCGAGTGGGACGACAAGCAAAAACTGCGCAATGACCCGCGCATTACCCGCTTTGGTAAGTTGATCCGCAAGTGCTCTATTGATGAGTTGCCGCAGCTGTGGAACGTGCTGACTGGTGAAATGTCGATTGTTGGGCCGCGCCCGATGATGGTCAATCAGCGCGATATTTACCCTGGTGTCGCCTATTATGCGATGCGCCCAGGGATCACCGGATACTGGCAGGTGTCTGACCGCAATGAGAGCAATTTCTCAGAGCGTGCGTTGCACGACACGATTTATTACCGTGAAATTTCCTTGCGTGCGGATTTCTTGACAATTTTGCGCACCGTTGGCGTTGTTTTGATCGGCACAGGTCAGTAAGGCCTTTGCCGCGAAAGGGTTAATCGTGGGTTTTGCCTGCCTTTAACCGCAACAGATGGCCTTGAATTTCAGCCGCCCATGCGGGCCAATTCAACCGATCCTCATAGCATTGACGCGATGACGCCCGCAGTTTTTGGTAGCGCGCTGGCGTCTGCATATAGGTGGTGATGACATCGCTGAAATCTGCTGCGGCTGCGCCTGAGGGAAGGGCGATGCCGTTCACCTCATCCCAAACAGGCACGCCCCCAAGACGCAGGCACAGCGACGGCAGGCCAAAGGCCGAGGCCTCACAAAAGGCAAACCCATAGGATTCAATCGACGGCTGAACGAGGAAATGCGAGCGGCGAAACAAATCCTGCAAGGTTGTTAGATCGCGGGGCACCGTTTTGTCGAGATTTGGATGGATATCAATGTAATCATCCATATCGCTGGCGGGCGGGGTGCAGCCCACAACACCAAGGCGGGCATTGATGCCTTGGCCACGCAGATTGCGCAATACATCCAAGGTAAGGGGGCCGCCCTTTGCCCACCAATCGCGCCCAACCAAGAGCAAGCGCACGCCATCATCAAACGGCAGATCGGGGTAAAGGGTGGTGGCATCTGGACGCGGGATATTTGCGCCCCACGGGGTCACGATGGATTTTTCAACCGGCAGATCATAGCAGGCATCGGCGTTTGATTTTTGCCAGTCTGAGGGCCAGAAATTCATATCAACCGAGGAGAGGATTGTTTTCTCTTGTTTCAAAATCCAAGGATCCATCAGGCGGGACAGTTTGAAATATGATCCGAAGGCAGCACCCGTTTCGGCGGTGCGATAGCTGGTTTGCGTGGCGTCAGATGTGAATACGGTCACCAGCGGATAGGGCGGTTTGATCTGCGCCAAAGATTGGAAGCTATAGGGGCAAAAAAGCACATCGTATTTGCGCGCCTTTAGCTGTTTATGCACACTGCGGGCAATGACGCGCGATAACAAAAGATGCAGCCGCCAGCGCGCCCGCAGATTGATCGCCTCGGGTAATTTATGAATGAGGCGGCGCAGCGGTTCCAGCTCGGCCCAATCGTTGCTTAGGATATCAACGTCGCCAACATGCTCTTGCAATGTGTCGTGAATCCGTTTGTTGCCACCCGAATAAGTCCACGCCAATCGCGGGTCCATATCGCAAAGATAGGCAATTTTCAGACGCGTGGTTTTGGTCATTCGGCCCGTCCTTTGCAGTGGTGTGTACGCAATAAACCCTATTTCTGACTAAAAAAGGGCAAAGCCTTGGTGTCAAATAGATGGTGACGCAGATATCAATGTCTTGCACGAACAGAAACTGCTGTTGGTGCTGGATCGGATAAGTTGTTCATTTTACGCGTAAATCGCGGGAAATGGGCAGAAAAAAGGACGCTGAAGAGAGATGCCTAATGCTCTCGCCTTATTGATGCTGGTGATTTGGCCAGGGGTGACGCTGTATATATTTCGGCGGCTACCGGTGGAGCGTGCCCTGATTTGGGCAACATTGCTCGCATATATGTTTCTGCCGCCCTATCCGGCGGGGTTTGATTTTCCGCTGTTACCCCCCCTAAGCAAAGAGAGCATTCCAGTTCTGTCAATCGCTGCCGTCATGGTGTTTTTCATGAAAACCCGGCTGGAGCTATTGCCCAAAAGCGGCGTGGCAAAGGTGCTGTTACTGACGTTTATCCTAAGCCCGGTTGCCACGGTTCTAACGAATGGGGAGCCGTTGATTTTTGCCGAAACCTCTATTCGGGGGCTATACCTATTGGATGCTGTGGCCTTGGTCGTCATCCAAAGCTTTTTGGTGGTTGGATTTTTATTGGCGCGCCAGTTTTTGCAAACAGAGGCCGCGCACCGCGATCTGCTGATTGCGCTGACAATCGGCGGGTTGATATATTCACTGCCCATGCTGGTCGAGGTGCGCCTGAGCCCGCAACTAAACCTATGGATTTACGGCTATTATCCCAGCGCGTTTGAACAGACGATCCGCGCCGGGGGATTTCGCCCCGTTGTGTTCATGTCGCATGGTATCTGGGTTGCCTTTTTCGGCATGATTTCTGCTGTGTCGGCCTTGTCGATATGGCGAAATAACCGACAGGGGGCCGCGGGGCGTTTTCTGCCTGCGGCGTGCTATTTATTTGTCGTGACCGTGTTGTGTAAAACATGGTCGCCGTTGATTTATGCAACGCTTTTGGTGCCCGCGATTTTGTGGTTATCGCTGCGCGCCCAGATCCGGGTGGCGCTTGTTTTGGCGCTGTTGGCGGTATTTTATCCGCTGATGAAGGGGGCCGAAATTGTCCCCAACCAAGCGATCATTTCAAAGGTTGCAGAGATAAATCCCGAAAGAGCGAATTCGTTGCAGTTTCGGTTGGAAAACGAAGAGCGTCTGTTGACGCGGGCGAACGAAAAGCCGGTGTTTGGTTGGGGCACGTGGGGGCGCAATCAGGTGCGCGATCCCTATGATGGGCAGATTTTGACCATCACCGATGGGCTGTGGACGATCACGATTGGCATGTTCGGCTGGGTCGGGTTTATGGCGCAGTTTGGCTTGCTTATGGTGCCGATACTTTTGGTGATGTATGAGGTGTTTGCGCTGGATCACAGTCTAATTGCGCGACACGATAGGGTCATGCCGCTGCAAATACCCGCGCCCAAGATGAACACGCAAAGCAGCACAATTGTGCAACCGTCGGTCTATGCCGGGGTGCTGGCGCTGATCTTGGCGGCGAATATGGTCGATTTATTACCCAATGCGACGCTGACACCGCTGACGTGGATCATCGCAGGGGCCCTGTTGGGGCATGCGGAAATGCTGGCGCTGCGTCGGCGTGAACAGACCAAAGAAGCGATGATTGTACCTGTGATGGAAAAGCCGAAGCAGGGCACCAAATCGGACGATACACCAAGGACCGTATTTTGATGGCGTCGGGGGCTGACAGCAAATCACAACGGGCGCTAAAGGTATTGGTGATCGCCGAGGCCGCAAACCCGGAATGGGTCAGCGTGCCATTGATCGGCTGGTCATTGGCGCAGGCCTTGGGGCGGCGGATGGATGTGCATGTTGTGACGCAAATCCGTAACCGCGAGGCGATTTTGCGGGCAGGTTGGCGCGAAGGCGAGGATTTTACGGCGATTGATTCTGAGGCTATCGCGCGGCCATTATGGGCATTGGGATCGGTTTTGCGCATGGGCAATGGGAAGGGCTGGACTGCGCTTCAGTTAATCAATGCCCTATCGTATCCGTATTTTGAGCGGTTGATATGGCGGCAGTTTGGGGCACGGATCAAGGCGGGTGAATTTGATGTGGTGCACCGCGTCACCCCGCTTAGTCCGACGATCCCGAGCTTGCTGGCGAAACGCTGTGCGCAGGTGGGGGTGCCTTTTGTCATGGGGCCGCTAAATGGTGGGGTGCCGTGGCCCAAAGGGTTTGACGGCGAACGACGCCGCGAGCGTGAATGGCTGTCGTATGTGCGCGGCGCCTATAAGGCATTGCCGGGGCGCAAAGCGAGCCTGAAGCATGCGGCGGCGATCATAACAGGATCACGGTTTACCCAAAGTGAAGTGCCTGAAAAATATCAGAAAAAATGCGTATATATTCCTGAAAACGCAATTGATCCTGTGCGGTTCTCGGGCAATGCCGCCCCCACGGGACAACCGCTGAGGGCGTGTTTTGTCGGACGCATGGTGCCCTATAAGGGACCGGATATGTTGTTGACCGCAGCCGAGAATTTGCTGCGAGACGGGCGCATGACGCTGGATATTGTTGGCGATGGTCCCATGCTGGAGGCGCTGAAACAGCAGGCTGAGGATGCGGGTGTTTCGCATGCTGTGACGTTCCACGGCTGGTTGGCGCATGATCAGGTTCAGGGGGTTTTGAAACGCTGTAATCTGATGAGCTTTCCTTCGGTACGAGAGTTTGGCGGGGGGGTTGTGTTGGAGGCCATGGCGCTGGGTGTACCGGCGTTGATTGTCGATTATGCAGGGCCGGGCGAGTTGGTGAAAGACGGCTGGGGGTTTAAGGTGCCGTTGGGCACCCGTGTGCAAATCATTCAAGGGTTTGAGGCGGAGCTGACACGGTTGGCTGCCGAGCCGGATCTTGTGACTGCGGCGGGTGTTCAGGCGAAAAACCGGATTGCTCAGCTACTGACATGGGAGCGCAAGGCCGCCCAAATCGAAGAAGTGTATCATTGGGTTTTGGGTCGGGGGGAGAAACCCGCGCCCTTTGAGGACTAAGCCTGATCTATTTGCGTTGTTTGCGCGCTGAAAAAATCAACCCCGGCAATATCGCAAAACAACGCGCATAGCGTGCGGCCAAACGTGCCGGGTTACTGAGCAAGCGCCACAACCACTCCATCGCCAAAGCACGTACAACGCGGGGCGCGCGTTTTTGCGATCCTGCGATGAAATCAAGGCCTGCACCGATGCTGATAAATCCCACATTTGGGGCGTGTTTCCTGCCTAGGCTGGCCAAAATCTCTTGTTTTGGGGCGCCAAGTGCCAAAAAACACAGACCCGCGCCAGATGTGTGCAGCTGTTTCAAAAGGGCAATCGCCTCTGGTCCCGAGGGATCAAAACCAAAGGGGGGCGCAACTGAAAACCCAACCTTAAGCCCTGCAATATCCGCCTGCATGGCCCGCGCTGTATCGGTTAGGGTGGCGTCTGTGCTGCCAAGCAATGCAATCGGTGTGTCGGTTTCTGCCGCTAGCCGTGCCAGCGGCAGTACCAGATCAGAACCGGGCAACAATTCGATGTCCTGCCCGGCAAGCCGGTTAAGCCAGACAATCGGATTGCCATCCGCCACGATCATGTCGTGTCTGCCATAGGCCACGGCAAATTTCTGATCGTGAACGAGTTTCACCAAATGATCGAGGTTTAGCGTCGCCAGCGCAAATCCGGTTTTTGCCAGCAACGCCGTTTTGACCGCAGCGAATAGAGCCGTGCGCGTTTCATGGGTGATTGAAATGTCGCCCGAGCAAGTCTTGAACCGCACGCGATGCCTCCGTTGGCAGGAATTGTGATATGTGAGCTTTAACACGGAGTTTAGGCAAAACCAGAGGGTAGATTGTTAAAGGATTTCCATTCATTGACGCCAAATGGTCTTAATCTGGAAAATTGACGCCTTTCCGATATAGTTTAGCCAAAATTCGGGTTTAGATGTCAGGCTGCCAGCAAAGGTTGGGCAAAGTAAAAGGTGCGATTGGTGCAACACAGCGAGAGAGATGACGTGATGGCTTTGTCGATCATTGGCTGTGGATTCGTGGCCGATTTATACATGCGATCCCTAAAGGCGCATCCGACTGTTCAGGTGTCATGTGTTTATGATCATGATCCAGAGCGCGCGCAGACATTTGCGCAGTATTGGGGCCTGATTGCTTGTGACACGATGGAGGGGTTTCTGGCGCAGCAGGCGGCGGGCAGTCTTGTGCTGAATCTGACCAATCCGGCGGCGCATTATGATGTATCGCGTCAATGTCTTGAGGCGGGGATGCATGTCTATTCCGAAAAACCGCTGGCGATGTCGATGGTGGATGCGACCGCGTTAACCGAACTGGCGCGGGCGCGGAATTTGATGCTGGCCTCGGCTCCGTGCAGCGTATTGGGGCAGGCCGCGCAAACATTGGGCAAGGCGCTGCGGGACGGTGTCGCGGGTAAGCCGCGTTTGATTTATGCAGAGCTGGATGATGGGTATATTCCACAGGCCCCGTTTGACGGATGGCGGTCGGAATCCGGGCGGGCGTGGCCTGCGGCGGATGAATTTCGCACTGGTTGCACGGTGGAGCATGCAGGGTATTATTTGACATGGCTAATCGGTTGGTTTGGATCGGTTGAGCGGGTGATAGCTGCCTCTGCCACGGTAATCCCCGAGAAAAACCCAGATGGGCAGGGCACGCCCGATGTGTCTATTGCGACGTTGTTTTTTGCCAACGGTGTGGTGGCGCGGCTGACCTGTTCGATTGTTGGTAGCCATGATCATCAGATCAGGATTTTCGGCGACAAAGGTGTTTTGCGGGTCACGCGCGCATGGGACAATGCCGCGCCTGTTCGGTTTTATCGGCGGTTTCAGTTGCGCAGACGGTTGGTTGAACATCCCATTGGGCGGCGGATTAAGTTGGGCAAAAAGACGCATCCCAAGGTGAAACGCTGGGGGGCTGCTGCGATGAATTTTGCGCTGGGTCCGGTTGAGATGCTTGAGGCAATTTCTGAGGGGCGGGAATGCCGTTTGTCGGCTGATTTTGCGCTGCATCTGAATGAGGTGACGCTTGCGATTCAAGGGGCTGGTTCGGATACGGGCGCCCAAGTCATGCAAACGAAATGCGATCCCGTAGAGCCGATGTCATGGGCGAAATGAACGCGGGAAAATACGTTGTGGTGACGGGGGCTGCGGGCTTTGTCGGGCGGGCTGCCGTGGCGAAATTGCGCGGCCATGGATATGGGGTCCGTGCGATTGTGCGTCGAAAATCGACCGCGCCAAAGGCGTGGGGCGAGGATGTAGGCATTGAGGTTTCGGAAATAGATCTGGCTGGTGTTGATGGGCTGGGTCAGTTGTGCGGTGTCCTGAATGGGGCGATAGCGGTTGTGCATTGCGCGGGTTCGCTTAGCGGGGCGGCGGGCGCGCATGAACGCGACACATTAACCGCGACGCGGGTGCTGTTAGATGGCATCGCGCAGGCCGGTGTGGCCCATTTGGTGCACCTTAGCTCGCTTGCGGTTTATCAGGTTCGGAATTTGGCGGCCGGGGCCTGTTTGGATGAAAGCTGCGCATTAGAAAGCCGACCTGAACGGCGAGATGCCTATTGTCAGGCAAAGCTGGCACAAGAGGATTTGGTACGCGATCAGGCGATGAAACAGGGTATCGCGTTGACCGTGCTACGACCCGGCGCGATCTACGGGGATGGTCAGGTGTTTAATGCCCATATAGGTGTTGGGTTTGGTCCTTTTTTGATCCAGTTGGGCCGTCGGGGGCAGGTGCCGATTGCGTATATAGAACACTGTGCCAAGGCGATTGCCTGTGCTGTTGCGCGTCCTGATGAGGCCGGAAATTGCCGTGTCATTAATGTGTTGGATGATGGTTTGCCCGAACGAGGCGCGTTTGTGCGGGCACTGCAAAAATCTGGGTGGCCGCGATGGGTGCTGCCCGTTTCGCCCACAATTTGGTCGACCCTGATTGCCCTGTTACCGGAGACAGAAAAGCTGCCCGGCTTGCTGCGTTCAGATGTGTTTGCGGCGCGCCTAAAACCGTTGCGATATTCAAACCAGCAGCTGCACGAACAGCTAGGTTGGACATCGACCTACGGGTTTGAGGATGCGATGGCGCGGGCCGTAGGAGGGGCGGTTGATGCGTGAACCAAAGACGCGAATTGCCTATTTGACGGGTGAATACCCACGCGCCACCGACACGTTTATTCAGCGTGAAATCATGGCATTACGTGCGTTGGGACATGAGGTTGAGACGTGCTCAGTTCGCAAAACTGGCGTTGAGCATTTGGTCGGCCCAGAGCAACGTGCAGAAGCCGCAAAGACGTTTTATATTGTTGCAGCCGCCAAATCGCCGATGCGGTTTGTGGCCTGTCATGGCAAGGCGTTTTTGCGTTCGCCGAAGCGGTACGCCAAGGCCTTGCGCCTAGCGTTGACATCGGGACGACCGGGCCTAAAGGGGCTGCTGTTTCAGTTGTTTTACTTTGCCGAGGCGGCGGTATTGGCCGATCATTTACGGCGCAAATCGGTAACGCATCTGCACAATCATATCGCGAAATCCAGTTGCTCCTTGGCGATGATCACCGCGGAAATGTCGGGTATCCCGTTTAGTTTCACACTGCATGGGCCGGATATCTTTTTTGCGCCAGAGGAATGGCGGCTGGATTTGAAAATCGCAAAGGCGCGGTTTGTCGCCTGTATCAGCCATTTTTGCAGATCGCAGGCGATGGCGTTTTCGCAGGCATCGCAGTGGCATAAATTACACATCGTGCATTGCGGAATTGAGCCTGAACGCTATGCGCCGCAATCAGGTCGCCCGGCATCGCAAAACCTTGTGTTTATTGGGCGAATGTCGGCGGTTAAGGGCGTGCCTGTGTTGCTGAATGCAATGGCGGGCGTGGTTGCAAACGTGCCTGAGGCACGGCTGGTGATGATCGGGGATGGCCCTGATCGCGCGGCGTTAGAGCAGGATGTAAGGGTCGCGGGTCTGGACGGAATTGTTGATTTTGTAGGCTATAAATCACAAGACGAGGTGGCGCAGATTTTGGCGCAATCAGATGCGTTAGTGCTGCCAAGTTTTGCCGAGGGCGTGCCAGTGGTATTGATGGAGGCGATGGCCGCAGGCCTGCCCGTTGTGGCCACGCGGATCGCTGGAATCCCTGAATTGGTTGAGGATGGGATCAGTGGTTTTGTGGTTGCGCCTGGGGATGAGGACACGCTGTCAGAGGCCATCACAACGCTGCTCGGCAATCAGGATTTACGCGATCAAATGGGGCAGCAGGGCCGCGCCAAGGTGTGCGCCGAATTCAACCTAACGACCGAGGCTGGATGGCTATCAGAAATACTCACGAGTTACGCGGTGCAGCAGCCCGTGACCACCTTACGCCCGTCAAAACATGAGGGCGACGCATGAGCGATACTGCGAAAATTGCCGCCGTTGTCATTGGCCGCAATGAGGGCGCGCGTTTAGTTGCGTGCCTGACGTCATTGGCAGGGCAGGTGGCGCAGATTGTTTATGTGGATTCCGGTTCAACGGATCAAAGCGTGCAGGCGGCGCGCGACCTCGGTGCGCAAGTTGTGGAGCTGTCACCAGATCGCCCGTTTACCGCCGCGCGTGGGCGCAATGCCGGGTTTGAAGCGCTAAAGAAAAGCGGTGATTTACCTGAATTTGTGCATTTTTTTGATGGCGATTGCATCGTTGAATCGGGGTGGGTCGCGCAGGCGGTGACGGCGTTACAGGCAGATGAAACCTGCGGGATTATCACGGGGTGGCGATCAGAAATTCACCCAGAGCGATCCATTTACAACGCGCTTTGTGATTTTGAATGGCATCGACCTGCGGGGGATATTCTGACCTGTGGTGGGGATATGGCCGTGCGGTCTGTGGCGTTTGAGGAGGCGGGAGGATTTGATCCCTCGGTGATCGCCGCAGAAGATGATGAGTTTTGCATTCGCCTGCGCAAGGCGGGCAGGAAAATACACCGCCTGCCCGAAAAGATGACCCGGCATGACGCGGATATGACGCGGTTTGGCCAATGGTGGCAGCGTGCCATTCGCAGCGGTCACGGCTTTGCGCAGGTCGGCACGATGCACCCGCCCTATTTCAGCAAGGAACGTCGCCGGGTTATGGTGTTTGGCGGGGTTTTACCGGGCATTGCGCTGATTGGTATGGCGTGGTCTGCGTGGGTGGTTGCGGCGGTCATCGGGCTATATGCCGTGTCGTATCTGCGCACGGTAAAAGGGTTGGTAACTGATGGTTTGCCTAAGGATACCGCGCGTCAGCAGGCAGCGTTTTTGAGTCTGTCAAAGTTTCCGAACATCATTGGCATGATGGTTTTTGCATGGCGGCGGCTGCGTGGCCGCAAAATGCGAATTATTGAGTATAAGTAGGCGGTTGAATGCCTGAGAAAGAGAATAATACGATGACCCAAGCTCCAGTTCGTACTGCCATCATTGGTGCGGGATATATTGCCGATTGGCATGCGGAGGCCATACGGGCCACGTCCGGCGTCGATCTGGTCGCGGTGTGCGATATGTCGATGGCGGCGGCGCGCGGGTTGGCCGATGCAAATGGGGCGCAGGCCTATGCTGATCTGGATGAGATGCTGGCGGCGGGTCAGTTGGATGCGGTGCATATTTTGACCCCACCGGATTCACACGCGGCCCTTGCTCAGGCGTGTTTGGCGGCCGGAATGCATTGCTTTGTCGAGAAACCTGTCGCGTTGTCGCACGCTGATACAGTGGCGATTGCCAGTGCTGCGGATCAGGCCGCCAAACAGGTTGCCGCCGGGCATAACTTTATGGGCATGCCATCCTATGAACGTCTGCAATCGCTGGTTTCATCGGGTCAATTGGGCCGCATTGGGTCGGCTGAAATCAATTGGCATTTCCCGCTTGCACCGTTGCGGTCCGGGCCATTCGGGCTGTGGCTGATGCGTGAAACCCGGAATTTGCTGTTGGAGTTGGGGCCGCATTTGTTTGGCTTTGCTGTTGATCTATTTGGCCCGCTGGAGATTGAATATTTGAGCTTGGGCAAACCGATTGAGCTGCCCGCAGATACAGCACGCCCTCAGTCATGGCGCATTATTGCACGTGCGGGTGATGTAGATGTGACATTGAACCTGTCGATGGTGGAAACCGTCGATGATCGGTCGGTCACGGTGCGCGGATCTACCGGGCGGGCGCGGTTTGATTATGCCGCCGATACGTTGATTGTTGAGGGGGAGAATGCATCTGACATCATTCTGAACCCGCTGCGCAAACAGGTCGGCTTGGCTGGGCGGCACCTGCGCGAAGGCGTGGTGAACGGCGCACGACAACTATCCTCGTTGAACCGAAAATCCCCCTATGGCCTTAGCTTTCGGGGGGCGATTGGGGCGTTTTATACAGCCATCCAAAACGGCACCCCCGTTGATCAACGGTTTAACATCAACGCGGCCGTCACGGTGATGAAGGGCATAGATGACACGTTGGCATTGCTGCCCGAGCAGGGTGCGAAACCCGTACCTGCGAGTCGCAATACACCAAAGCCAACCGTTCTGGTGATTGGTGGAACAGGGTTTATCGGACGCGGGTTGACCCGTGGCTTGGTCGCGGCTGGTCATGATGTGCGTGTGCTAAGTCGGGGGCGCACTGGCCCGTTTGACGACATTGCCGACCATGTGGAGCTGTATTCAGCATCGTTGCATGATGATCAGGCCATGCAGGGCGCGATGGCGGGAATTGAGGCGGTGTATCACCTCGGTAAATCGCTGGACGGGACATGGGAAGACTGCCTGAAAAACGATGTCGGCGTGACGGAACGCATCGCAAAAGCCGCCCTTGAGGCGGGGGTAAAGCGGTTCGTTTATACGGGGACAATCGCGTCTTATGATATGTCTGAGGCATCGGTTACGATTACCGAAACAACCGGATTTGGCGCGGATATGACCGATCGAAACCTATATGCGCGATCCAAGGCGATGTGCGAAGAACGGTTGCTGGCGATGCACCGGGATCGGGGCTTGCCGCTGGTGATCGCGCGGCCCGGCATTGTGGTTGGCGCGGGGGGTCCGTTGCAACATTGGGGCATCGGGCGTTGGCATGGCGCGGGGGCCGTGCGCATCTGGGGAAACGGGCGGCATATATTGCCGTTTGTGTTGATTGACGATGTGGTTGATGGGCTGATCAGCATGATGACAGTGGATGCTGCCGTGGGTAAAAGCTTTAATCTTGTTGGTGATCCCATGCTGTCAGCGCGTGGATATTTTGATGCGGTTCATGATGCGCTTGGCGCGCACATTGATGTGAGCGCGGGGAATTTGACAGCATTCTGGATGGCGGATGCGATCAAATACACGCTGAAACGCTATGTTCTGGGTAAACAGGGCGCGGTTAGGGCCTCACGTAGGGATTGGAAATCGCGGGCGCATTTTTCGGCGTTTAACAACCAACACCCCAAGATGGTTCTTGGCTGGACACCAGAGGCGGACCGCGCGCAGTTTGTTAGGAAAGCAATTTCAGAGGCAAATCTTTTCGGATTTTGACGCAAGGCCAAGGGTGTGCCATCATTTTGACCGGAATGTCGCGTAGCACCATAGCCAAAAATTGATGATGTAAAACGAGTATGGGGTCGAATGTTGCAAGTCGCCCCAAGGAGCAGAAACACAGCATGAATGATACACCCGTGGCATCAGAAGGCGCAGATCGTGCCGAACATCAGGTTCCGGCGTTGCAGGATCTTGATCTGGTATGGCAGGCGATGAAACCTGCTCAGCTCAGTGATAAACATCTCGCCAAAAACCGGATCGTCAGCGCCGCCAGAAATGACCCTGCGCATGTGTCGTTTGACATGCTGCGCACGCGTTTATTGTTGGCGATGCGTGAAAATGGCTGGACGCGCGTTGCGATTTCATCCCCGACTAGCGGATGCGGCAAAAGCTTTGTCGCGGCTAATTTGGCGGTGGCCCTGGCGCGTCGGGATTCATGCCGAACGGTTTTGATGGATTTCGATTTGCGCACGCCAATGCTGGCCAAGTTATTTGGCGTGACACCCGAGGCAGACATGCAGGAATATCTGGGTGGTCACATCGCGCCCGAGGATTTTTTGCAACGTGTGGGGCATAACCTTGCGCTTGGGCTGGTGAAAGAGCCTGCCGAAAACCCAGCGGAATTGCTGCAAGAGGCCATGACATCCGAAGTGCTGGACGAAGTGCAAGATGTGTTCTGCCCTGAGATGATGATCTTTGATGTGCCAGCCGTGCTGGAGCATGACGATCTGGTCGCGTTCTTACCCAATGTTGATGGTGTGATCTATGTAGTTGGCGGGGGTAAGTCCAAAGCCGAGGAAGTGTTGGAGGCAGAGCGGCTTTTGGGCGGGATAAAGCCATTGCTGGGTGTTGTGTTGAACAAGGCCGAAGGTGTGATCAGCTACTAATCAGGGCAATTTTGGCGCGCGCGGTACATCAAGCGCGCGACAAAACGATCATTCCAAGGGTGATGATTGCCAATCCGGCGATTTTTGTCGGGTTCACCGGCTCTCCAAGGCCAAAAACACCGATCATGAACACAATGATAAAGCTGAGCGCAACAAACGGATAGGCAAGTGACAGGTCCATTTGACGCAAGGCCAATAGCCAAAACACCGTGCCAATTCCGTACATCGATAGCCCAAGCAGCACAAAGGGCGAGCTGGCGAACCCCAGTAATTTGTCCATCATGCTGGCGACACTCGGCAGGGTGATCCGGTCAACGCCGATCTTAAAGGCGGTTTGTCCAAAGGCCGAGAATGTCACGCTGATCACAATCAGAATAAACCCGTTTAGCGTCATTGAAACCATGCCTCCAATGAGATGAATTTCGCGCTGATAACCAATGCGCATGTCAGAAATAACGTCAGGCGGCTGATTTTATCGCGCAGGGCAAATACCACCGGATCATCGTCGATTTTGTCACGCAATGCCCAGATCCATGCCCTGTACACCCAGAACAATGTTAGCGGCGCAACCAACCATAGCAATGTTGGCGAGGCATAGGTTTGCGCCACGTATTCGCTGTTTAGGTATAGTGTCAGCGTAAGCACCGCGAGGCCGCCATTGGCGATCCCCATTGGCAAAACGGCCTGTAGGTCAGTGACGTAATACCCGCGGGATTTTTCCTTGCCTGCCTTTTGCACGCGCACCAATTCTATGTAGCGTTTCATCAGGGCAAGGCTGAGGAAAAAGAACAGTGAAAAGTTCAACAACCACGGTGATAATACGGCTGAAATTGCAACGCCCCCAGCCACAATACGCAGGGTATATAGGCAGGTCAGGGTGATCACATCTATGGTCGAGTAATGTTTCAGCCAGACCGAATATAGCGTTGTAATCACTATATAAAGTAGGAAAATCAACGACATAGCAACGCTTAGTAACGACATACTTATGAAGAATGCAAAGGCGGCCAGCCCGATGGCTGTAACTACACCCTGAACGGGCAACATACGCCCGGCAGCAAAGGGGCGGTGGCGTTTCTTGGCGTGTTGGCGATCGGCCTCGATATCCAGAAGATCGTTGATGATATAGATGGAGGAGGCAAACAGACAAAACAGGCCAAAGGCGATCACCGCATTCAAAACGCGCGCCCCGTCGGTATATCCATGAGAGAAAAACAGCGGCAGAAATATCAGGCAATTTTTGGTCCATTGATGCGGGCGCATCGCCTTTATGATGGACCGTACAAGCGGTGGTTTATCGCCAATATCCAGCGACACCTTGGTGTTTTTGGGGGCAGCTGCGCGGGTCGCTGCGGAGGGGTTCACAAAACCCACAACAGCGGCCTCCTGCCAGATCGGCAGATCGGCGCGTGCATCACCCAGATATTCAAACGGGCCATCGGCGATTTCACGAATGGCGGCAAGTTTTTGCGCGCCTTTCAGATTGCGATGCTGATCCGAGGCAATGACCTGATCAAACAGACCTAGATGGTCGGCGATTTTGGTCGCCACAACGATGTCGGCGGCTGTGGCCAAAATCACTGTGCGGCCCTTGGCCTTTTCTACGGCTAAATAATCCAAAACCTGCTGATGATAGGGCAGGGTTGCCGCATCAAACTCATTCGCGCTGGCCAGAAAATGTTTAAGAGACGCGCGGCCAGACATGCCCGCCGCAACCGTCGCGCCGATTTGCGAGGGAGTGCCAAGGCTTTTGACCAGCAACTCTTGGGCGACGTCGGTTCTGATCAACGTGCCGTCAAGATCCACAAAAAGTGGTATGTGAATGTCTGTCGGGACAGCGTCCATGATGTTACGTCTCAATTTTACTGTTATGGGGCGACTTTGCCCGGTCTAGTGCATGATGACACCAAAAAATTGACCCAATTGTGGTTTTGTTTGACAAGGAATGCGGTGTTTTCACCCATGTGGCGTTAAGGCGTCACTAAAGTGGGTGAAATGTTGGTGGTGAATGGGCTGCTTATGGGATGGTGTGGTGAAATTAATGCGACGTGAAAATCTGGTTTTGCTGCTGTTGTTCATCGGGGCCTGGGCCATTCGGTCCGTTGGGGTCGACTATGGGTATTTTCATGGCGACGAGCGGATGAATGACGCGGCCAAGGCCATGACGGGCCAATTAATCCCCGGACAACATTTCTATCCGCCGCTGTTGAATTACATCAATGCGGTTGGGTTTGCCGGGTTATTCGCCGTAGGCAAGGGCCTGTCGTGGTGGCAAAGCGCGGGCGATTTTCGCGCACAGTATTTTGATGACCCGACGATTTTTTACATCACCGCCAGATTCTTAACCGGCGCGATGGGCGCACTGATTGCCCCATTGGCATTTGTGATTGCACGGGGGTTAAAGCAATCTGTTGCGCGGGCCGCCATTGTTGGTGTGATGGTGGGAATCACACCGCTTGGGGTGTATTTCTCGTTTATCGCTAAGGGGGATGTGCCGCTAGCAACGGCGACGATTTTGATCGTTTTGGTGTTTTTGCAGCGCATGCGGGTGCCTGCCTCTATGCGCCTTGATGTGATGCTGGGGCTGGTGGTTGTGATCGGGCTTAGCTTTAAACATTCACTCGTGTTTTTTCTGGTGCCGCTGCTGATTGCCCACGGGGCGTTGTTGCTGCCGCAAACTGGCGGGCGGGGATATTTACGGGCGCTGGGCACCTCATTGCTAACGATCCTTGTGGCGTGGCCCGTGCTGAATATCGGCATTGTGCTGGATTTTGAGAATTTCATTACATTTCAGAAAATTCAGGCGGTGATGTCCGTGCAAGAAGACGCAAGCCTGTGGCAAGCGATGGGCCTATGGCTGGATCGCGCGACGCATTTGCAATGGGGGATCAATGGCGTGATGGTCATCGCGTTTTTGCTCTTGCCGGTACTGTTGATGTCGGGTGCCAGTCGGTTGCCGCAACGACGTGCCCTGATGGCGCTGTGGCTGGTGACAGGCGTGGGCATATTGCTATTGGCCGCCGTCGTGCGTTTACGTCAGCCAGAGCATTTGTGGATCAGTTTCTTCATGGTGATGCAACTGCTGGCGGCCTTGGCGCTGGTGGATCTGGCGGGTCATGCCCGCAGGGCCGTGTCTGGTATCGCATGGGGGGCCTTGGGCATCTCGGCGGCTCTGTCGATCTATGCACTGGTGTTGTTATGGGGCCAAACCCTAGCAGCCCCTGTGACGCAGGATATCAGCCGCATCATTTCGCAGGAATACGCGGATCGCAAGGTGTTAACCGGCGTGGTGTTGGACATTCCCAAAACCATGGCAGCACAGGCATTTGAATTTGCACGACTGGATGGGTTGGCAGCAAAATATGATGTGCAAATGCCAGAGCGTGCGCCAGAACGCACGATCCAAACAGATGTAACAGGATCGGTGTTTCACATTCCCATGCCGGGTGTGATGTTCGGGCTAGAGGATGCCACGGATGAGGAATTAAAGGGCAAGGTTAAGCCCTATGCCTGGCCGCTACAAAAACAGGAATGGCAGGTAAAGCATTGGGTCGCGCAGGGGTTTGACGTCATAGTTGTTTCGCATCTTGAGTATCTTATCAACGAAACACCCTCTGCCACGTTCCGGAAATTCTATGCGTCCCTTGCCCAGACGTGCACAGCGGCCCATGTTATCGCGCCCCGAAAACCCCTGTTTCTGGAGCGCGAAGTGATTATATTTGATTGCGCGAATGTTAATTAACTGGGGTCGGCCATACCCGCACAACGCCCCTATAGGATGACGCTATTCAAATCCTTTGGGTGATGGGTGATTTGCTCATACCCATCCTCGGTTATGATGAAACTATCGCCCACCTGCGCGCGGAATGACCCTGCGAGCGTGACAGACCCATCTACCGCCAATACCATGCCGGGCTGAATGATGGTTGTGTCGCCGGTCACCAATTGCGGTTTCTCAAGAAAACTATACCCGGTCGCGCGGCCACATCTAAACGGATAATCAAACCCCGCGTCTTGAATAACCTCGGCATATGCCGCGTGCACAGATTCCGCGCTGACCCCCGGTTTTAGGGCTGCAAGGGCTGCGGCCTGACTGGCCACCGCCACCTCATAGACCTTGGCCTGCTCATTGTCGGCGATTTCACCAATCCAAAAGGTACGGTCAAAACCCAGCTTGAAACGGTGAAAATTGGTCATCCCGCAAAAGCACAGAAATACCGGCTCGCCGTGCTTCATGATCTTGGTTGAGGCACGGTGATGCGGCTTTATGATCTCTTTGCCCGAGGCCATGATTTGCAGGAAATGTGTGTTGGGCGACATGCATGTGTCATTGTAATGCGCGGTCAACAGTTCTGCCGCCTTGCGCGTGCCCGCCTGTGAGGTTGCCAGCGCCACCTCGAATTCTGGCACGCCGTCCATGATCGTGGCGCGCCCGGCCTCTAGCATGGCGGTGGCAACTTGCCCCGCGTGTCGGGCCAGTTGCAGCTCTTCTGGTGTTTTGATCATGCGCATGTCGGCGACAATCGGCGTTAGATCACACAGCCGCGCAGGATCAACCAGCGTGTCGATGAAATTGCGCACAATGGGGGGCATTTGATTTGGCTCTATCGCGATGGTGCCATGCCCGGCAAGGGCCGCGGGCAATTCTTCGCGCCACTCCTGTCCCAGTCCATCGTTCCAATCTGCAATCCGGTCCACGCGTGCTGCGGCCTCGGCCATGCCGATCTCCATGCTGGGGGTGATCAACAAGGATTTACCGTCGCGCGGGACAACCAGAATGGTCGGGCGCCCAAAATCCATATGCAGATAATCGTAATATCCGGTGAAATAATACACGCTGTCATCGTCCGTTATCAACGCCACCTCGACGTTTGAATGGGCCAGATTTTCCCGAAGGCGTGCCATGCGTTCTGAAAACAATGCGTATTCCTTTTTGTCATATTTGGGGGAGGGGTCGGCGTCGGCTAAGCATCACGGATCAACATATTTGGCGTAGCTTAGGGGCGAAAATCAGTATCGCGCAAGCCAAACTTGTGCTGCGCCACGAGTTACGCCGCCAGAACCTAAAGCACAGATCGCACAACCGGATTGGCCGCCAATCGTTTTGGATAGGCCACCCTATATTCCTGCCCCATTTGCACAGGGTCCATTTCCATTTGCACAATGCGACCAGCGGACAATTCCTCCTCGGCAAATTTCAGGGGAACCAAGGCAACACCAAAACACATGCGTGCAAAATTTAACGCGGTACTGCTCGCCTGAACCCGCAGCCCTGCATTGTGATTTATAATGCGGTCTTTGGTGAAAACCTGCCCCCAATTGGGCGAGGTCGAATATCCACGACCCCAATCGGTATGGATCAAATCCTTATCCGCGATATCATCCAAGTGCGGGCCGTTTTCGGCCACAAATTCGGGTGCTGCAACCGCCACCAACACATCCGAAAACAACGACTCTACCCGGAAATCACCATATAGATCGTGACCGTAGAAAATCCGTAGATCAACCTTGTCGCGGGCAAAATCAATGGGGTCATCTTGCACCCTGATATCAAGAGAAGTCGCGTGATCCCCCCGGTTTAGGCGGGATAATTTTGGTGCCAACCATGTTTCGGCAACCGACTGTGGTACACTTAAAACCAGATGCCTACGCCGTTCTGTTCGACGCATCGCATCAGACAGATCACCCAGTGCAGTCATCCAATGCCCCAGTTGCGGATAGGCGGTTTGGCCAGCGTCACTTAGGGCGATGCGATTGCCTTGTCTGATAAACAGCGTTTTGCCCCAAAACGCCTCTAACTGTTTGACCTGCTGGCTGATGGCGGCCGAGCTGACCCCCATTTCACGCGCCGCATTGGTGAACGATCCGGTGCGCGCCGCCACCTCAAAGGCACGCAAAGCATTTAGCGGGGGGAGGCGTTTCATGGCAGCTCTTTCAAAAGAATTTCTTATGGATCACAATTAGAAATAGTATTGCTGAAATGGGGATCCGGCAACATAGTCCTTGCAACAACTAAGGAAAATCTCATGCAAGATATCATTGACCTAGACCGCTACCCTCTTGATCAACCTGACAGCGCGGCATGGGCGGCATTGGTCTGCGATTGCCAGGCGCGTTTGGCAAAGGACGGATTGTTCAACCTTGCAGGTTTTGTGCGCGAAACGGTGCTGCAAAGCGCGGTAGATGAGGTTAGCCCACTCCTCGCCACTCAGTCGTTTGAGCACGCCCGCAACCACAATATCTATTTCAAGAAAACAATCGACGGATTGGCCCCCGATCACCCCGCGTTGCGTGAATGTGAGACGTCAAACCGCACGGTTTGTGCCGATCAATTGGGGCAATCCTTGGTCATTCAACTATACGAATGGCCCCCCTTTGTGCAGTTCCTTGCCGCCGTGATGGAAAAACCGCAGCTATTTCGGATGGCCGATCCATTGGCGCGGGTGAATGTCATGGGCTACAGCGAAGGGCAGGCGTTGAACTGGCATTTTGACCGTTCAGAATTCACAACCACGCTGTTGTTGCAGGCCCCAACCGTGGGCGGCGAATTTGAATATGATCAAGATTTGCGCAGCGATACCGACCCGAATTACAGCGGTGTTGCCGACCTGTTAGAGGGGCGCAGAGCCCCGGTGCGGATGCCCTTGACCGCGGGCACATTGAATATCTTTAAGGGTAAAAACACAGCCCACCGCGTGACCCCTGTTCAGGGCGATAAAAATCGGGTCATCGCGGTGTTTTCCTACTTTGAAAAACCCGATGTGCTGTTTTCGGATGAAGAGCGCATCGGCTTTTATGGCCGCGCATCATGATGGATAGCGCCGTATTCAAAGACGAACGCAAGCTCACCTATCTGAATGCTGAGGGGGCGGATAAACCCTTGATCAGCGCGGTGCCCGACACCGTTCTGACAGCAGCGCGGACTTACCGGTTACAGCGGTTGCGTGACCAACTTGCGCAATCCGGTTGCGCGGCCCTTTTACTGTATGACCCCTGCAATATCCGCTATGCGTTTGATTGCTCAAACATGCAGGTTTGGACGTTGCATAACCCCATGCGCTATGCGCTGATCCTTGCGGATGGCCCGGCGATTATGTTCGAGTTCAAAGGCTGCTTGCACCAAAGCGAAGGCTTGCCCGGCATTGATGAAATCCGCGTCGCCAAAACGTGGATGTTCATGGCCTCGGGTGACAAGGTCGAGGTGGCGACCGCAAATTGGGCAGATGAAATCGCCGATTTGCTCGCTGAATATGGCGGCGGCAATAAACGCATTGCCTGTGACCGGCTGGATGGCAGCGGCGTTCACGCGCTTGAGGCGCGCGGCCTTACCCATGTCGATGGCACGCAGATAACCGAGCTTGCCCGCTCGATCAAATCCGCCGATGAAATTGAACTGATGCGTTGGACAATTCGGGTATGCGAGGCCGGAATGGCGCGCATATATGACCATTCCCAGCCCGGCGTGACAGAGCGTGAATTATGGGCGCATCTGCATTTCGAAAACGCGCGATCAGGCGGGGATTGGCTGGAAACCAAGCTGCTGACATGCGGCCCGCGCACAAACCCGTGGTATCAGGAATGTTCCGATCGCGTCTGTCAGGCTGGGGAGATGATTTCCTTTGATACCGACATGATTGGTCCCTACGGCTATTGCGCCGATATCTCGCGCTCTTGGACCTGCGGATATACCCCGATGAGTGCCACGCAACGGCGGCTGTATGATACGGCCCTAGCGCAAATTCATCACAACCTAGAGCTTGTTAGCCCCGGCATCAGTTTTGCCGAGTTCAACGCCAAAAGCTGGCAAATCCCCGACGCCCACGTGCCCTACCGCTATTCGCTTGCCGCCCACGGGGTTGGCATGGCTGACGAATGGCCCGTGATTCCCCTGCACGTCGATTTTGATGACAGCGCAATGTCAGGACAGTTAGAGCCGGGCATGGTCATTTGCATCGAAAGCCTGATGGCCGAAGAGCACTCAGAAAGCATTAAGCTTGAGACGCAGGTGCTAGTGACAGAAACCGGGTATGAGCGGCTTGATACCTTCCCGTTTGAATAGAGAACTTGCTTTATATTGATGAAATGGCCTCCAAAACCACTTGGGTTTTGGGGTCCGGCTCCACCAGATTTGACCTGACCAGCACAATTTTTGCCAATGCCTGCGGCGTCACGATGGGTACGGTGATTAGCGGCTGGCCATCATAACTCACCTTGGTTGGCGGGGTGGAATAGCTGATCCCAACCCCCACACCATGCGCCGCCAAAGAGCGCATCATCTCAAGCGATGCCGTCTCATGCTCCAGGTTCAGCGTCACCTCCAGCTCGTCAAACAGCTTACGAATAAACCCAAGCGACAATTCCTCGGCTGATAACACCAAGGGCAACCCGTCTAATTGGTGCAACTCAAGCGTTTCAAACGCCGCCAATGGATGATCGGTTGAGACAATGGCAACCGGCGCGACCTCCTTAATCAGGTGGCGGTTGAAACGGCTATCAAACCCGATGTCATATGAAATCGCCAGATCAACACAGCCCTCGGCAATGTCTGTGGCCAAATCAGAAAACCTGCCCTCGTGACCTTTGAAAACCATGGCGGGAAATTGCGCGCGTAGCTGTGTCAACGCTTTCGTCAAATACCACGGCGCGATATCCTCAAAACAGCCCAAGACAAAGGGGCGCGCCGCATCTGAATATTGCTCAATTTCGGTGGCGGTTTTCAATAGCGCGCGCGCCTGTTCAACAAATCGGTGCCCAAAAGGCGTCACCATAATTGCCGCCCCTTTGCGTCGAACAAATATCGCCCGCCCCAATCGTGTCTCGACTCGGGTAATCGCAATCGACAATGAAGGCTGTGAGACATGCAAATTTATGGCTGCATCAGTCAGGCTTCCGGCATCTGCGGTGGCAACAACATACTGATATTGGCGGAGGGTAAGATATAGCATATAACTATTTATATAGTAATATAATATTATTGGAACCTATTGGATTGGATGGCTAAGCTGACCCGAAATAGGAGGAACAACCAATGCATCCATTGCTCACACAAACCCATATCGACACGTTTCAACAGGACGGTGTTGTCCTGATCAAAGGCCTGTTCAAACCCCAAGTGGAGACGATCCGCGCCGGTATTGAGCGTAACATGACAGAGCCGGGGCCATATGCTGCGGAAAACCTCAAAGAGGGCGAAGGCGGGCGATTCTTTGATGACTATTGCAATTGGACACGCATTTCCGAATTTGAGGACGTGATCCGCACATCCGCCGCCGCCGAGGTGGCCGCTGATCTTATGGGATCAAACCGCGTGCAGGTGTTCCATGATCATGTTCTCGTCAAAGAACCTGGCACCAGCAAGGCCACGCCTTGGCATCAGGACGGCCCATATTACTTTGTCGAGGGCATTCAGAACGTCAGTTTTTGGTCGCCTGTTGATCCGGTAAAAGGCAACAGCCTGCGCTGCGTCGCCGGTAGCCATGCGTGGGAAAAACCCGTTTTGCCGACGCGGTGGTTGGCTGAATCCAGTTTTTACGCAGACGATGACAAATACATGCCCGTCCCTGACCCTGACAAAGAGGGCATGGAAATCCGTGAGTGGGAGATGGAGCCGGGCGACGCTGTTGCCTTCAATTTCGGTACATTGCACGGCGCACGTGGCAACACGACAAATACCCGTCGGCGCGCCTTTTCGCTGCGCTTGATTGGGGATGATGCGCGCTATGTCGAGCGACCCGGACCGACCTCTCCTCCTTTTCCGGGCCATGGCATGTCAGCAGGCCAAACCCTACGCGAGGATTGGTTTCCCACCATTTTCCAACGCTAATTCGCCTGGCGACTTAGCTGCGTGTCAGGCTTTCTAATAAACGGCGCATTGCGGCATTCTTACTTGTAAGATCCGCAAGCGTCACCTGATCCAATGCTGCGTAAAATGCATTCTGTGCTGCGATCAATGCTGTGGATAATCCGCAGGCCGGCGACAGTGCGCAATGCCCCCCGTCAGGGCGCATGCATTCAACCAACTCGGTCTGACTTTCCAATTTGCGGACCAGTTCCCCGACATTCACATCCGGCGTCGCCATCGCCAGCTTTATCCCGCCAGAGCGCCCCCGATTTGATGAAACATATCCCTCGCGCACCAACCATTGCGTGACCTTGGCAAGGTGGTTGTATTTGGCTTCGTGGATATCGGCAATCTGGCGTGTGGTCAGCAGATTTCCATCCGCCACCGCAAGGTGCATCAGGGTGCGCAAAGCATAGTCTGTGAATTTCGAAAGTTGCATGCGTTGGACCTAACACAGCGAATATCGCATTTACAGTACTTGTTATGAACGACTACCAACTTGGATCATCATCGCGCAAAATCGCCTTTTGTGCTTCGCTTAACGGGACATCCTCGGCATCCAGCATCCGGTAGGCATCGCTCTCCATATTGCTGTATTGCCGTGTTCTGACCGACCATAAAAATGCCCCCAATGCCAGCGCGCCCAGCCCCAAAGAGATCGGAATGAGATAGATAATCGCGGTCATTTCGCACCTCGTAACCGCAGACCGTTTGCCAGCACGATGATGGAGGATGACGACATCAGGATCGCGGCAACAATGGGGTTTAACAGCCCCGCAAGAGCCAGCGGTACGGTGACAATATTATACACCGCCGAAAACCGTAGATTTTGCAAAATGAGCCGCCGTGCCTGTTGCGCAATCATGATTGCCTCGGGGATCAATTCAGGGGCGGGGCGCGTCAAAATCAGATCGGCGGCGACCTGTGCGACCTCTGTTGCGCTGGCAAATGAGGCAGAGGTATAGGCACCCCGTAGGGCGGGGGCGTCATTGATCCCATCGCCAAACATCAGAGGTTTGTGACCCGCCTCCACAAGCGATTGCAGATGCGCCAATTTGTTTTCAGGGGTAGCTGCGGCATGCCAATCCAATAGCCCGACCCGCTCGGCAAAGGCCCCAACTGAGGCAGGCGTGTCACCAGATAACACCGTCACGGGGATATTCATCGCGCCTAAACCCGTGCAAAACGCCGCCAGACCCGCGCGCGGGGTTTCTTGAAAGGTGAATTTGCATAGCTCTTGGGATACGTTGCGAAACCATAGCGTCGGGGAGGGATCAAGTGTCGCCGTGGCTCCGACAAAAATTGCCGATCCCAACCGCGCCCCGGTGGCGGATTGAATGCCTTGTCCCGGCACCTCGGTCAGGTCGGGTAAAGGATGCACATCCACCCCGCTGCACAGCGCTTGTGCCAATGGGTGGCGGCTTGCGATTGCCAAACTTGCCGCCTGAAGGCGTGTGGCATGCGATGTCGCCGCCTCAAGCTGTGGCAGCGGCATGGATAACGTCCCTGTCTTGTCTGCGATCACCTGATCGACCTCGCCTAATCGCTCCAATGCATCGCCGGATTTGACGACAATACCTTTTTGCATCAATATGTTGACGGCGCGCGATGACACCGCTGGCGTCGCAAGCCCTGCCGCACATGGGCACGTCACCACCAGCACAGCAACCGCGATCATCAACGCATCAGCAAAGCTTGCACCCAGCAGAAAATACCACAGCACAAACCCAAACAGCCCGCCACCCAGCACGATAGGAATATAGCCGCGCGCAAACCGATCAGCGAGCAGCTGAGAGCCCCCCTTATGTGCTGCGGCATCGTCTATCATCTGCGAAATGCGGCCAACCTGCGCGTCCTCACCCACATGCAGGACACGCAGCTGCACCGGGCCCGCATAGATGATGGCACCGGCGGCGATTGCGTCACCTTTGATCAGGTCACGGGGCAGTATTTCACCCGTTATCACGCTTTCATCGACCTGCGCATGTGCCGATAATAGAAGCCCGTCAGCAGGTGCGCGCTCGCCACTTTCGACGATGACGATGTCGTTCGGAACTAGGTGATCTGCCGGGATTTCCTCAACCCCACCATCCTGCAAACAGCGCCGCGCAGTCAGGCGCATCAGATTACGCAGGTTCTGCGCCGCATCGCCCGAGCGGCGTTTTAACGCCCGCTCCATCACGCGACCAATAAGCAGGAAAAACACCAGGGCGGCAACGGCATCAAAATACACATGATCAGAACCGCGCATCGTTTCAAACAGGCTGGCAAGGTAGGTGATCCAGACCGCCAGTGAAATCGGGGTGTCCATCGTCATGTGGCCCGACACCAACGCGCGCAGCGAAGGGCGGTAAAACACGGCCGCCGAATAAATCACAACCGGTGTTGCCAAAAACGCTGAAACCCAGTGTAAAAACTGCACGCTCCCGGCCCCCATATCGGTTGCTAGCCCCGCCCAGACGGCAAATGAAATGGCCATGATATTCATGGTCGCAAACCCCGCGACCCCCAGTTGGGGCAATAGCGAGGGTTCCTCGTGCACACCCGCATCAGGATCAAACGGATGGGCACCGTACCCGAGGCTGATGATCGCGCGGATCAGCCCGTCGGCGGTTTGCTGTTCAGGGTTCCACACCAGCCGCATACGTTTCAGCGTCGCGTTTCCGCGCGCTAGGATAACACCGTCTTGGCGGGCCAGATGGGCCTCAATCTTGGCAATGCAGCCCGCGCAATTCACGCCCTCCAGCGTGCAAACTAGGCTACCCGTGCCCTGCGTCATTTCGCGGCCCCGTGGGTATCTTGTTCCAATACCTGACCTTCATAGGCAGCCAAGGCCAGTTTGATATGCCATGCCTTCATGCCGAAATAGGCCAATGCCAGCCCAGCGATCAGCGCATACATGGTGTTGCGAAATCGCGGATCTTTTTCAGTTCTGTCTGTCATCTTCGCCAGCCCAAAGGACATAAAGCGTCAGCATTCTGATTTCCTCTGCGGACAATCGAGCAGACCACGCGGGCATCACCCCTGCGCGCCCGTTTTGCAGGGTTTCACGAATATTTTCGCGCGATCCGCCATAAATCCAGACGTCATCTGTCAGGCTGGGCGCACCGTTTTCCAGCCCGCCAATGCCTCCATCTGCATGGCAACTGGCGCAATTATCCTCAAATACAAGCGCCCCATTTGCGGCGGCTTCGCTGTCGTGGTTCTGTGCTGACAGGCTAAGAACATAATCAACAACATTGTTAATCTCACGCTTTTCCAGCAACTCATCCCGGCCATATGCGGCCATTTCGGCATAGCGGGTATCGTCGTTATCTGTGGAATTGATGCCGTTTTGAATGGTATATTCGATCTCTTCCGGCAGGCTAGACCATAGCCAATGCGCATCGGTCAGCTTTGGAAACTCTGGTTGGCCCTGCAAATCACGCCCGTGACATGCCGCGCAATTATCGCGAAACAACACACCAATCGCATCCTGATGTTTGGCCCGCAATGTCGGATCATCTGCCAGCGCTTGGATATCCTCATTGGCAAAGGCTGCCATGGTGCCCGCTCGCAACTCAGCGCCTTTTGCGGTCTGCTTGTCGACCTCAACACGGGATGAATAGCCCAGCAACCCCTTGGTATAATTGGTTACAAAGGGCCACGTCGGATACAGCAGCCACATGGCAACAGCAACCGCGATGCTGATCCACAGCCAGATCGACATTGCCTTGGGGACGGGGGTGTTCAGCTCCTTGATACCATCCCATTCGTGGCCCGTTGTCTGTTGACCGCTGGGTTCGTCGCGTTCAGGTGTCACGTTGAATCTCCTCATCGGTCAGGGGCGATTGGGCGGCGGCATCATAGGTTGCGCGGCGCGATGGCCAATATGTCCAGATCAGGGCCAAAACGAACACCCCCGCCAGATATACGGCACCCCAAGTTTTTGAAAAAACAAGAACAGCATCATGGCTCATCTGGCGATCTCCTCGGACTTCAGCGCTTCAAAATCAACCAGCGTGCCCAGCATTTGCAAATAGGCCACCAGCGCGTCCATTTCGCTAACCAGATTGGGTTGGCCATCAAAATCGCGGATTTGTACCTTGTCGCCGTAGCGCTCAATCAGATCATCCTCATAGTCGGCATCAACATCCGCCTGATAGGCCGCATCTTTGCTGGCTGATTCAATCTGTGCATCGGTATAGGGCACACCGGTACGACGCAGCGCAGCCAAGGCCCCGGGTAAATGCCCCGTTTCCAACCGCTGATCGGCCAAGAACGCGTATCCTGGCATGACAGATCCCTCAACAAATTCGCGTGGATTGGACAGGTGCAGCACATGCCAATTGTCAGAGTATTTATTGCCGATCCGCGCCAAATCCGGCCCGGTGCGCTTTGAACCCCATTGGTGGGGGTGGTCATACATGCTTTCGGCGGCAAGACTGTAGTGCCCATAGCGATCCACATCTGATTTCAGCGTGCGGATCATTTGGCTGTGACAGGCGTAACATCCCTCGCGCACATAAATGTCCCGCCCGGCCAGCTCTAGCGGGGTGTAGGGGCGCATGCCTTCGACCTTTTCCACCGTATTTTCGATGGTGAACAGCGGTGCAATTTCAAACAACCCACCCAATGAGGCCACAAACAAAATCGCGATGGCAAACCCCATTGAGTTGCGTTCAAGCTTTTGGTGTTTCGTGCTCATTTGCTTGCCCCTCCGCCTGTAGACACCACTGGGCGCTGATCATCCGTTGCGGGCGCAAGACGCGGCCCCCTGACTGTCATGTAGATATTATAGGCACCGATGCAGGCCCCGATCAGATACAGCAGCCCACCGATGGCGCGAGCGATGTAATAGGGGCGCATGGCGTCGACCGTATCAATGAACGCATAGACAAAATTGCCATCCGCATCATAGGTCTGCCACATCAGCGATTGGGTGATGCCGCTGTTCCACATTGCGCCGACATAAATCAGCGTTCCCGACAGGGCGAGCCAGAAATGCCATGCCTCAAGCCGCAGGGAATAGGTGCCGCTGCGTTGCCAAATCCATGGCACCATTTTGTACATCGCGCCAAAGGTCATAAAGGCAACCCAGCCTAAGGCCCCTGCATGCACATGGCCAATAGTCCAGTCGGTGTAATGACTTAGGGTGTTGACCGGACGGATCGCTAGGAATGATCCCTCAAATGTTGTCAGCCCGTAAAACAGCACCGCAACCATCATGAACCGCACCGCGGGATCTGTGCGCACCTTATCCCACGCGCCGTTCAGCGTTAGAATACCGTTGAAAACCGATCCCCAGCTGGGCACCAACAGAATGATCGACATGCTCATGCCTAGGTACTGCACCCAATCGGGCAGGGCGGTGTAATGCAGGTGGTGTGATCCGGCCCACAGATACAGAAATGTAATCCCCCAGAATCCGATGATTGACAGGCGATAGGAATAGATCGGGCGGCCAACGGCCTTGGGCATGAAATAATACATCATCCCAAGAAAACCCGCGGTCAGCAGAAATCCAACGGCATTATGTCCATACCACCACTGGGTCATCGCATCCTGCACACCTGCAAACAGAGAATAGCTTTTGGGATAGGCGATGGATGCCGGCACAGCGAGGTTGTTGACCACATGCAGCATCGCGATCACCACGATAAAGCCAAGATAGTACCAGTTGGCGACGTAGATATGCGGCTCTGCCCGCCGCGCCAAGGTGCGCAGATATAGAATCAGATAGGTCACCCATGTGAACAGCAATACCAGATCGGCGTACCACTCTGGCTCTGCATATTCGCGGGCTTGGGTGATGCCAAACGGGTAACCCGTCACGCCCAACAGCACAAAAAGGTTATATCCTCCCAACACAAACCACGGCGAAATCTCATCCGCAAGGCGGGCGCGCGATGTGCGCTGAACCACGTAAAACGATGTCGCTATCAACGCGTTGCCCGCAAACCCAAACACAACAGCCGTGGTATGAATCGGACGGATGCGGCCAAAGTTTGACCAAAACATATCGCCGTTCCATGCCGGAATCGCCAATTGCCACGCCAGCACATCCCCGACGATAAACCCGATCAAACCCCAGCTAAAACAGGCCAACACGCCCCATTTTATCACGTCATCCTTATAGGCCAGCGGAATTTTGGGCGCAGGATCGGTCATCACATTCACCAGCCGGATCAAACCCCAGCCCGCCGAGATCGCGATCAACCAACCATGAAACACATAGGCACCCGGGCGCCCCCAGCCCAATATCGCAAGGCCCATGACAAAAATCATAAGAACCGGAACAAAAAGAAATAACGCTGTGCGATTACTGGATGCTGGCATTTTCACGCTCCTGAGGGGGCTGTGGTGGTTTCGCGGTAAAACTCCACATGAAATCTGACCACCCCGTCTGGGGCGACTTTGTGTAATTCATGCGGTACGATTACGCCTGCGTTCCCGGCCTCGATACGCTCGGGTTGTTGGTTGATCCGTGTATAGATCAGCGCCCCTTCGGAAACGACGATCAACCCCCATGCCTCTGGCTTGGTGCTGTGATCTTTCAGTAGGGCGGCAGGCACGGTGTCCTGCGTGAACTCTTTGGTTTGGGCATATCTTTGAACATTGGCCGGGAGGGAGAGCGCCATGTCTTATCCTTCGAAGATGTCGAAATAGGCGTGCCATGTGGCATAGCCCAACAATGGAAAAATCACGATCAACCCGATCAGCCCGGTGATCAGCCCCAACAGGGTCGCAACAGAAACAAGCAGCGCCCAATGCAGCATCAGCCTGAAATTATGGGTCGTAGCGTTAAAACTCAGCGCCATGGCGGAAAAGCAATCTACCTCGCGGTGAATCAGCATCGGGATCGAAAAGGCAGAAACCGCAAAGCCAAGTGCCGCAAACAATCCACCAACGATACTGCCAACAATTAGTGTTGCGATGCCTTGGGGTGTTGCCAATAATGTGCCCATGGTTTCCGTGAACCCCGCAAAGGGCAGCAGGCCAAAGAATACCGCAAATACCAAGGTGGCCGACCGCAGCCACATCAGGGCAAACACCATCAAAATGATACCAGACAACAGAATTTGCCCCGGTGCGGCAATACCTGCGGCAATACCAGTATTGGGCCCACTTTGCCTGCGGCGACTGATCCGGTACAGGCCCACCGTCGCAATCGGCCCGACTAATAATCCGCCTGCAAGGCTCGGCAAAATCATCCAGCTCAAATTTAGCATCCAAAGCGATGAAATGCCGATCCATCCCAGCAGAAACAACCCCATGCCATAGGCAAGCGACAGGCCGAGGTGGGCGCGAAAATCACATGCAGCTGCTGTTAACCACCGCCGAATGACCAACATCGGTGCATCATTGATCACCCGGCCTTTGCGTCTTGGATCAGGCTGTGGATTAGATTGTGGATCGCCAAGGGGTACTGATGTCATGGTATGTTCCCAACTCCAAAGGCGCTGCATTTTGTGGGCGATGGCCCAAGATACTCCGCCCGCTTGGGGCCAATGCTAGCAGTATGCACAACTCTAACGAAACAAATTCAACGCACGCATTATTTATAGGTGCGGGCGGCTTGATGGCTGCCTCACGCGGCCTGCTCTCTGTTGTGCACCGCGCGTGTCAGGTTCGCCGCGATACGTTCTGCGCGCCCCATCATATAGGCCGTTGCCGCAGGCGTTGGGGCCATTTCGTCTAGGGTTGCCTGAAATAGCCCCAACCATACCCCAAAATGCTGAGGCTGAATCGCGGGATTGGCCATATGCACGGCGACGGGTTTGCCGCCATAGGTTCCCGCATTCAGCGCAACAGAGCACCAGAACCGCGTCATCGTGTCCAAATGGGCATCCCAATTTTCCCCAATAGCAGAGTCAAAGACGGGGCCCAAAACCGGGTGCCCACGCACCTTTGCATAGAATGCAAAAACCATGTCACTGATGAAATCTTCGGTGACACCGATCTTTGCGGCATCGGCCCGTAATTGCTGGCGTACCAGTTCTGCATGCGTCATTGAGCTGTCCTTTCCTGTTGGCGCAGGGGTAGCTTTTTTAATTGGTATTGTAAATACCTGATATACGTCGCAGTAAAGCCCAATCAAAATTTACGCCAATACATGACAGCCATGGTTGCCAACTTTGCCCTATGATCTGCGGCGCAACACCATCATGCCCGCGATGACGATCATCCCCATACCTAATAGGGTCGCGCCACTAGCGGTTGTTGCGAAAAACAGGTAATCCCACAGCACGACAAAGATCAGGTAACAGTATTCAAATGTGGCGATTTTTGCCGGTGGGGCCGCCTGATAGGCTCCGGCAGAGGTGGCAGCAATCACCACTGAAAACACCGCCAGCATGGCCAGAACTGCCCATTCAAACACACCCACCGTTGCCCATGTCCCGAATATATAGGGGTAGGGCAGGGCCAATGTCGCAGGTGCCTGCCAAAGCAGCAAAACCCCACTCACGACCAACCCCGCACACATCATGACAAGGCTAAGCGAAAATGCCATCGCAGCCACCGGAACCGTCAGGCATTTGCTGCGGGTTGTCACATGCGCAAGCGCATAAAACCCGGCCCCCATCAGGGGCGACAACACCCATAATGAAAACGCATCGCCCCCCGGCTGTAACAGGACCAACGCCCCGGCAAACCCGATGCACACGCCGACCCAGCCAAGCCTCCCCACAGGCTCTAGGATGACCCAAGCGGACAAGACGGTGACAAAAATCGGCGCAATGTAATTGGCCGCCCCCGCCGTTGACAGGCTTAGGAACGGTAGGGCCGCGTAGAACGCCATTAGCGCAATTGTCATGAACATTGACCGCGCCAAAACCCATGCATTTAGCGCACCCAGCAGTACATTACGCTGATTGCCTTGCATGGTCGCCAAGGCAAATAACAACACCAATGCCAACATCCCGCGCACGGCAAATATCTGCCATAACGTCAATTGTGTGCTGAACAGTTTGAAGATCACGTCCTGCACCGAAATCACGAATACAGAAATCAGTATCAAACTGACTCCGCGCAGCAGGTTTTGCGGCCCTGTTGGGGCGTCAATACTACTCATAGATGGGTGTCCGATCTCTTGCGAAATGTCCTAACCCATCGATAAGCCAGACCGCAGCGTTTGAATAGCGTCGACATTCAAACGGCCCAATCACCCCTCGCGCCTGACAAACGCCAATGACACCTGCCGCGTGCAGCAAAGAGCGTTTTGACCATGTTAGAGACTGTTTTCCACCCCAACATGGCCAGGCATTGCCGTTTTATCTGACGTGCCCCAACACGCCAAACACGTTCAGCAATGTTACAAAGAGGCAGCCAACCGCGTGCCTTGATCGATTGCGCGCTTGGCGTCCAATTCTGCTGCGACGTCCGCCCCCCCGATGACATGACACGACGTTCCCTGTTCTTGCAGGGCGTCGGCAAGGGTGCGGTTGGGCAATTGCCCCGCGCATAAAACAATGTTGTCGACCGCAATCACCTCGGGGGTTTCACGGGCCTCACCATAGGAAATATGCAGTCCCTGATCGTCGATTTTTTCATAGTTCACGCCGCCAATCATGCGCACGTCTTTCATCCGCAATGCCGCCCGGTGAATCCAGCCCGTGGTTTTACCCAGACCCTTGCCCAATGCTTTGGCTTTGCGCTGCATTAGGGTCACTTCGCGGGCTGCCGGATGCGGCAACGCCCCCTCAGGTGCTAGGCCGCCAGGGGTGATTTCAGGATCACCAACACCCCATTCCTTTAGCCATTCAGGCAGGTTTTCTGTCAGGCTTTCACCTTCATGCACAAGAAATTCTGCGACATCAAAACCAATGCCGCCCGCGCCAATGACGGCCACGCGTTTGCCCACGGGTTTCTTGTGCTTCAGCACATCCAGATAGCTGAGAACACTGGCATGATCCTGCCCCGGAATACCGGGATCACGTGGCGAAACGCCCGTCGCAATCACCACCTCGTCAAAATCTGCCAAATCTTGCGCCGTGGCCTCTTGGCCCAATCGCAATGTGATGCCCGCGTCCTGCACCATGACCTTGTACCAATCGACAAGGCCCCAAAACTCCTCCTTGCCGGGGATTTGTTTGGCAACATTCAACTGCCCGCCAATCTGATCATCCCGATCAAACAACGTGACAGTATGGCCCCGTTCCGCCGCCGTCAGTGCCGTCGAAAGCCCCGCCGGACCAGCCCCAACAATTGCAATACTTTTGGGCGTTACAGCAGGTGCCACAATCAGATCGGTTTCATAACACGCCCGCGGATTTACCAAACAAGTAGAGATTTTACCGCCAAAGGTATGATCCAGACAGGCCTGATTACAGGCAATGCAGGGCGCGATTTGCGCGGCACGCCCCTCTGCTGCCTTATTGATGAAATTCGCATCTGCCAGAAAAGGCCGCGCCATGCTGACCATATCAGCGCAACCTTCGGCCAGCACATCCTCGCCGACTTCGGGGGTGTTGATCCGGTTAGAGGTAATGATGGGAATGCCCACCTTACCCATCAGTTTTTTCGTCACCCACGCAAAGGCGCGACGCGGCACAGAGGTCGCAATCGTCGGAATGCGCGCCTCATGCCAACCGATACCGGTGTTGAAAATCGTGGCCCCCGCTGTCTCGATCGCTTGGGCAAGCTGCACAACCTCATCATGGGTCGCGCCATTAGGGATCAAATCAATCATCGACAGGCGGTAAATGATGATGAAATCGGCACCAACTGCCTCGCGACAACGGCGCACTACCTCAACTGGCAGGCGCATCCGGTTTTCATAAGATCCGCCCCAACGATCCGTGCGTTTGTTTACGTGAGTGACAAGGAACTGGTTCAGGAAATACCCTTCCGATCCCATGATTTCCACGCCGTCATACCCGGCCTCGCGTGCGCGCACCGTGGCTGTTACAAAATCCGCGATCTGTTTTTCAATGCCCGCCTCATCAAGCTCCTTTGGCACAAAGGGCGAGATCGGTGATTTAATGGCAGAGGCCGACACGCATTCCGGCCCATATGCATAGCGCCCCGCATGCAAAATCTGCATCGCGATTTTACCACCAGCCTCATGCACGCGGTCGGTAACAATCTTGTGGTTGGCGATATCGTCGTCATTAAACAGACCCGCCGCACCGGGGAAAACGCCCCCCTCGCTATTGGGGGCCATGCCGCCTGTCACCATCAGCGACACACCACCTCGGGCGCGTTCGGCATAAAACTCTGCCACCCGGTTCCAGTCTTTAGTTTCCTCAAGTCCGGTGTGCATAGACCCCATCAATACGCGGTTCTTTAGCGTGGTGAATCCCAGATCAAGCGGTGCCAATAGGTGCGGGTAATGTGCCATGATGTCTCCGATATGTGCCTGACAGTCATGACAAAACGCGATGCAATTGTCACCTTATACGCAACGTCAGGCACATCACCGTGCTAGAAACAGGCGACCATACTATCGGTGATTTGTGACAACGTCTTTTTGTAATGCGCAGCGCCGGTTTCAATCCCCACCCCCAACGGATCAATCAAGGCGGTGCGCGCTTGTGTTCCCTCGGTCACGGCAGTGATCAAATCGGTGTTGAATTGCGGCTCGGCAAAGACACAACTGACATTTGCATCAACCACGGCTTGGCGAATCTGCACGATGCGCGACGGGCTGGGATCAGACGCATCCCCCAAGGATATCGCCCCCAGCGCGCTCACCCCAAACCGGTTTTCAAAATAGTGATAGGCGTCATGAAATACCACAAACCGCGCCTCAGAATGCGGCTCTAACCTTGCGTGAATGCCCGCTATCAGCCCTTCCAGCTCGGCCTTGGCGGTCATCGCATTTTGGCGATACTGCGCGGCGTTTACTGGATCAAGCTGGCCCAATTCGGCAGCAATCGCATCTAGCCATATCTTGCCATTTTCCGGGTCTAACCACGCGTGCGGATCAACACCTTCGTGGTGGTCATGATGCTCCTCTTCTTCATGATCGTCGCTGTCGTGATCATCATCGTTATGCGCGCCGACTTCTTCATCGTCATGCTCATCATGTTCAAACGTCACCCCCTCACGAAAGGCCAATGTCGTTGTGCCCGCCACGTCCAGCAATTCAACGACACGCGCATCTGTCGCGAGGGTGCTCAACGATTTCCCCAACCATGGCGTCAACGGTTCCCCGATCCAAAACACGACATCCGCCCCCGCCAAGGCCGCAGCCTCGGATGGTCGCATCGCATAACTATGCGGAGAGGCACCGGGCCGCATGACCAAATCAACCGTACCCAGATCGCCCATGACCTGCGCCACCAAAGAGTGCACCGGCGGGATATCGGTGGCGACACGCAATGCCTGCGCAGATGTATCCGCCAGCACTGGCTGTCCAAACGACAGCGAAAGAAAAGCGGTAGAAACCAAAGAGAGTAAATTGCGCATAGCACGACCTTGTGTTATTTTATAACATATCGAAGGCTTGTTAACCTGAGTGTTATAATATATCAAGTGGCAATCTACCTAATAAATCCACGAACAAGACCCGAGCAAGACCCGAGCAAGACCCGAGCAAGACCCGAACAAGGAATGTGTCATTGGAAACCATAGGATTTGAACGGCACGACCATGCGTGCTGTATTCAGGATGGCATCGCGGCGGTTGATGCTCAATGTCGTGATGCAGGGTTGCAATTCACCCCCGTGCGCCGCCGTGTGCTCGAATTCTTGCTCGCTGAACACCGCGCTCTTGGAGCCTATGAAATCCTCGATATGCTGCGCGAAGAGGGGCTAGGCTCGCAACCACCTGTGGCCTACCGTGCCTTGGATTTTCTGGTCTCCAACGGCTTCGCCCATAAGATTGAGCGCCTGAATGCCTTTGCCGCCTGTTCACATCCCGGCACGGCCCATGCGCCCGTGTTCATGATCTGCCGCATTTGCGCGTCGGTTGCCGAGGCGCAGGCAGATACCCCCATCAGCATGTTCGGCCACCTCGCAAAAAACGCAGGCTTCACCATCGAACGCGCCGTTGTCGAGGCAGAGGGCGTCTGCCCCAATTGTCAGGATACCTCCCCCACATGAGCCTCGTTGACGTGACCGACGTGACTGTGCGCCGTGGCGGAAATACCATCCTTAGCAATATTACCCTGCATTTTCAGCCGGGAGAGATCGTGACGATTGTCGGGCCAAATGGCTCTGGTAAATCGACGCTGCTGCACACGATCATCGGGGCGATAAAACCCAGCAAAGGCCATGTCACTCAGGCCCCGAATCTGCGGATCGGCTATGTGCCGCAAAAGCTGCATATCGACCCCACGCTGCCCATGACCGTGCGCCGTTTCCTTAGCCTGCCCAATCGTGTGAGTGATGCCCGCGCGACCGAGGTTCTGACCAAAGCAGGGGTAGGGGCCTTGGCTCCGCGCCAAATGTCGGGCCTATCGGGCGGGCAATTCCAGCGGGTTCTTTTGGCGCGCGCGCTGCTGAATGACCCGCAACTCCTGATATTGGATGAGGCGACACAAGGCCTTGATCAACCCGGTTCCGCCGCCTTTTATCGTCAGATCGAAGACGTGCGTCAAACATTGGGCTGCGCGGTTTTGATGGTCAGCCACGAATTGCACGTGGTCATGGCCGCCTCTGATCGGGTGATTTGCCTGAATGGCCACGTCTGCTGCGAGGGCGAACCAGAGCACGTCGCCTCCGCTCCCGAATACCGCGCCCTGTTTGGCACCGGCACCCAAGGCGCGTTGGCGCTGTATCGCCACGAACATAACCACACCCACGATCACACGTGTGAGCACGATCATGACCATTCCGATGGCACATGCGACGGCACCATTACCGGGCTGGATCATACCCACAAATCCACCCATAAAAACGAGGCCGCATCATGAGCTTTCTAGATGATTTCATGCTGCGCGCCGCCCTTGCAGGTGTTGGCGTCGCCTTGGCCGCTGCCCCGCTTGGCTGTTTCGTCGTGTGGCGCCGCATGGCCTATTTTGGTGATGCCACGGCGCATGCCTCCATCTTGGGAGTGGCGCTTGCACTCGGGTTTTCCACCTCGGTTTTCGGCGGCGTGCTGGCCGTATCACTGGTGATGGCCACTGTGGTTTCCGTGCTTAGCGGACGTGGCTATGCGATGGATACCTTACTGGGGGTGATGGCGCATTCCGCACTCGCTTTTGGTCTGGTTGCGGTCTCCTTTCTTCAGGGGGTGCGCATTGATTTGATGGCCTATCTGTTTGGCGATATTCTGGCGGTGGGGCGCATGGATTTGACCGTCATCTGGGGCGGTGCGCTAATCGTGCTTGGCCTGCTTTGGTGGCGTTGGTCTGCCCTGTTGACGGCAACGCTGAACCCTGATCTTGCCTATGCCTCGGGGATTGATCCCAAGCGCGAACAATTTGTGCTGACAGTGGCACTTGCGCTGGTGGTTGCCGTCGCGATCAAGGTTGTGGGCGTTTTGCTGATCTCGGCCATGCTCTTGATCCCCGCCGCCACCGCGCGCCCCTTTGCCCAAACACCAGAGCGCATGGCGCTGATCGCGGCCTTGCTGGGTGTCATTTCTGTGCTCGGCGGGCTAAAATTGGCGTTCTATCTGGATACCCCAACCGGCCCAACGATTGTCTGCCTCGCGGCAACCTTGTTCGCGGTTTCTGGGCTGGGCAATCTTTTGCGTGCGCGCCTGTTACACCAATAGGCTTTCTTCGTCAGCGCCCAACTCCCGCACACATTCCATAAAGGCGCGGATGATCCGCACCTCTTTGCGCGCCGTAAGTGTGACCATGGTTTCGCTCATCCGCAGATCAATGCCCTCCAGCGGGATTTTAACCAAGCGGGCGTCATTGCCGAACTCCGCTTCTGATACGAACCCAATACCCGACCCCGAGGCCACGACATCACGCATCGCCTCGCGCCCTTCAACCTCAAGGGCCGGGCGCAAAGCCACCTTCTGCGCTTGGGCCGCATCCGCCAGTTTTTGCCGAGTTCTTGAGCCTTCTTCACGAAACACCAACGGGTATTGCCCCAGATCTTGCAGCCGCAAACCCCGCACATGTTCGGGCAAATACCCAACCGCGCAAAACGCCACAATCGACGTTGACCCCAGCGACACACAGTCAAAATCCGGCCCCGGACCCATGCTGCCAACGATCCCGATCTCAGCAGTATAATTGCGCAATTCCTTTAGCACCTCGGCGGTATTGCCCGTTTTCACCGAAATGAACACATCGGGATGACGCTGGCGAAACCGGCTAAGATAGGCGGTCACATGATGTGCAGAATCCGCGACAATGCGCAGGGTGCCATCAATGGCGGCGCGGGTTTCACTTAGGTAATCCTCCATATGATCCTCAGCTTCGAAAAACCGCTTGCTCAGCACCAACAACCGCTCCCCCGCAGGGGTCAACTGCACGCGCTTTTTTTCGCGGTTAAACAGCAGCACATCATACTCTTGCTCTAACCGCCGCACCTGTTCTGACAAGGCAGGTTGTGTCTGAAACACGGCCTCCGCTGCACGGGAAAACCCCCCATGTATGGCCACATTATGAAATGCCCTGATCTGACTATAGCGCACCTGGCTGGCCCCCCGGATCAATTATAATATTTCCATATGTTAGGATAGATTATAACGATTTTACATATCTATCTGCAAAGCGGACAAAGGCGACACTTCGACCGACCAAAGCGTTTCGCGATTTTCCTGAGTCAGGAATGGATGCAAAACACTTAGGCATATCGACACGACACCTACCAATCTCCGCCCCGCCAGCCTTGCCCAAACACCCCCGCCATTCAGGACCAACATCATGACCCTACTAACCGTTGCGATGGTGTTGTCCGCGGCCCTTTTGCATGCGCTTTGGAATGCTGTGGTTAAGGGCGCGACCGATAAAACAATCATGTTGGGCATGATTGCACTGGGTCATTTTATACCCGGCGTGCTGATCGTCTGCGTTGTGCCCCTGCCGTCATGGGAATCGGTTCCCTATATCCTCGCCTCAAGTGTCATTCACTGGGGCTATTACTTTCTGTTGAATATTGCCTACCGATATGGCGACCTTAGCCTGTCCTATCCGATTGCGCGGGGCTTATCGCCTGTGCTGATCGCCCTTGGCGCGCAATTCTGGGTGGGGGAGGTGCTGCCGCCTATGGTCTGGCTTGGCATTCTTGGCGTATCCGGCGGCATCATGTTTTTGGCAGGTGGCGTCATTCGCCAAGGGGCCTCTGCATTGGGATTGGTCTCTGCTTGCGGGGTGGGAATCTGTATTTCCGGCTATTCGCTGGTTGATGGTGTGGGCGCGCGCGTATCCGGCCACGCACTCTCCTATATCGCGTGGCATTCTGTGGCCGAAATTCTGGTGGTGGTGTTTGTTTTCGCGACGCGCATGGACCGTGTACGCCAAACCTCGATCAAGGCGCTGTCCATGGGCTTTTTCGGCGGCGTCATCTCGCTCGCCGCCTACGGCATCGTGCTTTACGCCGCCACATTTTCACCGCTGGGCATTGTCTCTGCCCTGCGCGAAACCTCGGTGATTTTTGCCGCCCTAATTGGCGTGTTTTGGTTTCGCGAAGGGCCGATGTTTAATCGCATGATGGCCGGAGGCATTGTCGCCACAGGCATCGTCGTTATTGGTTTGGCAAATTAGCGGCTACTTTGCCGCCCACCAATCCTTGGGCTTCAAACGCGCCGCGCGCTCTGATTTCACATCCCACCACAATGCCCATTTGCGCCAAGGTGACAGCGCCAGCTTTAGCCACACCCGATCCCGCCATGTGGTGAAATCGCGATTAAACGGGCAGACCCGCATGCAGATCGCGCAATCTGTGCTTAGCTTGGCCCAATACCCAAAACACGCCTTGGCGTCGGAGGTCCACTTCTTCACCCCTTTGATAGAGGAGACAGCGTCCCCGCCGCTGACTTCCTTGGGCCCAAAGGGCAGCGCCTTGGCCGGGCAGGCCTCCGCACAACGGGTGCAAATGTTGCAAAACTCCTCAACGCCGGATTTCTTGGGCGCATCATGTGACAGCGGCAGGTTGGTGAATATCTTTGAAAACCGCAGACGCGGCCCAAACTCAGGCGTGATTACCAGCTGATTGCGGGCATATTCGCCCATGCCCGCCTTGATCGCATAGGGAATCACCAATCCGGTGTCGTTCATCGAGGCCACGGCCTCATAGCCCAAATTACGAATATAGGCGGCCAATTGCATGACAATCGCGGCCTCATGCGAATATTCCCGTCCCGTCGCCGCTCCGGCAAGGGCGGATGGGTAGGTCGCCACCAATTCCTTATCCATCTGATGGCCCAACACGATGACACTGGTTAATCCTTCGGGCAGATCATTCTCCGCCTCAGAAAAATCCCGCGTATCCACCCGTGAGGCATATAACCAGCGCGTGTCCATATCCGTGACACCAGCTAAATCGGCACCAAAAAATTTGGCCACACGCTTAACCTCGGCGGCCATTTTTACGGGGTCGTCAATTTCCACCTGCGCCTCGGCAACAGGCGTGTCACAGGCGATTGGGGCCTGAAACCCCTCACGTCGCCCCGTATCCGCGCCCCGATTGCTGATGACATCAGAAATCAGCCAACTGGCATTGCGCAGCGCAAAATCCTTTTGCAGAAACCCGTCGCCCTTACGGTAGGTGGCTTTCATTCGGTAGCTGGCAAAGAACCCATCGGTGAATTTGCTGCGCACCGTCTCATCCCAAAACGCCCGCGTGAACATATCATTGCGCTGCGAAAACGGCGCAAAACCCTCGGTCGTTTCAATCCCGGCGGCGGCATCGCTCTCCCGGTAACGCGCGCGCCAGTCTTCGCGCTGTGCTTCTAGATCACTTTGATTTGACGGCCAGACCATAAATTCCCCTATCCCTGATCAAAACATCGCTTTCCCCCTCAAAGGTCAACACTTCTTCTGAGCATAAATATCCCGGGGGGAGCGTTGAAATGCGCCGCATTTCAACGCGAGGGGCAGAGCCCCTGATCCAAATCACAACACTTTAATCACGTCTTTATCAATGCCCAACATATACCCCCGCCGGGCGATGTTCTTGACCAATAGCTCACTGACCATCTGGTTCCCCAGCGAATCCCGCAAGCGTTTGATCCGTGTCGCCCCGGCTGCCTCATCGCAATCGGCCTGCGCCTTGCCTGAAATCACCGCCTCGATCTCGATACCGGACAACACATCATCATCCATCCGCGCCTCAGCCAAGACCGACAATGTCTCCATTGCAGCCCCTGTCAGGGTGAAACCCATGTTGTTCAGATAAACCTTTTTCTCATCGCGACTGATCAACAGCGAATTCACCTGAATGCCTGACCGCTCAATTTGCGCCATGCGCCGGTTCATCGTGATCAACATCACCAAAAACACCAAGGCCGCGATCATCATCCCCGTGGCAAAGGCCAATAGCACAAATATCACCACCCTGTAGCTGGTCAGCGTATCCGCAAAGGCCGTGCCTGATTGCGCCAGTATTTCTAACAGCTTGATTTCTGCCTGCTGCGTCAGATCATCATTCTCAACAAAGATCGCCTCGACCCGCGCATTAAACGCGTTTCCATCCGGCAATGTCAGAAACAACCAGATCGCCGCCGTCAAAAGAATGATCACAATCGCCGCAATACCAAAGCCGACAACCCGGCTCCCGTGCCTGCGCGCCTCAATAGCGGAGGAAGAATTGCCCTGCACTGCGCTTCCTTTCAGCAAGTCCCGATGCATCAAAGACTGACATAACATTCAGCAAAACCCAACCATCCCGACTCACGCGTGTGCGGATTTCGGACTTGGCGGCGGATTTGGTACAGGCACCCCGCACCTCGGCCACCCCATAATGCAGCTTTAGCGGATTGTCGCGTTTTGCTTTGTAATCAGCATAACACTCCGCAGCCATGGCAGGGGGGGCAAAGGCCATCAACGTGGCGATACAGGATATAATAGCAAGATTTTTCATAAGGCTCACATTGCGGTGAACACGCCTGATATTCAATAACAACACGGTATTTCCGGCATGATATCTGATAACATCGGGCTGATATTGCCTGTCTGGGTCGATTTCGCGGATCAAGGTTCCAGAACGTTTGGCCACACACCACCCCCGGTCAAATTCACAGAATCACTTTGAAGGGAAATACACATGTCACGTAAATTCATCTCAACAGTCCTCGCCGCCTCCATCGCAGTGACCGGCTTCTTTGCCGCCCCCGCCCGTGCCGGGGATGATGACGTCGCCAAGGTTATTGCCGGTATGGCCGCTCTCTTTATTATCGGCAGTGCGATTAAGAAATCGCGCAACGACGATAACCATGGCTACAATAATCACGTCAGCCGCGGCAATAGATATGAGGGTGACATCCAAGAGGCACAGCCACGCAGACATACCCGCCCACGCCCCTTGCCACAGCGCGCAAACCGCAAAAAATTGCCTAGCGAATGTCTGCGCCGCTTTGAAACCCGCCGGGGCACTGTGCGGATGATGGCGCAACGCTGCCTGGAGCGGAACTACCGCTTTACCCACGCCCTGCCACAGCAATGCCATACGCGGGTCAGAACCGAAAACGGCAAGCGTCGCGGCTATGCCATGCGCTGTTTGCGTGATCGCGGTTACAGCATCGCCCGTTTCTAAACTGCCCCAACCTGAATTGTGCGCAGGAAGGCACCGCATCCCCAATCGGTTTTCTCCCTGCCACATGTTTCTGGATAACTTAGCAACAGACTAACCAGAAGCGTTCCCCGGCGAAGGTGTCCCTGTTTTGACAAGGGCCTTCGCCGGGTTTTTCTATTGCACAGATCAAAAAGGTACGGTTTGGGTAGCCTATGACCCAACCTGACCTATATTTCGAAACCCGCGCGCGTGAGGCTGGTGCGTTACGCATCGCGGGTGTGGATGAGGTGGGGCGTGGCCCGCTTGCCGGCCCCGTCACTGCTGCCGCCGTTGTTCTTGACCCTCGCAATATTCCTGATGGCCTGAACGATTCCAAAAAACTTAGCGCCAAACGACGTGATGTCTTGAACGATCTGATTTTCGCGACCTGCACGGTATCCATTGCGCATGCCACCGTAGAAGAGATCGACGAGCACAACATCTTGCGCGCCAGCCACCTCGCAATGGAGCGCGCAGTGGCCGGATTACCGCTCCCACCGGATCATCTGTTGATTGATGGCAATATGATTCCCCGCGGCCTGACACAATCCAGCGAGGCATTAATCAAGGGAGACGCCAAAAGTCTTTCGATTTCAGCGGCTTCAATTGTGGCAAAAGTGTGTCGAGACCGCCTGATGTGGGATTTAGCGCAACAGTTTCCGGGTTATGGGTGGGACACAAATGCCGGATATCCGTCAAAAATGCACCGCGAGGCCCTGGTTCACCTTGGCGTGACCCCACACCATAGACGTTCGTTCAAGCCGGTGCACAACATCTTGTATCAAGAGTAAAGAGTAAGGGTATGATTCAAAAAAGAAATTGACGAGGAATCAGGAATGACTCATCTTTGTCTTAACCAAAGAGCGCTAAAAATAGTGCCGGTTTATTGAGGCAGAGAATGACAAGCATGACCAAAAGCAAGAGCGCAACAGCGCTCCCTATAAACACGATTCTTTCTGGCGACTGCATCGAAGTGATGAACAGTTTGCCCGAGAACTCGATCGATCTAATCTTCGCGGATCCCCCCTATAACCTCCAGCTTAAGGGTGACCTGCACCGTCCCGACAATTCCAAAGTGGATGCCGTGGACAATGACTGGGACCAGTTTTCCAGCTTTGCAGCCTATGACAAATTCACCCGCGAGTGGCTAACTGCTGCGCGTCGGTTGCTCAAACCCAATGGTGCGATTTGGGTTATCGGTTCCTATCACAACGTCTTCCGCATGGGTGCCGAACTTCAAAACCAGGGTTTCTGGATTTTGAACGATGTGATTTGGCGCAAGGCCAACCCGATGCCGAATTTCCGCGGCAAACGGTTCACCAACGCTCATGAAACCATGATTTGGGCTTCAAAAACTGAGGGTGGCAAATACACCTTTAACTACGAGGCGCTGAAATCCCTGAACGAAGGCGTGCAAATGCGTTCTGATTGGGTTTTGCCGATCTGTAACGGCCATGAGCGTTTGAAAAACGAAAATGGTGACAAGGCACACCCGACACAAAAACCCGAAAGCCTGCTGCACCGTCTGCTGGTCGGCTCCACCAATCCGGGCGATGTTGTGCTTGATCCCTTCTTTGGCACCGGCACCACGGGTGCTGTCGCCAAAATGCTGGGCCGTGAGTATATCGGCATTGAGCGCGAAGAGGCTTACCGCAAGGTTGCCGAGAAACGCCTTAGCAAGATTCGCAAGTTCGACCGCGAGGCGCTGCAAGTTTCGACGTCCAAGCGCGCTGAGCCTCGTGTGCCCTTCGGTCAACTGGTCGAGCGTGGCATGCTACGCCCCGGCGAAGAGCTGTTTTCGATCAATGGTCGCTACAAGGCCAAGGTGCGTGCTGACGGCACCTTGATTGGCAAAGATGTCAAAGGGTCGATTCATCAGGTCGGGGCCGCCATGGAAGGCGCACCAAGCTGCAATGGCTGGACCTATTGGGCCTACAAGCGGGATGGAAAAACCGTTCCGATTGATCTGCTGCGTCAACAGATTCGCGCAGAGATGGCAGAGCGCCCGAACTAAGCCCAACTTCACCCCCTCAATAGCGAAGCGCTCCAGAATCGATCTGGAGCGCCTCCAAAGCAATACCGCAGGTGCCTGACGTCGCAAGCGACTCGGCACCACACCTTGCCCCGCATCTTGCGGGGCATTTTTTCGTCTCAAAACCGCTCAGAGTTTTGTACAAAACCGACCCCTGTTTTGTACGTTTTGTACAAAACTTTTAGCCCCACCCGCTAACGCGGCATCGGGTTTTCGGCCCTATTATACGGACCCCAATCGGTAATCTCGGGATAATACATTCCCCGCCATTTCCGCACCCGTGGATTCATAATCCGCCGCCAAACCGGCGGCACCATCGCCGCCATCGTCATAAGTGGGTAGCCAAAGGGCAGTTGAGGAGCCGTGCTGTCATCATAGGTTTGCAGCAAGGGAAAACGCCGATCCGGCTTATAGTGATGATCGCTGTGACGTTGCAGATTTATCAGCAGAAAATTGGTTGCCATATGTGCAGCGTTCCAGCTGTGGTGGGGCATCACATGCTCATATTTTCCCTCGCCAAGATGCTTCCGAGTCAGGCCGTAATGCTCGACATAATTAACCAATTCCAATTGCCAGATAGCAATATAAGCCTGCCAAACAAAAAGGAAAAATCCGCCCCATCCTCCTAGGATCAAGGCCAATATTAACATTGCTCCTTGGAGTGCCCAGTACCGAAAGAACGGGTTTGATAGGTCATGCCATGGCAGGTTTTTACGCGCGAGCATTGCTGCTTCGGCCTGAAAAGATGACCGTGCAGAGGCGACCAAAACGCGGATGAAAAACCTGTGGAACCCCTCGTTATAGCGGGCCGAAACCGGGTCGCGCGGCGTACCGACATAGCGGTGATGCACCAGCAAATGCTCACTGCGAAAATGCGAATACAGCACCATCGCCAGCATCACATCACCCAACCCACGTTCGTATTTGTCCTTTTGGTGCATCAGTTCATGACTGTAATTGATACCAATGGTGCCCGTCATGATCCCAACACCAAAAAACAGCACGATTTTCTCGAATGATGACAAATGGTTAGTCGCCCCAACAAACCAAATTAGACCAAACACAGTAATGAATTGCAGCGGCGGCCAAACCAGCGTGATCAGTCGATGCCAGAACAGATCCGCCTCATCCGTATCCGTGTTCGCGTTCTTAAGGTTCAGTCCTGTAACCGCATCCAGTGCGGTAAACAGATACCATGTTGCGACCGGAATACTGACCAGCCACCAGCCGCCCCGAAACGCACTGAACCAGATAATAGGTATCAGAATCAGTGATATCCAATAGGGCAAGGCATTGTTAATATTCGGTATTTGTCGGGATTGAGGCATTCGATCACCTGTGTGGAACTTACGGCGTTGCCCGCATAATGCGGCGGGTCACGCAGGATCGCAATGCGGCTTGTTAGCTTTGCAAAAGATCAAACACCTTGCGCATGACCGTGGGCAGGTTAGTGCGTTGAAAATCCGATGCCTCAACAAATTCACCCACGGCTGGTTTTCGATCCATCGGCACCAAGGCTGTTTTTACCGTTAGCCGTAGATGAAAATGGGTAAACGTGTGCCGCGCTTCGGTGTTTAGGGTCTTCCACTCGGCCTTGATCGGGGCCGCATGTTCCGGCACATCGCCCTCGGTCCATTCAGAGCCGGGCCAGCCGAGCATGCCCCCCAACAACCCTTTATCCGGGCGGGTTTCCAGCAATAATGCACCATCCACACGGCGCCCGACATAGGCGATGCCATAGCGTGTAGGCTTTTGTTTTTTAGGGGTTTTCTTGGGTAACTCAGTGGCAGTTCCGGCGGTGCGCGCAATGCAAGGCGACCGCCACGGGCATATGCCGCAGGCAGGATTGCGCGGCGTGCAAATTGTTGCGCCCAGGTCCATAACGGCCTGTGCGTAATCACCTGGTCGCTGCTGTGGTGTTAGGGTCGCGGCCTGCTCGGTCAACTCTGGTTTGGCCATCGGTAGCGGTGTATGAATGTCAAAAAGGCGCGCCATCACCCGCTCCACATTACCATCAACCACCGTTGCAGGCCGATCAAATGCGATGGAGGCCACAGCCGCCGCCGTATACGGCCCCACTCCGGGCAATTTTAGCAACTCTGCTTCGGTGTCAGGAAACACGCCGCCATATTCGTCGCATATAACCCGAGCGCATTTCAGCAAATTGCGCGCGCGTGCATAATATCCAAGACCTGCCCACTCAGCCATCACATCAGCATCATCCGCCGCTGCAAGATCTGAAACTGTGGGCCAACGTGTTGTAAAGTTTGTGAAATACGACTTTACCGTAACCACCGTTGTTTGCTGGAGCATGATCTCCGACATCCAGATTCGATAAGGGTCGGGCAGCACGCCAGTTGCACGCACTTCAGGTCCGGTGCGCCACGGCATATTGCGCGCATTGCGGTCATACCAGTCCAGCAAATCGGCAGATTTTGGCTCTTCACGCAAGTTTTACACCCCGGTATGGTCGGTTTCGCTGGCACAGCGTCGCGATGGCACTAAAATAGCGCGCAGGACAAGGATGCAAGGGTTGAAACGGCGAAGCTACTCTAAAGGATTTCAGAAAACCTCTGCTCTGCTACGCGAACCGATCCGCAAAGCAGGCGAGACGCGCGGCTTTGCCGTGACCAAAGTGCTGACCCATTGGGCGGAGATCGTCGGGAATGACACCGCTGAAATCTGCAAACCGGTTGATGTAAAATACGGGCGCCAAGGTTTTGGAGCGACGCTAACTGTCCTAACAACTGGCGCGCAGGCTCCCATGCTGGAAATGCAAAAGGAAAAGCTGCGCGAGCGCGTCAATGCAGCCTATGGCTACAATGCGATTGCGCGTTTACGAATTACCCAAACTGCGCCGACCGGTTTTGCCGAAGGGCAGGCGCTGTTCACTCACAAACCAAAGACGGCAGAAAAGGTCGTCACCGCCGAAGTAACACAGGCCGCAGCATTGGTTGCAGCCCCAGTCAAAGATGAGGGCCTGCGCCAAGCATTAGAACGGTTGGCGCAAAATGTCCTTTCACATTCAAAACACTAAGAGAGGTTTCGTAATGAACCGCATTGTTCCAATTGTTCTTGTGGCGCTTTTGGCCGTCGGTGGCGGCGCTTATTGGCTATCCAATAATCAGGTCGCCACAACTGAGCCTGAAGAGACTGTGATCGCAACCGAAGATCAAGCCTCCAGTGAGGCGACCGAGGCCACTGAAATGGCCGATGATGGTGCTATTGCTGATATGGTGCTGGGCTCTGCTGATGCGCCGATCACGATGATCGAATACGCGTCCTTTACCTGCCCGCATTGCGCGTCGTTCCATTTGAACACGTTTAAGCAGCTCAAAACCGATTATATCGACACGGGTAAGGTGCGCTTTGTCTTTCGCGAAGTATACTTTGATCGCTTTGGTCTTGCGGCCTCCATGGTTGCGCGTTGCGGTGGCAAAGAGCGTTTCTTTGGCATAACTGACCTGTTCTTTAAGGGGCAATCAACATGGGCACGTGGCAGCGATCCAACCGCCATTGCCGCCGAAATTCAAAAGATCGGCCGTCTGGCTGGCTTGGGTGAGGAAACATTGAAATCCTGTATGCAAGATCAGGATCAGGCCACAGCATTGATCGCATGGTATCAGGCAAACGCCGAGGCGGACGATATCACTGCAACGCCGTCCTTTGTGATCAACGGTAAAAAACAGCCCAACGTGAAATACGATGAGCTGAAAAAAATCCTGGACGCATTGCTGTAATTACTTCGTTAACACAGCACCAAACAAGGCGCTTTGTTTCAGGTCACTCTGTGCAAAGCGCCTTATCCAAGGCGGCATCTATCTGGCTCCAATCCGATATTTCCAGACGCACCGGAACTGTCAGAACCTTGTGACGGTACTCTGTAGGTAGGCGCACAGCATCTTTTTCCGTGGTTACCAATTGCAGATTCAATTGATTTGCGCGCTTTTCCAACCGGGTTAGCAAGGCCGGGGTCAATGTTTGATGATCATCCAGCGCATGGGTTTCCACGACCTCTGCCTTTAGGGTTTTCAGCGTCCGAAAGAATTTCTCTGGATGTCCGATACCCGCAAATGCAAGACACCGTGTCCCTTCCCAATCCATGCCAGTTTGCAGCGGGATCAGCTCTGCTGTGGTGTGGGGTATCGCTACGGACGTGCCCCATGTCTCAGCAAAACTTTGTTGCGCGCTTGCTGGCCCGATAGACAATAGAACCGTCGCCCGACGAAGCCCTTGGGGCACAGGTTCACGCAGGGGCCCCGCAGGCAAGCAGCGCCCGTTGCCAAACCCCAACCGTGCATCCACGACCACAATCGAAATGTCTTTGGGCACCGATGGGTTTTGAAATCCATCGTCCAACACAATGATATCTGCCCCAGCGGTCTGCGCGGCCTTTACGCCTTGGCCTCGGTCCTTGGAAACCCATGTAGGCGCAAAAGCGGCCAACAATAGCGGCTCATCGCCTGTTTCATGTGCACGGTGTTTTTGTTCATCAACTTGGGTCGGTCCGGCCAAAACACCACCATAGCCACGCGATACGATATGTGGCGTCAGACCACCGTTTTGCATGTGTTGCACCAAGGCTATGGTTGCAGGCGTTTTGCCGGTGCCGCCTGCGTTGATGTTGCCAACGCAGACCACCGGAATTTTGGGCGTGAACGTGGGTGCCTGTTGCACACGTTTCGCGGTCAATGCCCCATAAATCCACCCTAATGGGGCCAATAGGCGGGCGCGCCAATCCGGGCGTGAGGCCTCTGTGTACCAAAATTGTTGTGGTTTCACGCATTGGCCTCCTGTTTATCCAAAACCTGCTGAGCCAAATCGACAATCTGATCCGAAATTTCAGCCCCTTCCGAGACAACCGACCAACCCGCAAAGGCCATCGTAGCCGCGCGATCAGGTGCCATGAGTTGCCCCAAGGCGGTGACCAGACTGTCGACATCGTTGATGATGCGGGCCGATCCTGCCTGCGCAAGCCGGGAATAGGCCTGCAAATGTCGCCCCACGCCGGGCCCGTATAAAATGGCCGATCCCAGGGCCGCCGCTTCAAACGGATTGCGCCCCCTGTGCCCGCCGTTCAAAGAACTGCACATCACCGTCACGGGGGCGATCCTATACCATAGCCCAAGCTCTTCGATTGTTGGTGCAATCAGCACTTGGGTCGCTTCCTCAGGCATGTCGCCTGCGTCCCAGTTGCCCACGCGCCAGCCTAGCAATTTCGACTGCGAAGTTATTTCGTCAACAAGAGCTGGGTCACTAGGGGCAATGATAAGCAACATGCGGTGGGACATGCGTGTGACTGCTTTATGCGCCTGTAATATCGTGCTGATTTCGCTATTCTGCACATGCGCTGCCAACCAATTTGGGCGCCCTGCAAGGGTGGTGGTCAAGTCCTCCAGGTCGCTGTCGCTGCATGGCAATGCTGGCGCTTCTTCCAATAGAGGGCCGCTGGCGACGACCTTTGTTGCCCCCAATCCCATGCGTGATAGTCGATTTTCTGCTACTTGGCTGTTTGCAAGGATATGTGAAAACAACCGCAAGGAGCCGCGTGTCGGCTCCGGCAACCAGCGCCACCGCTTATTTTCCAAACCCACTTCGTCTGCGTCTAGCAAAACCATGGGAATACGCAGTTTCGCGGCACCTGAGATCAACGCAGGACGCAACCATGGGCCTAGCCATAGACATAAATCCGGGCTCCAATGGCGTAAAAAACGCTTGATATCGGACGGATTTTCCGACGGTGCTTCTTGCCAGATCACCCCCGGTGGAATGCTCTCTGGCGGCCCCGATGCCTTGGAGGTTGTGAGCAGCAACTTGACGCCATGGCGCTGCGCCACCAGCCTCAGACCCACTTGGGCCACACGGCAAATTTGGTCGCGATCAGAACAATGTAGCCAGATCACCTCGCCTTCGGGCCGAACACTGTCAAAGCTTTGACGCCGCGCAGGTTCCCTGCGGGCAACAGCCAGATAGGCAGTCAGGCCGATGGTCTGGGACATTATTGTTTTAGCCCAATTCTTCGGTTGAAGAGGCGGCAACTTCCTCGTCTCTCAGACGATGAAGATGGGCGATGAAATAGCGCATGTGCGCATTATCCACTGTGCGATACGCTTCGGCCTTCCATGCCTGATAGGCGGCCTCGTAATTGGGGAAGATACCGACCATATGAATGTCATCGACATTTTTGAACTGGTTTTTGGCCGGGTCGACCAGCTCTCCACCAAAGACCACGTGCAGGCGTTGTGTCATCTGTTTGTTCCTTAAAGGGTTCGGAAAATACCTGAGAATGGAGATTTGCCGAAATGTATTTGTCACGACGTTAAGCCAAACTATGCTGTCACCCCGCAAGCTACAAGGTCAGCCAACGCAGCTTGAAAACATATCACTCAACAGGCTGAAGGCGCGCCAATAGCTCTGCGTGGATTGCCGTGTTGCCAGCCACCACGCCATTTTGCTGCGGCACCGGATTGTTGAATTGCAAAGGCGTTCCTGTGCGAGTGCTGGAAATGGCCCCAGATTCGCGCAATAACAAATCACCTGCTGCGATGTCCCACTCCCAAGACGGGCGCAATGTCAGCATGGCATCAAACCGCCCCTCGGCAACCAGTGACAGACGATAGGCTAACGATGGTCGATGGCTATGCGCCACATCTGGCATGCCCCCGGGCCAGTTTTCGGGTTTCATGGTGGGACGTGCGGCAAGAATTTCAGCCGCCGCCAGATCAGATGTATCTGAGGCGCAAATGGGTTCTCCGTTCAAATGGGCCCCGCCGTCTATCTCTGCAGTATACATTTTGTCGAGCATTGGCAGATAAACCACCGCAGCAATGACCCGCCCCTGTTGCGCCACTGCCAAGGCATGCGCCCATGTGCGTGCCCCCTCAATAAAGCTGCGAGTGCCATCAATGGGATCAATGATAAAAACCCGCTCTGCGTTTAGGCGGCTGGCATCATCAACGGATTCTTCGCTTAACCATCCATAATCAGGGCATGCGGCGCGCAAATCGTTCTCCAACATGCGATTAACCGCAAGATCGGCCTCGGTTACGGGGCCTGCGCCATCCGGCTTGTCCCAAACTTCGGCAGTTGGGCCCGTAAACTGTGTGGCGATGCGCCCGGATTCCCGCGCCGCCTCTATCAAAAGGGTTAGATCATGACCCGGCAAGTGCCATCCCTTCGATCAGTATCGAGGGTACGACACGCGACAGATACCCACGCGCATCATTTGCGGGGATAATCCTGCCCAACATATCGCGCAAATTCCCCGCGATGGTGCATTCATTCACCGGATAGGCGATTTCGCCGTTCTCAATCCAAAAGCCCGACGCCCCGCGCGAATAATCCCCGGTGTTTGGGTTGATGGTGGACCCAATCAATGAGGTGACAAGCAAGCCAGTGCCCATGCCCGAGATCAAATCTGCGCGGCTTTGTGTACCTTGGGTGAGCGACACATTCCAGTTGCTAGGGGACGGGGGCGCAGAAGTGCCGCGCGCCGCGTTCCCTGTTGATGTCATTCCCAATTTGCGGGCGGTCGCAAGGTCAAGCGTCCACTGCGTCAATTGACCATTATCCACAATCGCACGTTTTTGCGTTGCGATTCCTTCGGCATCAAACGGGCGTGATCCGCTGACACGCACGCGAGATGGGTCTTCAATCAACGAAAGCCCTTCGGGCAGAACCTGCTCCCCCATCGCATCGCGTAGCCATGACGCTCCGCGCGCGATTGCGGCCCCATTGGTTGCCGCCAAAAGATGCCCGATCAACGAGGATGAAATACGTTCATCAAACAGCACAGGATAGGTGCCCGTCACAGGTTTACGTGCACCCAGACGCTCAAGCGCCCGTTCTGCTGAGGTACGGCCTATGTCCTCTGGCGAGCGCAGGTCGCTCTGAAAAATCCGCATGTCGCCGTCATAGTCACGCTCCATATCGGCACCGGTTCCGGCGATAGAAACACATGAGGTCGAACGGCTCGTGCGCTGGTATCCACCTGCAAACCCATTAGACGCTGCAAGATACACATCGTTCTCGGCGTAGCCAGCAGAGGCCGATTGCACCTGCGATATCCCGTCATATGCCTGCGCCGCGGCTTCGGCGCGTGTTGCGTCTTCTTGCAATTTGGCGGGATCAGGTTCGGCCGTTGTATCTGCCAACTCCAGCGCCTCGATATCCCACGTATGGGCAATCATATCGGCGGGGGCCAGCCCGATATTGGGGTCTTCCGGGGCTTCGCGTGCCATAGCAACCGCGCGTTCAGCCATCGTTTCGATGGTCTCGGGGCGACTATCTGAGGTGGACACATTCGCCTGCCGCTGACCCAAAAATACCCTTAGACCCAGATCAAGCCCTTCGGCGCGCTCAGCATGCTCAAGCGCACCAACCCGCACGTCAACAGTGACAGAGGTGCCTTGTACGGCCATTGCATCAGCAGAATCAGCCCCGGCGCGCTTCGCGGCGGCTAACAGTGCATGTGTCAGATTTTCAAGATTGCGGCTCATGTGGTCCCCATTGTTCTAACCATTGAGGTAAACCTAGGCGGGGCAGGGTGCAAGTGCACATGAAAAAGGGCCGCCCGAAAGCAGCCCCTTCCTATATTGTAAATCGCGTTATTGGATACGCTGACCGTTTGCTAAAACATGGCCCTCTTCGTTGAATTCGATCTTCGAATTCAATTCGTCTTCGCCTGCACCGGGAACCGCAAACAGCCCCATCATCATGCGCGCGCCCATTGCTTGATCATCCGGGATCAATCCCATTTGAACCAGCTTGTCCAACAATCCGTTGCCACCCATCAGGTTCAAATCAACCGCACCAGTCGGCCGAGGCATTCCGTCAAAGCTGACAAGGTCAGAGTTGTCGAATGTGAAATCCCCATCGCCCGAAAGCTTGGCACCAGCCACTTGCAGCAACATCTTGTTCAGTGTCAGCGCATGCAACTCACCTGGGAAATCGTCGGTCTCTTCGGCTTCTGGGCTCATAAGATCCAGCAGCACTTTGGTTTTGCCAGATAGATCAAGCGTAAGCGTCGCAGGATCACGTGGCAGGACTTTCGCAGGGTCAAAAATATCCCACAGGATATCGGCCACTTCGAGATCGCCAAGATGCATGTTGAAACCAAAATCCTGATGCTCATCAGCTTTCGCCAACGGCATCAGCATGCCAAATCCCAGCTGTGCAGCGTTCATAGAAACAGGGAACGGCAGTTCACTCCCAAAGGCGCTGATGGCGATATCAGAAACAAGCCCGCTATAGTCAAACTTGTCTGAATCCATCGCCATGTTCCAATCGGACGCAGCGGAGGCAAAGGTCAGATTGAAGGGTGATCCGTCGGCAACCCCAGAGAGTTCGCCCTCTGATCCAGAGTGTTGGAATGTTCCTGCAAACCCGAAACCAGCCTGAAACATTTCCAAAGGATCTTCGGAGTCTAGCCCGGTAGGAATCCGCGCGCCGCCTTCGAATGCCAATTTGGTGGTGTCGATTTTGAAGGTCATGTTGTCGCCACTCGCAGGGTCAACAAAGCCAAGATGAAGCGACAGGTTTTCCGCCTCAGATTTTTGCTCCATTGTCCGCAAGGTGCCATTAGACATCGTGGAGCGTGCCGAATAATTGTTCGCAACCAGTTCCATCACTGCGGAGTCAAAAGGCTCCCCATCTACTTCGAGATCAGCCAGCGATAGCCCCATCATGCTAGCAGAATAGGTGTATGTAATCTGGTCGGTGTCACCCGACGCGATCATCGAAAGCCCTTTGCTGGTCCAATTTAGGGTCGCCGTGGCGTCTTCTTTCGCATCGACAACAAAATGTACGGGGAAATCAGCAGGCATCCCAATTGCAACGGTGCCATCGTTCTGATTGGTAAAGGTAACTTCGCCCACAGAGATCGTGATAGACCCGTCTTCTTCCGGGATGTCCATGCTCACGCTTAGATCACCGATTGTCAGCGTATCGCCGCTTGTGGCTTCGGTCGCGGAAACTTTATAGCCAAAATCAGCCATGTAATCGTGCCAATCAGTCCAAACTTGCTGATTAGTCACATCAGCAAAAACGCTGCTTGCAGACAGGGCCGCAATCGCGGCAGTCGTTCCAAAATATGCTCTCGCGCTCATCATAACGAACCCTTTGTTCTTCAAAAAATTTGGCTATAGCTTCTGCTGATGTCATGAGAGGGTCAAGTAGGGAAATATGGACCCTGTCCTGTGGGCGGGTTACCACTGATAGACAAGATATAGATGGCATCGCTAAATGGAGCTGCAATATGATGAACCTGAATGGGAAAACTGTTCTGATCACCGGGGCCAGCCGGGGAATTGGTGAAAATGCAGCAAAGGAGTTCGCTGCGGCCGGGGCTAATGTTGTTTTGCTGGCGCGCAGCAATGCGGCGATCACCGAATTGGCCGAAAGCCTTGGCGAAAAGGCGATGGCGATTGGCTGTGACGTAAGTGATTACCAGCAGGTTGCACAGGCGGTTGCGCGTAGCATTGAACGGTTTGGCACGTTGGATGTGTTGGTAAATAACGCAGGCATCATCGAACCGATTTCACACCTTGCAGAGGCCGACCCCGAGGCATGGGGGCAGGTTATTGATATCAATCTAAAGGGCGTCTTTAACGGCATGCGCGCAGCCTTGCCGGAGATGATCGCACAAGGCGGCGGGACCATTTTGACCATCGGGTCAGGTGCCGCCCATGGCCCGGTTGAGGCATGGAGTCAGTATTGCGCTTCCAAGGCAGGGGCCTTGATGCTGACCAAATGCGCCGACAAGGAAGCGCGCGACAAAGGCATTCGCGCAATCAGCCTGTCACCCGGCACTGTCGCCACCCAGATGCAACGAGAGATCAAGGCAAGCGGCATTAATCCCATCAGCCAACTTGACTGGGAGGTGCATGTGCCCGCCGATTGGCCTGCGCGCACATTGGTCTGGATGTGCAGTGAGGCAGCCGATCCATGGCTAGGCGAAGAAATTTCGCTCCGGGATGAGGATATTCGCAAAATGGTGGGTTTGATTTGATTTCTCTAGATAAAAAACCTGATGACCTGTGGGTTGTGACGATAAACCGGCCGGACAAGGCGAACTCTTTGACCGCGGAAATGTTGCGCGAATTGACCGAGATCGCCGAATCAGCAACAACCGCCCGCGCCTTGATCATTACCGGCGAGGGCAAGGTTTTCTCTGCGGGGGCTGATCTGGATGAGGCCAGAGCGGGGCTTGCCGTTAGTGACGTGTGGGAGCGGCTATCAACCGCCGTTGCGGCGCTTCCGGGTCTGACGATTGCGGCCCTTAACGGCACCTTGGCTGGTGGGGCGATGGGCATGGCTTTGGCCTGCGATATCCGGCTTTGCGTCCCCAACGCCAAATTCTTTTATCCGGTGATGAAGCTGGGCTTTCTGCCTCAACCGTCTGATCCAAAACGCATGGCACAGCTTATTGGCCCGGCACGTACCAAATTGATTCTCATGGGGGGGCAAAAAATTCAATCGGATGAGGCCCTGCAATTCGGACTGGTGGACCGGATCATAGAGCCTGAAAATCTGATGACCGCCGCCTTTGATATCGCAAATGACACGCTTGCCGCCGCACCGGAAATCGCAACAGGCATCAAACGTCTTTGCACGATAGAGTAATGGGCCGGCTTATGACGGGGCAAATGGGGCTGTGGATCATACCATAAATACCGCTTTCTCTTGAGGTTTGCTTGCCAAACAGGCAAGAGATTGCAGCAAGTAATCAGTTTTACGAGGGTGTGCGCGTGGAAGATCAGCCAGAGATTATTCAAAAAGCGGCTGCCTATGCTTTGCAAGGTTGGGATATCGCCCAAGGCTGGCTCCTAAGCCCGGCCGCGTGGTCGCAATTCGGCCTGTTGATTCTCGCCTATGTGGCGGCGGTTCTAATTAGTCGGCGCATGCAACCGTTGCTCACCAAATGGCTGAACCCGCCTGATGCGCAAACCCATATCGTCGCCAAATCGCGGCGGTTCATTCTGATATTCATCCCTTTATTGCTGCCCCTGCTGGCCTATGCGTTCACGGGCTTGGGCGAAACGGTAACGCGCTCCATATTCGGGTCTGGCGCGGTCATCGCATTTGGTAAGCGGGTGTTTCTGTTTCTTGCGGTGCGCATCCTGGTTCGGGAAATCATCCAAGACCCTCTGCTCAAGGTATTGGGTAAATTCTTACTCATTCCGGTTGCAGCGATCTACGCGCTGGGCCTGCTAGAATTTGTTATGGTCAAACTGGACGCGACGGTTGTGCCACTAGGCAACCTGTCATTTTCTCTGTTATTTTTGATCCGTTTTGCCGTCGTGGGCGGCGTGATCTTCTGGCTCGGGCGCTGGTCGAACGATCAATCGTCCTCCTTTATCAAAAACCAACAAGAGATGCGTCCCGCCATGCGCGAGCTGTCAGCCAAGGCTGCGGAAATCGGGATTTTTGGCGTCGCATTCCTGTTGATGATGAACATCATGGGGATATCGCTCACCTCGCTCGCCGTTCTCGGGGGCGCGATTGGCGTTGGGCTTGGTTTTGGTCTGCAAAAGATCGCGGCCAACTTTATCTCTGGCATTATCCTTTTGTTAGAGGGCCAGGCGACCGTTGGCGATTTCGTCGAGCTGGATGGCGGCGAGGCGGGAACCATTGTCAAAACCACCGCCCGCGCGATGATATTAGAGACATATGATGGCCGCTGGATCGTTGTCCCGAATGAGGATTTCATCACCACACGGGTCGTGAATTACTCCGATAGCGGCTCTGCCAATCGCTATGAGGCCCCATTTTCGGTCAGCTATGATACCGATATCAATCTTGTGCCTGCCATCGTTGAGGCCGCCGTGGCAAAGCATGCCGAGGTATTGGATGCACCCTATCCGCCAGATTGCGAGTTGCGGGGATTTGGCGACAGTGGCATTGATTTTGCCGTCGAATTCTGGGTGAACGGCATCGACGACGGCAAAAACAAATACACATCGCATGGGCGGTTTCTAACTTGGAACGCCTTGAAAGAAAACGATATTCAAATCCCGTATCCACATCGCACAATCGAATTCAAGGGGCCGCTTACGACGCGGGTTAAATGATGGACGCATTAGTTATTGGCGGCGGCCCGGCGGGTCTGATGGCCGCAGAAAAGCTGTCGGCAGCAGGCCTGTCAGTCCAAATTGCGGATGCAAAACCCACCCTCGGGCGCAAGCTCTTGATGGCTGGGAAATCCGGGTTGAACCTGACCAAGGAAGAGCCCTTTGAAACCTTTCTTGAGGGCTACACCGAGGCGACGCCGTTCTTACGTGACATTCTAACGGGCTTTGGCCCGGCAGAGGTCAGCGCATGGGCGCAGTCATTGGGCCAAGAGGTGTTCACCGGCTCATCAGGTCGCGTTTTCCCCCGCACGATGAAGGCCTCACCGCTTTTGCGCGCGTGGCTTGCACGCCTGTCTGAGCAGGGCGTGACCTTTAAAACGCGCTGGCGCTGGACAGGTATTGACGATGGCTTTCATTTTGACACGCCAGCGGGTCATGTAGTTGAAAAACCGCGTGTGACGGTATTGGCCTGTGGTGGCGCAAGCTGGGCGCGATTGGGGTCTGATGGTGCATGGGCCGATTTTCTCGATGTCCCTACCACCCCTTTTGAACCAGCCAATATGGGGTTTAGCGTGAATTGGTCCTCGCATATGGCCAAACATTTTGGCGCCCCCGTCAAAGGGGTCACGCTTTGCGCCGGATCACAGCGGGAGCGTGCCGAATTCATCGTTTCAAATCAAGGTCTTGAGGGCGGTGGCATATATGCCGTGTCCCGCGCATTACGCGAAGGACAGCCCCTGTTGCTTGATCTGATGCCGGATGTGTCGATCGAGGATGTTCGTGCCCGTTTAGCGCGCCCTAGGGGCAAGATGAGCATGGCGAATTTTCTGCGTAAAACGCTAAAGCTTAGCCCCGTGAAGCAGGCATTGTTGATGGAATTCGCACGCCCATTTCCTGATGATTTATCACTTATGATCAAGAGTTTACCAGTTGCGCACACGGGACCACGCCCAATCGGACAGGCGATTTCAACGGCGGGTGGCATCCGGTTTGATGCCTTGGATCAAAATCTGATGTTGCGGGATATGCCCGGTGTGTTTGCCGCCGGTGAAATGCTGGATTGGGAAGCCCCAACCGGAGGGTATTTGATGACGGCTTGCCTTGCCACTGGGGCTTGGGCTGGTCAGGGCGCACTGCGTTTTCTAGGGTAAACCCCACTGACACCTGGGATTGGAGGGGTTTCGCGGCGAAACCTCCTAATACATCATCAACACCAACAGCGCCTCCAGACACCAAGTTCCAGAGTTCAAGTATCCACTATTTGTCGGGTGAAAATTCTGTGACTCTTCAATACCTGCTGACAATAATTGGCATGAGGGATTGATAGGTTAGCAGCAGACAAAGAATCGTAACAAAAGGAATTATCCTATGTCTGTAACTGGTGGCTGCCTTTGTGGTGGCGTTCGATATTCTATCTCTGAAAAACCGCAGGAAACGGGTGCCTGTCACTGTAATATGTGCCGAAAATGGAGCGGTGGTGTCTATATGGGCATGGCTGTTTCGGCTGGAAATCTGACACTCGAGAGCGAGGAGAACCTTGGTCTCTACAAAAGCTCTGATTGGGCAGAACGCGCGTTTTGCACATCTTGTGGCAGTAGCTTGTTTTATCGGGTGACAGCGCCCGGACCACATCAAGGCACCTGTCATGTCGGAATGGGAACATTGGACGATGCGAGCGGAGTGCCCCTGACTGCCGAGATTTTTGTCGACGAAAAACCAGATGGGTTCGCGTTTGCAGGGGATCACGCCACAATGACCGGAGCCGAGGTTTTCGCGCTATATGCCCCGCCAGAGTGATACCTATTGAACAGTCAAAAGGGGCTTTGGTCCCTTTTGATACGCCTAACGACGGCCTAGCATAGCAAGGCGCAGCAAGGCACGTTCGACCAGCGCCATCGCCGGGGCCGATTGCCCGGCAGAGCGCAATTTCAAATCTGTATCCGTTAAGATCGTCAGCGCTTGTTCCAGTTTTGAGGCACCCCAACCTTGGGCTTGGCGCAACATGCGATCACGACGTGGCCCGAAAATTGGCGGGCGCATGCGGGCGATCCCCTGCGCTGCCCCTCCGGGATCAGAGGCCGCAGAATAGAGCGCACGAAAATGTCGGGTTGCCCCAATACATAATCCAACGGGCTGCGTGCCTTGGGCCTGTAGTTTGCGCATCACAGGCGCGATATCCTGCGCACGTCCCTCTGCGACGATATTTAGAACATCATCAAGCGCAGCCTCTGTCGAAGTTGGGGCGCAATTGGCGATATCTTCTGAGGTGACAGGCGATTGATCACCACATTTATATAGCGATAGTTTCTCAACGGTTTGCCGGAAATCACCGGGGCCAAGTTCGCGGCTAAGATTGGTGAGGTCGACCATCGCGTCCCGCTCCACATTGGTCAGACCAGATTTTGCCAACTCGGCTTCAATCTCTTCGCGGCTGGGGGGATCGTTATAGATGCCCACCGCATAGGCATTGGAATGCCCCTCAAACAGCTTGCGCACCTTGGAGCCTGCCTTGAGCTGACCGGCCGTTACGATGATTTGCGCATCCCCCGGTGCCCAATCTTGGCAGGCCGCAGTGATGGCCGCCGCCGCCGTATCATTGGCATCCTCAACAAAGGCAACCCGTGGCCCCGGAAAGAAACTGATGGATTTGATTGCGTCCACCAATTGCGCAGGGTCCTTGCGCAAATCGCTTGCGGGGATGCGTGTTAGGCGCATTTCCTCTTCGCCTTGGGGGCCGATCAATGCGGTAATGACTTCTTGGCGCTTTAACGCGACGCGCATCGCATCGGCACCGTAAATCAACAGGCCCGTGCGATTAGGGTCCGGTTTGGAGAAATATCGCGACGCATCCCGAGGAGAAAGCTTCATTGCACAAGGGTTGGCGCAAAAGCGAGCAGGCGTATGGTGATTTTATCCGATAGGATAACCATCAACCGTTCGCGTGCATCTTTTTCGGCGGCCAAGGTGCTGACAGTGGTGCCCGTGGTGGAATAGCCGGTAAAGCTTTCGACCTCGCCCGAGGTTAACACATTCCCGGTGGCCAAATCACGTAGCGCAAATTTCGCGCGGCCAATAACATCAAATCGGGTGGTGTCATTGTCAGTGGTGATTGCCATGCCTTCGTCTTCGGTGGTGAGGGAGATTGCCAAGCCATAGGCAGGTGCCTGCGCACGTCCTAGCCGTGTTTCTAATTCGCGCACCAACACATAGCCGTCGCTGGTGGTTAGCTCCTCAACCAAGACCCGATTTTGTAAACGCGATGCGCCGCCTTGCGGAGCATAGGCCGGGGTAAAGCCGCAGCCCCCAAGGGCAGCAGCCATCAACAATAGGGTTCGGCGATTATACAACGACATTCACAATCCGACCGGGGACAACGATCAATTTCTTGGGTTGGGCCCCATCCAACACACGAATGACAGCTTCGTGCGCGAGGACAAGTTTTTCAACCTCTTCCTTTGACATATCCGCAGGTACGCTGATTTCCGCACGCCGTTTGCCGTTGATTTGGATCGGCAAGGTGACATTGGCATCAACCAACATGTCTTCATCCGCCTTCGGCCATGGGGCATTGATGACCAAGCCGGTGCCGCCTTGGTGGGCCCAGACATCCTCGGCCAGATGTGGAGTCATGGGGGACATCAACTGCGCCAGCGTTTTGACGGCCAGTTTTTGCGTTGCCGCACTTGCCTTGGATTTGATCAGCGCGTTGGTAAAGCCATACAATTTGGCGATAGCCGCGTTAAAGCCAAAGGATTCAACACCTAGTGTCACGTCGCGGATCGCCTTGTGCATTTCGCGCAGCAATGCGTCGTCACCTTCGCCTTTGGCATCGGGGTCCATCGCGGCGACCTTGTCACATAGCTTCCAAACGCGAGTCAGGTGTTTATGCGCGGCCTCGGCGCCTGCTGCGGTCCATTCCACATCCCGTTCGGGGGGAGAATCGGACAAAACAAACCAGCGTGCGGTGTCTGCGCCATAGGAATTGATGATCGCAATCGGGTCCACGACGTTGTTTTTCGATTTCGACATCTTGGCAGAGGGGGTCACCTTGATGGCATCGCCCGTGTCTTTGGCAACGCAATTGCCGTCGATCCACTCAACCTGTTCAGGGTAATGATACAGCGTGCGCCCCTCGGGGGTTTTGCGCACAGTGTTTTCATAGATTTCATGCGTGACCATGCCTTGGGTGAACAGGGCGTCAAACGGCTCTATTGCGGATTCGGGCAGGTGGCCGGTGATCTGCATCGCGCGGGCAAAGAACCGTGAATACAGCAAATGCAGAATCGCGTGTTCAATACCGCCGATATACTGGTCCACCGGCATCCAGTAGCTGGCTGCATCGGTGTCCACGGGCTGGTCTGAATGCGGTGAGCAGAAGCGGGCAAAGTACC